>NZ_JBSFWD010000005.1:0-318213 GCF_053592655.1 Streptosporangium sp. NPDC002607
ACCTGATCACGCATCGTCTGTCTCTGACCGAGGTCCTGGAGGCGATCGACATCGTCAGCAGGGGTGAGGCCATCAAGGTCACCATCGAGCCCTGACCGCCCCCGGCCCGGAGCTCCGGCCCCCGGAGCTCCGGGCCTCCGGGCCGGACAGGAGCGCAAGACCGTGCCGGGGAACCTCCGGAAGACCCGCCCACCCACACCGGAGTGCCCCACCCGCCTCCCGCCGGATCCGGCGGGAGAGCCGGCGCAAGCTCACACCACTCGCAGAACACGCAGAAGGAGAACCGGAGATGCCGGAGAGGACAGTGGTCATCGCCTCAAGCACGGGCCTCCACGCCCGGCCCGCGAAGATCTTCGTGCAGGCCGCGGCCAGGCAGGGGATGCCCGTCCGCATCCGTGTCGGGGAAGGCAAACCCGTACCCGCCAACAGCATGCTCGCCGTGCTGGCGCTGGGCGCGACGCACGGCACGGAGGTCACCCTGGACGCGGAGGGACCGGGAGCCGACGAGGCCCTCGCTTCCCTCGCCGACCTGCTCGCCCGCGACCTCGACGCCGAAGAGACACCGCATGGCTGAGACGCTCAAGGGCCTGGGCGTGAGCCCAGGGCGGGCCGCTGGACGGGTCTGCCGGATGGCGGCCCCGCCGGAGCTGCCGGCCCCCACGCCGGTCGCCGACGCCGACGCCGAACTCGGCCGGGCGCTGGACGCGCTGCGAGCCACCGCCACCGAACTGGCGGAGCGGGCGGAGAAGGCACCCGACACCGACGCGCGGGCGATCCTGGAGGCGCAGTCCTTCATCGCCGACGACCCCGGTCTGCACGAGTCCGTAGAGGCCGCCGTCAGGTCGGGCAAGGACGCCGCGTACGCCATCGACGAGGCATGCGCCCACCACCGGCGCGCACTGCTGGCGGCGGGCGGCTACATCGCCGAACGAGCCGCCGACCTCGACGACGTCCGCAACCGGGCCGTCGCGACGGTGCTCGGCCTACCCGTCCCCGGGGTGCCCACCCCCGGTCATCCCTTCGTCCTGGTCGCCGAGGATCTCTCCCCCGCCGACACGGTGAACCTGGACCCCGACACCGTCCTCGCCCTCGTCACCTCAAAGGGCGGCCCGACCAGCCACACCGCCATCCTGGCCCGCGCCCGCGGCCTGCCCGCCGTGGTCGCCTGCCGGGAGATGAGCGAGGTCGGCGAGGGGACGTGGGTGTCCGTCGACGGTCTGCGGGGCGAGGTGGAGGTCGGCATCGGCGAGGAGGCCGCCACCGAGATCCAGCGCCTGGCGGAGGCCGAACGCCGCCGGGCGAGCACGAGCCGGGGCCCCGGCCGCACCTCCGACGACCACCCGGTCAAGCTGCTGCTCAACATCGGCTCCGCGGCCGACCTCGCCCCGCAGGGGGTGGACGCCGAGGGAGTGGGACTGTTCCGTACGGAGTTCCTCTTCCTGGACCGGCGTGAGGAGCCGGGCTACGAGGAGCAGGTGGCCGCCTACGCCGCGGTCTTCCGCGCCGCGCCCGGCGGGCACGTCGTGGTCCGCACCCTCGACGCGGGCACCGACAAGCCGCTGCCGTTCCTCGGGCTGGCCGAAGAGACCAATCCGGCGCTGGGCGTGCGGGGGCTGCGGGTGTCCCGGGTCAGGCCCGAGGTGCTCGACACCCAGCTCGACGCCATCGCCGAGGCCGCGCGCCAGAGCGGAGCCGAGCCGTGGGTGATGGCGCCCATGGTGACGACGGTGGGCGAGGCGGCCGACTTCGCCGGGCGGGCCCGCGCCCGGGGAATCGCCCGCGTCGGGGCGATGGTGGAGGTCCCCGCCGCCGCGCTGCGTGCCGAACGCCTGCTGAAGGAGCTCGACTTCCTGAGCATCGGCACCAACGACCTGAGCCAGTACACCTTCGCCTCCGACCGGCAGCACGGAGATCTCGCCGACCTGCTCGACCCCTGGCAGGCGGCGCTGCTCCAGCTGATCGCCGACTGCGCCGCGGCCGGGCAGGCGGTGGGCAAGCCCGTCGGCGTGTGCGGCGAGGCGGCGGCGGACCCGCTCCTGGCGACGGTCCTGGTCGGGCTGGGCGTCACCAGCCTGTCGATGTCGGCGCCCAGCGTTCCCGCGGTGCGGGAGAGCCTCGCCGCGCACTCCCTGGCGCAGTGCCGCGACAACGCCCGGTTCGCCCTGGGCGCGGACGACCCCGGGCAGGCCAGAAAGATGATCGTCCCGGGCTGGTGAGCACCCCCTGAACCGGGCCGGAGACCCCCTCCCTCCGGCCCGGTTGCCGCCTCCGGCCCGTTTCCCCGGCGCGCATCGGTGAAATCACCGGTCTTCCCCGCGGAAACTGCCGGGGCACCGGCGCGGACCGGCGGAGACCCCCGCACCGGCCCTTTCCAGGCGCGACATACGCGCGTAACACTGGGACATGCCCTCCCCCTCCCCCGTCACCCGGTCACCGGCGCTGCACGGCCGTGACGCGGAGCAGGACGCACTGCTGCGACTCCTCGACGCCGCGCGCGACGGATCCGGAGGCGCGCTGATCCTGCGGGGGGCGCGGGGAACGGGAAAGACCGCGATGCTCGATGTCGCGGCTGAACGCGCGGGCGAGTCGGGCGACTTCTTCGTGCTCAGGGTGCGCGGCAGCGAGGCGGAGTCGCACCTGCCCTGCGCCGGGCTGCACGGACTGCTCCGGCCGGTCGCCGACCGGCTGCCCGCGCTGCCCCCGGCACAGGCCGCGGCGCTGGCGCGGGCACTGGAACTGGGCGCGGTGGACGGCGGGCTGGCGCTTCCCGCCGCGGTGCTCAACCTCCTGGCGGCTGCCGGCGGCCCGGTGCTGGCCTGCGTCGACGACGTTCACCATCTCGACGCGCCCAGCCGCGAGGCGCTCTTCTTCGCGGCCAGGCGGCTGACGGGGGAGGCGGTGGCACTGCTGTTCGGTGCCGACGACGGCACCGCCGTCCCCGACGACATACCGGCCTTCGAGCTGGACGCCCTGGACAAGGAGGCGGCCGGGCGGCTGGCAGGCGACCTGGTGCCGGGACTGACCGACGACGTGCGGGCGTCGCTGCTGGAGATCGCCTGCGGCAACCCGCTCGCGCTCGGGGAGCTCGCCCGGTCGCTCAGTCCCGAGCAGCTCTCCGGTGCCGCCGCGCCGCCCGAGACGCTGCCGAGAGGCGGGCGGCTCTGGCGCGCGTACGCCGACCGGTTGGCGCGGCTGCCCGGCGACACCGCGGACATGCTCCTGCTGCTCGCGGCCGACCCCGATCTGGAGACGGTCACCCTGCTCGAGGCCGCGGAGCCGCGGTGCGCGCTGACCGTGCTCGAACCGGCGGAGAGGGCGGGCGTGATCGTCCGCGTCACCGATGTCGCCGGCGACCGCTACGACTTCCACGAGCCCGCGATGCGGGCCGTGGTCTACGCCGGCTCCTCGCTTGCCCGGCGCCGCACGGCGCACCGCCTGCTCGCCGGCGTGCTGCGCCACGACCACCAGCGGCTGCGGCGCGCCTGGCATCGAGCCGCCGCGATGGACGGCCCCGACGAGTCGCTGGCCGACGAACTGGCCGCGGCCGCCGCGGCGGCGGGTTTCCAGGGCGGCCATCCGGCCTCCTTCCTCGCCTTCGAGCGGGCGGCCGAGCTGACCGCGCACGGCGACGTCAAGGCCGCGCGCCTGGCCGCCGCCGCCAACCGCGCGTGGCGTGCCGGGCTGCCCCGGCGCGCCCGGTCGCTGCTGGCCCGCCTGCACTCGCTGACCATCTCCGAGGAGGTACGGAGCCAGGCCGAGCTGATCCGCGGCAGCCTGGAGCTGCGCAGCGGGAAGACCGGCAGCGCCGGGGACGACCTGATGTCGGCGGCCGAGTCGCTGCTGGACAGGGACCGGGGACAGGCCGTCCGGGTGTTCATCCGTGCGGGCGAGGCGAGCTATCTGGCCGGCGACAACGTCCGCTACCTGGACATAGCACGGCGGGCCGCCACGCTGCGCCGCCCGGACGACCCGGCGGCCACCCAGCTGATGTTCGAGTATCTGGCCGGTACGGCGGCGACCTTCGGCGGCCGTCACCGGGAGGCGGCCGATCCGCTCCGCCGGGTGCTGGAGCTCGCGCCCTCGGTGCGCACCCCGTCGGTGCTGGTGTGGGCGGGGGTGGCCGGCCTGCTGCTGGGTGACGACGCGCAGGCGCAGCGGCTGTTCGGCCGGGCGGTGGAGACGGCGCGCGCGCTCGGGGCGGTCTCCACGGTGCCTCAGGTACTGGAGTTCATGATCCAGGCCGAGATCTGGATGGGCCGCTACGCCTCCATCGCCGCCAGCGCCGTCGAGGGGCTCCGGATCGCCCAGGAGCGCGGCAGGCCCAACAGCGCGGGCCAGCACCTGGGATGGCTCGCGCTCACCGCGGCCGTCGAGGGCGACGAGGAGACGTGCGCGATCAGGGCGGCGAGCGCCATCGAGCTGGCGGGCGCCCATGGCCTGGGCGTGGCGGGGGCACTCGGCAACTGGGCGCTGGCCCACCTCGACCTCGCGGCGGGACGCCACGCCGACGCGGCCAAGCGGCTACGGGCCACGTCCAGGTCGGGCGGGACAGGCGGCCACCTCGTGGTGCGGGTCATGTCGACGCCCCACTTCGTCGAGGCCGCCGCGCGCACGGGCGACCGGAAGGCGGCCGAGAGGGCCCTGCGGGTGCTGGACCGCTGGGTGGGCAGCACTCGCAGCCCCGACCGGCGCGCGCTCGCCACGCGCTGTCACGCGCTCCTGGCCGCCCCGGGTGACGCCGAGGAGTACTTCAGAGCAGCGCTCGACCTGCACCACCAGGGTTTCTCCGAGTTCGAGACGGCTCGCACCCAGCTGCTCTTCGGCAGCGCCCTGCGCAGGAACCGGCGTCCCGGCGCGGCCAGGGAGCATCTGCACAGCGCCCTGGAGACGTTCGAGCGGTCCGGCGCGCGCCTCTGGGCCGAGCAGGCCCGCACCGAGCTGCGCGGAGCCGGGGAGGCCGTCAGGTCGTCCCGCCCCAAGGCCACCGAGAAACTCACGGCTCAGCAGTACCAGATCGCGCGGATCGTCGCGGACGGCGCCACCAACCGGGAGGTGGCGGCCCGGCTCTTCCTGAGCCCGAGGACCGTCGAGCACCACCTCAGGAACATCTTCACCAAGCTCGACATCCGCTCGCGGGTGGAGCTGGTGCGACTGATGTCCTGATTCACGGGTGCAGTGCAGTACGGGTGATTTCACCGATGCACTCCGGACCTGACAACGAGAAAGTGGCGAATGTCAGAAACCCGAGGGGTTACCCGGTAGCGCCGACCGTGCCGTCGCCACCTCCGGCGGCGGACCGGCGCGCGACGAACGGTCGTCGGCCGACCACCGTATCGCCCTGGTTCCCCCCACAGGAACGGAGTACAGCAACGTGCAGCCGTACAGCACCACCCCCCAGGCCCACGCGCCCAGGCGGTCCCGCCGGGCGACGACTGTCGCCACGCTGACCCTCGCACTCGCTCTGCTCGGCACCGGCGGGGGCCTCGCGCCCACCGCGCAGGCCGTCGCGGCCCCCGCCGCACAGGCCGCCGCCGCGGGCCCGTACGACCGCGGCCCCGACCCGACCAACGCCGGCATCGAGGCGGTCAGAGGGCCTTTCGCGATCGCGGAGACCAACGTCTCCTCGCTCCGGGTGACCGGCTTCGGCGGAGGGACGATCTACTACCCGACGTCCACCAGCGAGGGGACCTTCGGCGGAATAGCCATCGCCCCCGGCTACACCGCGAGCAGGTCGAGCATGGCCTGGCTCGCCTCGCGGCTGGCCTCCCACGGTTTCGTGGTCTTCAACATCGACACCATCACCACCGCGGACCAGCCCGCCAGCCGCGGCAGGCAACTGCTGGCCGCGCTCGACTACCTGGTGCAGAGCAGCTCGGCGGCCAGCCGGGTCGACGCCGGCAGGCTCGGCGTGATGGGGCACTCGATGGGCGGTGGCGGCACCCTGGAGGCCGCCAACAGCCGGCCGCAGCTGCAGGCGGCCATCCCGCTGACCGCGTGGAACCTGACCAAGAACTGGTCGGGCATCCGGGTCCCGACGCTGATCGTCGGCGCGGAGAACGACACCATCGCCTCGGTGAGCCTGCACTCCAAGCCGTTCTACAACAGCATCCCGGCCTCCTCGGAGAAGGCCTACCTGGAACTCGACGGGGCCGGCCACTTCGCACCCAACAGCTCCAACACGACGATCGCCAAGTACAGCATCTCGTGGCTGAAGCGGTTCGTCGACAACGACACCCGCTACGAGCAGTTCCTGTGCCCCGCGCCCCGGGGTGACAGGAACATCTCCGAGTACCAGGACACCTGCCCGCACTCCTAGGGCACCGGGCCGCCGTCGCAGCACGGCACCGGCGGCGGCCCACGACCGCGAACCCCCTGACCCGACGGCGGCCGCCACCCGCGGCCGCCGTCGGCGTACCCGCCCCAAGACTCTCCGAGATGCCACCATCTGATGGATTTTCCCCTGGTTTGATCAGTTACCTCCGGAGGGCAATAGGGTTTACGGACTATGTCCAGGAACGAAAGTCGACGTGACTCCAAGACCGTTATGTGGCTTCTCGCGTTCAGCGTCATGGCCACGTTCACGGCCGGAGCGGTCACCCTGCTGAGCGGTCACCTCGAGCCTGTTCCCGACATTCCCCCACCCCCGGACGCCGCCCTGCCCCAGATACCCGTGACGCCGGTGACACCGACCCCGCCACCGCAGCCTCGGGGTACGGCCGACCCCTCCGGCCCGGCCGAGGAGCCGCTCCTGCTGGCCAACGGCCGGCAGCAACCGCTGAGGGTGAAGGTGCCCCGGGCGGCCAAGGGCCGCTACGCCGTCGCCCCCGGCGAGGCCAGACCACCCAGGGGCAAGGGCAGGGTCGTCCGGTACGCGGTGGAGGTCGAGCGCGGCCTGCCGTTCGAGGTGGAGGAGTTCGCCTCCGAGGTGCACCGGATCCTCAACGACCCGCGTGGCTGGGGGTACCGGTTCAAACGGGTGGCGCGCGGCCCGGTGGAGCTCAGGGTCTCGCTGAGCAGCCCGGAGACGGCCGACCGGCGTTGCCTGCCGATGCGGACCAACGGCACGCTGTCCTGCTGGAACGGCGGGCGCGCGATCATCAACGCGGTCCGCTGGAACACCGGGGCGCGAGGCTACGGCCGTGACGTGGCCTCCTACCGCGAGTACGTCATCAGCCACGAGGTCGGGCACGGCCTCGGCCACGGCCACGTCTCCTGCCCCGGCCCCGGCCGGCGGGCCCCGGTGATGCTCCAGCAGACCAAGTCCCTGTACGGCTGCCGCCCCAACCCCTGGCCCTCGCCCCGCCGCTGACCGGCACGGCGGTCACCTGGGGCCGGTGAACCACCGCATACGGCAAAGCCGTGGCGGAGGAAGGTTCACCGGCCTCTCCCCGGGCACCCGATGGACATGCCGACAGCCGTCGCGGGAGAGGCTCGGCACACCGCCGGAGCGCAACCTCCACCTCAAAGACGTGCCGCCGGAGATCGTCGAGGAGGTCTGGCGGCGATTCCTCAGCGCGCTGGAGCCGCTGCACGAGGCGGGCAGGCTGGGAGCGGTGCTCTTCCAGTTCCCGCCGTGGTTCCCGATCGGGGAGAACAACAGGCGCCACATCCTGGAGTGCGCCCGGCGCTGCGCGCCGAGGTCACCCACGTGCTCTTCAACAACTGCTGCCGGGACAACGCCCAGCGCAACGCCGCCAGGTTCCGCGCGCTCGTCGAAGAGGCGGGCGAGCCCGGCGAACAGGACGGGCAGGGCGAGATCTGGGCGGCCGGCCGGCTCCGGGGCACCGCTACCTGACCTGGCGCCTCGCCCTGGTCATGGTGGCCCTGCGCTCGTCGGGGGTGGTGCCTCCCCACACACCGTCCATCTGCTGGGTGTTCAACGCGTACTCCAGGCAGCGCCCGCGCACCGGGCAGCGGCGGCACACGGCTCTGGCACGCTCGTACTGTTCACGACCCGGCCCCTCGTAGGACACCGGAAAGAAGAGTTCGGGATCCTCACTGAGGCAGGAGGAGCGGCGAGACCAGTTGATGATCGGAATAACGTTGCTCTTAACAGGCATGGCGATCCAATTGGGAGTGAGAACGGCTCAGATACTGGCAGCTCAGGTTGAGGATCGCGTGCCCGCTGTAGTGGTACTCATACCTTTTAAGCGGAAAAATCGGGCGATTTTGACCGATGGTCCCTTCCGTTAAGGAAGGCCCCGATCAGTGGGTCGAACCCCGGCGGTGCGCAACGGCCGGACCATCCCCGCGCGCTCCGGGGCCCGGCGACCGCCGCCCCCGCCGGGCCGGGGTGCGCACCCCGGCCCGGCGGCCGGTTCCTACCGCTCCACCCGTGCCCGCTCGTCGGGCACGCAGTGCGTCATCTTCAGGCCGGTCACCTCGCGCGGCCCGTTCTTGCCCAGCTTGGACAGCCGCTCGCGGTCCTCGTCCGTCAGGTCCTGGCCGATCAACGGCTTCAGGTGGGAGACGTCCCCGGGGCTGATGCCCAGCCCCTCTCCCACTCTGAGCCCGAGATCGTCCTCGACCATCAGGAAGTGCCAGACCATCCGCTCCTGGACGGGGCGCGAGGCCTGGGAGAGCATGTCGACGAAGTTCAGCACGAGATCGTCGCGCTCCCACTGCTCCATGAGCATGTAGCGCTGACCGGGCTGGGTGTAGTCGTTGGTACGTGGAATGCGCTTGCGGGTCAGCCTCCCGGAGATGACCGGCCCCTGCTCGTCGTAGGTGGGGTACTGCCCCTCCCGGAGCCCCCCGGTGATGGACGGCTCGTAGTTGACGTGCGGGTTGGCGCCCTGCCCGTCGACGTGGTAGGTCATCTCGCCGTCGCGCTGGTTGGTGCGCACCTGGGCGTGCTTGGCCTGGTTGACCGGCAGTTGCAGGTAGTTGGGGCCCACCCGGTGGCGCTGGGTGTCGCTGTAGGAGAAGGTACGGCCCACCAGCATCTTGTCGTCGGAGAAGTCGAGGCCGTCGACCAGGACGCCGGTCCCGAAGGAGATCTGTTCATTCTCGGCGAAGTTGTTGGCCACATTGCGGTTCAGCACCATCTTGCCGACCGGCATGGGCGGGAACTCGTTCTCCGGCCACACCTTGGTGTCGTCCAGCGGGTCGAAGTCCAGCTCGGGGTGGTCGTCATCGCTCATCATCTGCACCCGCAGCTCCCACTCGGGGAAGTCGCCCCGGTCGATCGCCTCGTGCAGATCCTTGGTGGCGTGCCCGAGTTCCAGTGCCTGTACGGCCGCGGCGTCCTCGGCGGTCATGCTGCGCACGCCCTGCTTGGGGATCCAGTGGTACTTCACCAGACGGCTGTCGCCCTCCTGGTTCTCCCACTTGTAGGTGTTGACCCCGAAGCCCTGCATATGCCGGTAGTCGGCCGGGATGCCGCGCGGGCTGAACAGGTTGACGAGCATGTGCATGCTCTCCGGCGTCTGCGACATGAAGTCGAAGATCCGGCCGGGCTCCTGCCTGAACGTCACCGGGTCCGGCTTGAGCGAGTGGATCACGTCGGGGAACTTGAGGGCGTCCCTGATGAAGAAGACCGCCAGGTTGTTGCCGACGAGATCCCAGTTGCCGTCCTCGGTGTAGAACTTCACCGCGAACCCGCGCGGGTCGCGGGCGGCCTCCGAGGAGTCCCTGCCACCGATCACCGTGGAGAACCGGACGGCCACATCGGTCCGCTTTCCGGGCTCCTGGAAGAGTTTCGCCCGGGTGTAGCGGCTGATCGGCTCGTCACCGAACGTGCCGTAGGCCTCGAAGTAACCGTAGGAGGTCACCCCTCGCGCGTGGACCACCCGCTCGGGGACGCGCTCGCGATCGAAGTGGCTGATCTTCTCCAGGAACTGGTAGTTCTCCAGCGTGGCCGGACCCCTCGCGCCGACCGTGCGCTGGTTCTGGTTGTCGTAGACCTGGTGCCCCTGCCGATTGGTCAGGATCGGGCGGTCATCGCCCGGCTGGGGTCCCACGCTCGACACATCCGTCATGATGACGATTCCTTCCCTGCCGCGGTCGCGCTCGGCGTACCACTCCATATCGGCACACAATCCCCCTTAACCGACACAGAGTGCTTTATAGCGATAAAGAGAAGAATCTTCACAAAGAGGGGTGGCAATTTAAACAGCCGGCGACGGCTCGGCGGGCGCCCTTTCCCAGCCGGCCGACACACCCGCGCCCGGAGGCGGACCACCCACCGGCCGCCTCCCCGGCCTCACGGGCGGCCCCCCTAAATCGGCTCGCCCTCGTTCTCGTCGCCCCGCTCAGGGCCGGGGGTACCGGTCCCGCTCTGGCTCGGCGACGGCGAAGGGGTGGGCCGGCCGGGATCCGGCGTCGCGGGGACCGGTGGCGGAGTCGGTACGAACACCGTGGGCGGCAGCGGCCTCGGCGGCGGCCGGAAATCGTCCTCCTTGCGCAGCAGGAGCCAGACCGTCACGGCCAGCAGCACGAGCAGCAGGGTCAGCACGACCCCCGCGACGATCACGGCTCGGCGGGTCTCGGTCGGCGGCGGCGCGCTCTTGGGCGGCGCGGGCAGCGCGGGCGAGCGGTCGCCCACCCAGTGCGGCGCGAAGTCGGGGCCGTGCTGCTCGCCGATCAGCGTTCCGCTGACCAGCACCGGTTCGAGGAACCGCTCCGCTCCCGCCCTGTCGGGCTCGTACGGCGTGGCCACCCACGGGGCGCTCCCGCCGTCCATGGCCAGCACCTGCGGGACCGTGTCGGCCACCGCGGTGCGCCCGCGTGTCGCCCTGGCCATCCAGCCCCGGACGCCGGAACGGCTGGCCGCCGCGTCACGGACACCGGTGACGAAGCGGTCACGGGCCGCCGGGTCGAGCGCGGCTCCCCTGGTCAGCACCGCGACCGAGACGGCCCTGCCATCGGGCGCGAGCCCGAGATAGACCAGCCCGGCGGGTCCCACCCGCAGACGTGCCTGCACGACGAAGGGTCCCAACTGGGGCGGGTCACCATACTGGAGCGGAGTGGCCACGTCTGACATGAAAGCACACCCGGGTGATCACCCCATGCCGCACGGGTGACGAGATCGGGCACACCGTGCGAGCCACCACCGGGCTCGGGTGACCTCCCCCCATCCGAGGAGTCGGCTTCTCGCCTCTCTCAGCCGAGATGGGCACCGGCCGTCTCGAACACGGGAACCATGACGGGGAAGGCGATTCACCGCCGGGTCGACCCGGCGGTTCCCTTCCCGGACGTGATGGAATATCGACATGACCGTCGCAGAAGAACTGCCGAGCGAGATCGACACCGGACTGCTGCGCGACGCCCTGACCGAGGTCCGGCGGGTCATCGTCGGGCAGGAGCACATGGTGGAGCGGTTGCTCGTGGCGCTCCTCGCCCGCGGCCACTGCCTGCTGGAGGGCGTGCCGGGCGTGGCCAAGACCCTGGCCGCCTCGACGCTGGCCACCGTGGTCGGCGGCGCCTTCGCCCGTATCCAGTTCACCCCCGACCTGGTCCCCAGCGACATCGTGGGCACCCGGGTGTACCACCCCTCCCGCGAGGTCTTCGACGTCGAGCTCGGCCCGGTGTTCGTCAACTTCCTGCTCGCCGACGAGATCAACCGGGCCCCGGCCAAGGTGCAGTCGGCGCTGCTGGAGGTCATGGCCGAGCGGCAGGTGACCCTGGCCGGGGAGACCCATCCGCTGCCCAGGCCGTTCATCGTGCTGGCCACCCAGAACCCGATCGAGTCCGAGGGCGTCTACCCCCTCCCCGAGGTCCAGCGCGACCGGTTCCTGTTCAAGGTCCGCGTCACCCATCCCAGCGCCCACGAGGAGCTGGAGATCCTGCACCGGATGAGCGTCACGCCGCCGACTCCCAGGGCGGTGCTCGACCCCGCGCGGCTGGCCGCCCTGCAGTCGATGGCCGATCAGGTCTCGGTCCACCAGCTCGTCGCCGACTACGTGGTCAGGCTCGTGATGGCCACCCGCTCCCCCGCCGACTACGGCCTGGCCGGACTGGAGGAGAACATCGAGATCGGTGTCAGTCCCCGGGCCACCCTCGGCCTGGTCGCCGCGGGGCGTGGCCTGGCGCTGCTGCGGGGCCGCGACTACCTGCTCCCCGACGACATCCGCGACGTGGCGGTGGACGTGATGTCCCACCGGCTGATGCTCACCTTCGACGCCCTGGCCGACGGGATCGACCCCGAGGACGTGATCCGCCAGATCCTCGCCGCCGTCCCGCCCCCCCTCGTCGTCTGGAACCAGGGCCCCCGGTGACCACCTCAGAAAGCGGCGTGGGGACGTGCCCATGCCCGGACTGAGGGACTTCCGTGAGGCCGCGCCGGGGACTGGACTGAGGAGTGAAGGAGCGAAGCGGATGAGCGACGAGGGAAGGAGCCGGATCCCAGCGGCCGAACCGCGACGCGCAGCGTCGCCGATAGCAGGAAAGGAGCCGGATAAGAGCGGCCTCACCGCGACGCGCAGCGTCGCAATCGGCACAGCCGAGCAGGCGCTGCGGCGGCTGGAGCTCACCATCGTGCGGCGCCTGGACGGGTTGCTGCAGGGGGCGTACCAGGGGCTCCTTCCCGGTCCTGGAAGCGAGTTCGGCGACAGCCGGGTCTACGTGCCCGGCGAGGACGACATCCGGCGGATGGACTGGGCGGTGACCGCCCGCACGACGGTCCCGCACGTGCGCGACCTGGTCGCCGACCGGGAGCTGGAGACCTGGGCGCTGGCGGACCTGTCGCCCAGCATGGACTTCGGCACCGCCGACATGGAGAAGCGGGACCTGGTCGTGGCCGCCATCGGGGCGATCGGCTTCCTGTCGGGCCGGATCGGAAACCGCTTCGGCGCGTACGTCCTGCACGACGAGTACGTCCACCGGATGCCCGCCAGGAGCGGCCGCCCGGCACTGTACGGCCTGCTGCACTCGCTGATGGAGGCTCCCAGAGGTCGTGCCGTCGCCGACGCCCCCGACCTGGCCGAGGCGATCGAGGTGATGGCCTCGGCATGGCGACGGCGCGGCCTGCGAGTGATCGTCTCCGACTTCCTCGACCCCGAACCCACTCTCGATCCCACCCTGGAACTGCCCTGGGAGCGGCCGATCCGCAGGCTGGCCGCTCACCACCAGGTAATGGCCGTCGAGGTGATCGACCCCCGCGAGCTGGAGCTGCCGGCGGTCGGACTGGTCAACCTGACCGACCCGGAGTCGGGGCGGAGCCGCCAGATCCGGCTCACGCCCAAGGTCCGCCGGGCGTACGCGGAGGCCGCCGCCGCGCAGCGGGCGGCCAACCAGACGGCGTTGCGCCGCTGCGGGGTGGCCCACCTGGTGCTGCGCACCGACCGCGACTGGGTCTTCGACATCGCCCAGTTCGTGCTGCGGCAGCGGCGCATGGCGTACCTGACCCATAGGCACCCGAGGTCGGGAGCGACACGGTGACTTTCCTCTCTCCGGCCTGGCTGTGGCTGTTCGCCGCGCTGGCGCTGCTCGTGGCGGGCTACGTGGCCGCCCAGTTCGCCCGGCGCCGCTACGCGCTGCGCTTCACCAACCTGCCGCTGCTGACGCTGGTGACCCCCCCGGGGCCCGGCTGGCGGCGGCACGTCGCCCCGCTGCTGTTCTTCGTCATGATGGGCCTGCTGATCGTGGGCGCGGCCCGTCCCGCCGATTCGGTGCGGATCCCCCGCGACCGTGCGACGATCATCATCGCGCTGGACGTCTCGCTGTCGATGGAGGCCGACGACGTCCAGCCGAACCGGATCGCCGCGGCCAAGGAGGCGGCCCAGAAGTTCGTCGCGGACCTGCCGGAACGCTTCAACGTCGGGCTGGTCGCCTTCGCCCGCTCCGCCTCCGTCGTGGTCTCCCCCACCACCGACCACCAGGCGGTGAGCACCTCCCTCGGCAACCTGAGCACCCGTGCGGGCACCGCGATCGGCGAGGCGGTGTTCAGCTCCCTGGACTCGTTGCGCTCCTTCGACCAGCAGGCGGTGACCGACCCCCCGCCGGCGGCGATCGTGCTGCTGTCCGACGGCGACAACACCTCTGGCCGTTCGGTGGCGGAGGCGATCGAGTCGGCGATGAGCTCGCGTGTGCCGGTCTCCACGATCGCCTACGGCACCCAGGAGGGCACCGTCTCGATCGACGGGCGCGACGTGAACGTGCCGGTGAACAAGACCACCCTGCAGACCCTGTCGGACGGCACGGGCGGCCGGGCCTACGAGGCGGAGTCCGGCAGCCAGCTGCGGGAGGTGTACGAGCAGATCGGCACCTCGCTGGGCTACCGGACGGTCAACCAGGAGGTCACCCAGTGGTTCGTGGTGGCGGCGATCCTGACCGGGCTGGTGACCGCCGGGGTGGCCCTGCTGCTGGGGTCGCGGCTGCCCTGAACCGGTCCCGGCCATTGGTAACGTTCTACGACGTGGCACATTACTTCGAGGAGCGTCCCGAGACCGCCGGCCGTCCCGGCTCGGTCACGCTCGTGCTCCCCGACCTTCACCTGAAGCTGGAGACCGACAGCGGGGTCTTCTCCGCCGAGCGCGTCGATGTGGGCACCCGGATCCTGCTGGAGAGCGTGCCTCCTCCGCCGCCCGGCGGCGACCTGCTCGACCTGGGCTGCGGCTACGGGCCGATCGCGCTGACGATGGCCTCGCGCGCCCCCGAGGCGACGGTCTGGGCGGTGGACGTCAACCGCAGGTCCGTGGAGCTGTGCGCCAGGAACGCCAGGTCCGCCTCCCTCGGCAACGTGAGGGCGATGCATGTCGACGAGGTTCCGCCCCAGGTGCGGTTCTCCGCCATCTGGTCCAATCCGGCGATCCGCATCGGCAAGGCCGCGATGCACGAGATGCTGACCCGCTGGCTGTCACGCCTCACCCCCGACGGCGTCGCGCACCTGGTGGTCCAGAAGCACCTGGGCTCGGACTCCCTGCAGCGCTGGCTGAACGAGCGGGGCTGGCCCACCGAGCGGGTGGCCTCCCGCTCGGCGTACCGGATCCTCCGGGTGGAGGCCGGGTCGCAGGCGGACCCGGCGCGGTGAGCAGGGTCATCCCGGCGGGCGGGACACGAGCCGCCCGAGAGACGAACGAGGAACGACGAGGAACGGTGAACGACCGATGACGGCGAACCCGCGCAGGCAGCTGCGCCCGACCGATGTCAAGCGCCTCAACCGCACCTGGCGGAGAAACACCGAGGGGCGGCTCGCGCTGATCCTGGAGTCGGTGACCGGCCCGTTCAACGTCGGTTCCATCTTCCGCACGGCCGCCGCCTTCGGGGTGGAGCGGATCTGGCTGGCGGGCAACGCCACCCCGCCGACCAACCCCAAGGCGCAGAAGACCGCGCTGGGCACCGACCGCCTGGTGGCCTGGGAGGAGCCGGTGCCCGTCCTGGAGGCCGTACGGGCGGCCAGGGACGACGGGTTCACCGTGGTCGCGGTGGAGTTGACCGGCGACGCGGTGCCCCTGTCCGAGGCCAAGCTGGACGGCGACGTGTGCCTGGTGGTGGGCAGCGAGGACCACGGATGCTCCCCCGCGCTGCTGGAGGCCGTCGACGGCGTCTGCTACATCCCGCAGGTGGGCCGGGTCGGCTCGTTCAACGTCTCGGTCGCGGCGGCGATCGCGGTGGCGGAGGCCCGCCGCCAGGAGTGGTCGGGCAAGGCGCTGCCGGAGGACTGACCGTCACCGGGACGGGCGCCCGCTCTCATCCGTGCTCGAGCCGGTGCCCGGACCGATGGCCGCGCGCCCTTCGGCCCCCTGCCCGTCCTGCCTCTGCCCGTCGTGCCCCCGGGCACCGTCGAGCGGGACCTTCTCGCCTCCGTAGATCCTGCTCATCCTGGCGCGAAGCCTGGCGAGCCGGCGGTGTCTCCCGGCCTCGGGGATCCTCTCCTTGTCCTCGACGGCCGCGGGGACGGTCGGGATCGGCCTCTTGCCCCGGATGAGAGCCTCGATGCCCTCGTTGGGCGGGACGTGCACCTCGATGTAGTCACCCAGCGGCCGACGCTTGATCACACCGGTCTCCACGCCGTGGCCGATCTGCGCGGCGTCGCGGCGCTGCAGGCCCAGGCAGATCCGGTAGGTGATGTAGTAGGCCAGGGCCGGCCCCAGGAAGATCATGACGCGGCCGGTGTAGGTCAGCGCGTTCAGCGAGAGGTGGAAGAACGCGGCGATCTCGTCGTTCGACGCTATCAGCCACAGGATCCCGTAGAACGTGATCGCGGCCATGCCGATCGAGGTGCGGTGCGGGTTGTTGCGGGGACGGTCCACGACGTGGTGCTCGCGGTGGTCTCCGGTGACCCACGACTCGATGAACGGATACAGCGCCAGGCCCGTCATGATGATGCCCATCGGCACCAGCGCCGGGATCAGCACGCTCAGCGGCAGCGTGAAGCCCAGGAAATTGATCTCCCAGGAGTGCATCAGGCGGAGCGCGCCGTCGAGGAACGCCAGGTAGAAGTCGGGCTGCGAGCCCGCCGAGATGTTGGCCGGGGTGTAGGGGCCGTACAGCCAGATCGGGTTGATCTGGGCGAAGGTGCCCAGCAGCGCGATGACGCCGAAGGTGAACATGAAAAAGGCGTTGGACTTGGCGATGAAGGACGGGTAGAAGGGCCCGCCCACCACGTTGTCGTTGGTGCGGCCCTTGCCCGGCAGCTGCGTGTGCTTCAGCACCCAGGTCAGCATCAGGTGGGCGGTGATCAGCGCCAGCAGGACGCCCGGCAGGAGCAGGATGTGTATCGAGTAGAACCGCGAGATGATGTCCTCGCCGGGATACTCGCCGCCGAAGAGGAAGAAGGTGAGCCAGGTGCCGATCACCGGAAACGAGATCATCGTGCCCGCGGTGATCCGCAGGCCGACACCGGAGAGCAGGTCGTCGGCCAGGGAGTAGCCGGTCAGCCCCTCGGCCAGGGCCAGCGTCAGCAGCAGCACGCCGATCACCCAGTTCAGCTCCCTGGGCTTGCGGTAGGCACCCATGAAGAAGATCCGGAGCATGTGCGCCATCATCCCGGCGACGAACAGCAGGGCGGCCCAGTGGTGCATCTGCCGCATCAGCAGGCCACCGCGCACATCGAAGCTGATGTTCAACGTCGAGGCGTACGCCTCGGACATCATGACGCCCCGCAGTGGGCCGTAGGAGCCGTCGTAGACGATCTCGCCCATGGTGGGCCTGAAGAAGAACGTCAGGAACGTACCGGTCAGCAGCAGGACGACGAACGAGTAGAGCGGGATCTCGCCGAGCAGGAACGTCCAGTGATCGGGGAAGATCTTCCGCAGGTTGCGCTTGAGAAAGGGGGCGGCGCCGAGGCGGTCGTCGACGAAACCGCCGACGCCCGCCACGGGCTTCGGAATGCTCCCGGTGCTCATGCGCGGCCTCCGTTCTCGTGGACCTCGGTCTCGACGTCGTGCTCCCGTGAACCGAGAACCAGCTGAAGCGGCGAGGCCTGCCGTGGACGACCAGGTATTTTTCATCATCCATGGCGATGAACAAGCCGGTGAACAAGCCGAGGCAAAGACTCGCCGATCGGCTCCGTTCCGGGGTCTTGTGACCCAAATGTTCATCTGCTCGCGATGACGAGCCCTGCTCACAGGGGGCATACTCCTGCACGTGCAGCGTCGTTACCCCTTCCTCGACCATCCCGCCCCACTTGCCTTCGCCCACCGGGGCGGGGCCGCCGAGGGCAGGGAGAACACCTTCGCCGCCTTCGAGCGGGCCGTCGAGCTCGGCTACACCTACCTGGAGACCGACGCGCACGCCACCTCCGACGGGGTGCTCCTGGCCTTCCACGACCACACGCTGGACCGGGTGACCGATCGCCGGGGACGGATCGCCGCGCTGCCGTACCGGCTGGTGCGCGAGGCGCGGATCGGCGGCGTGGACGAGATCCCGTTGCTGGAGGACCTGCTGGGCTCGTGGCCCGAGGCGCGCTTCAACATCGACGTCAAGGAGGCGGCGGCCATCACGCCGCTCGCCGAGGTGGTCAGGCGGACCGCCTCCCACAACCGGATCTGCCTCACCTCCTTCTCCGAGGAGCGACTCGCCCGTGCCCGCGCCGCGATCGGTCGCGAGGTGTGCTCCTCGCTCGGACCACGCGGCGTGGCGGCCCTGCGCGCCGCCGCCACCACCTCCGGGTACGGCCGGCTGCTCGCCCGCCTGGCCCGCGCCGGGGTGCCGTGCGCGCAGGTGCCGGTGGGCTTCCGCGGCCTGCGGATCGCCACGCCCGGCCTGGTCCGCACGGCACACGCGCTCGGCATGCAGGTCCACGTGTGGACCGTCAACAACACCGGGGTGATGGAACGCCTGCTCGACGCGGGCGTGGACGGCCTGATGACCGACAACATCTCCGGACTGCGCGACGTGCTGGAGGCCCGTGGCCAGTGGCACCCCGGCCGTCTCGCCGCATGAACCGCATGAGTTGTATGAACCGCATGAACCGCGCGGGTGGCGCGCGGGCGCGTGACCGCCGGAACAGGCGCGGCCCCGCGAGAGCACCGACCCGGCCACCGCGCGCGTGCCCTCTCGTGGCGACCTGAGCGCACGACGGCGCGAGCACCCCTTCCCCCGCCCCCCAGCGAACCGAGGACCCCCATGACCTCCGAACAGGTCGTCGAGGAAACCCCCCAGGCCCGCCGTCGCGAACAGCGCGGCTGGTACTTCTACGACTGGGCGAACTCCGCCTTCCCCACCACTGTCCTGACGGTCTTCCTCGGCCCCTACCTGACGACGATCGCGGAGACCGCCGCCCAGGGCCGCCCTTATGTGGACGTGCTCGGGTTCGACGTGCGGCCCAGCGCCTACTACTCCTTCGTGGTGGGCAGCGCGGCCATCCTGCAGATCATCCTGATGCCCGTGGCGGGCGCCCTGGCCGATCACACCGGCCGCAAGAAGGAGCTCATGGGGCTGTTCGCCTACCTCGGCGCCGGTGCCACCCTCTGCTTCTGGTTCGTCGCCGACGGACGCTACCTGCTGGGCGGCGCGCTGTTCCTGGTGGCCAACGTCGCCTTCGCCGCCGCGTTCGTGATCTACAACTCGTTCCTGCCGGAGATCGCCACGGCGGACGAGCGCGACCGGGTCTCCGCCCAGGGATGGGGTTTCGGCTACCTCGGCGGCGGCCTGCTGCTCGCCTTCCACCTGGCGCTCTTCCTCAAGCACAAGTCCTTCGGCGTGACCGAGGGCGAGGCCGTGCGCATCGCCCTGGCCTCGGCGGGCCTGTGGTGGGGTGGGTTCACCGTCATCCCGCTGCTGCGGCTGCGCAACCGGCGGGCGCTCGCCCCCGGTACCGAGACGGCCGCTCAGGCCGTGACGGGCAGCTTCCGCCAGCTGGGCCGCACGATCAGGGAACTGCGGCGCTACCCGCTGACCCTGGGCTTCCTGGTCGCCTACCTCATCTACAACGACGGCGTGCAGACGGTCATCTCCTTCTCGGCCACCTATGCCGACAAGGAGCTCGGTCTTGACCAGACCGTGCGGATCGCGGCGATCCTGATGGTGCAGTTCGTGGCCTTCTTCGGGGCGCTGCTGCTCGGCCGGCTCGCCGGCTCGTACGGGGCCAAGCGGGTCGTGATGGTCGCGCTGATCGCCTGGGTCGCCGTGGTGGCCGTGGCCTACTTCCTGCCCAAGGGGTCGGCGGGGCCTTTCTTCGCGCTGGGATTCGCCATCGCGATCGTGATGGGCGGGACGCAGGCACTGTCGCGGTCGCTGTTCTCACACGTGATCCCGCGGGGCAAGGAGGCGGAGTACTACAGCCTGTACGAGATCAGCGACAAGGGCTCGACGTTCCTCGGGTCGTTCACCCTCGGCCTGGCGCTCCAGCTGACCGACAGCTACCGCCTGGGCATCATCTCTTTGGTGATCTTCTTCGTGCTCGGTTTCGTGCTGCTCGCCCTCATCGACCTGCCCAAGGCCATCAGAGCGGCCGGAAACCAGGTGCCGGAACGCCTCTGAGAACGCCCCGGAAAAGGGTTCCTTCACAGACCGGGTCAAGAACGTGCGATTGGATCACCCTGTCTGTGGGAATCCACACACGGTATCAAGCGTTGTACGCCGTGGGAGACGAACCCCTCACGACGGGGCCCTCAGGAGGCATTCAGACATGGGCGAGCGTGCGCTACGCGGTACCCGGCTCGGGGCGACCAGCTACGAGAACGACCGCAACACCGATCTGGCCCCGCGCCAGGAGGTGTCCTACACCTGCCCGAAGGGCCATCGATTCGACGTTCCGCTTGCCGCTGAGGCCGAGATCCCGGCGACCTGGGAGTGCCGCATGTGCGGTGCGACCGCCCTCCGGGTGGACGGCGAGGTGCCGGAGGCCAAGAAGGCCAAGCCCCCACGCACGCACTGGGACATGCTGCTGGAGCGCCGCACGATCGAGGACCTGGAGGAGGTGCTCAACGAGCGCCTGGCGATTCTACGCGCCCAGCGCCGCAAGAGCGCCTGACTGATTCGAAGGGACGGAGACCTTCGGCCCCCTGGCCAGGGGGCCGAAGGTCTCCGTCTTCTCCGCTGCCTTCTCCGCTGCCCCGGTGACGACCTGGGCACGAAGTGGCTCAACCGATTAATACGGAATTGGTCCTTGGGGTCGGTCCACTTTCTCCCTAAGGTCACTTCCATGACCACTCAGACCAGCAGAGAAACCACCGGCACCACCTCGACGACGGCCGGTGAGAAAGCCGCGGCGCTCCGGGCGCTGCACGTGCCGGGCCGCCCGCTGGTGGTGCCCAACGTCTGGGACGCCGCGTCGGCACGTGCCGTCGAGGCCGAGGGGTTCCCGGTGATCGCCACCGGCAGCGCCGCCGTCGCCCCGGTGCTCGGCTACGACGACGGTGAGGAGACACCGGTCGAGGAGATGCTGGCCGCGATCGCCAGGATCAGCCGCTCGGTCGGCCTGCCCGTCACCGCGGACATGGAGCGCGGCTACGGGCTGGAGCCCGCCGAACTGGTCGAGCGGCTCGCCGCCGCCGGGGCTTCCGGCTGCAACCTGGAGGATTCCGATCCGCGCACCGGCGCCATGGTCGACGCCGACGAGCAGGCGGCCTTCCTGGGCGCCGTCCGGTCCGCCGCGGTCGACGCCGGCGTGGACCTGGTGATCAACGCGCGGATCGACACCTACATGAACGGCACGGGAGACGCCGGGGAGCGACTGGCCGAATCGGTGCGGCGGGGCCGCCGCTACCTGGAGGCGGGCGCCGACTGCGTCTACCCGATCTTCGCGGCCGAGGCCGAGGCCGTCCGCGCACTGGCCGAGCGGATCGAGGGGCCGATCAACATCCTGTTCCGTCCGGGCACGCCGTCGCTCGGCGAGCTGGCCTCCCTCGGGGTGGCCCGGGTGAGCTTCGGCCACGGCCTGCACAAGGCCGTGCAGGCGTACACGGCCCGGATGCTCACCGCGATCCGGGACGGCGAGAGCCCCTATTCCCCCGCGCTCTGACCCGGCGCCCCACCGGGCCAGAGGCTGAGCTTGCCCCCGGCTCCGTCACACCACTCCACCAGCAGGACCGTGGCGTCGTCCTGGAGCCTGCTGTCATGGTGTTTCAGCACGCTGCGGACCAGGCGGCGCAGGGTTTCCGGCACGGGCAGGTCGTCGGCGTTGTGCCGGACGATGAAGTCGACGAAGCGCTCCAGGCCGAACTCCCTGCCCTCCCGGTCGCGGGCCTCGATCATGCCGTCGGTGTAGAGGAGCACGCGGTCGCCCGGCTCCAACTGCTCCCTGCACAGGGTCACCGGCAGCCCGAGTCCGAGGCCCAGCGGGTGAGCGGGCGGGCACCTCAAGGTGGTGACCCATCGCCCCCCTCTGATCACCACCGGTGGGTGATGGCCCCGGTTGACCCAGGTGAACACTCCGGTGCGCATGTTCAGGTTGGCCAGAATGGCCGTGGCGAAACGGTTGCCCCGGCCGAACTCCTTGATCAGCACCTCCTCGATCCCCTCGCTGACCCGGACGAGGCCGATACCCTGGCGGCGCTGGTTGCGGCAGGCGGCCACCGCGAGGTTGGCGGTCAGCCCGGCTGACGCGTCATGGCCCATCGCGTCGAAGACCGCCAGGTGGACGGATTCGCCGGCCAGCCCGTAGTCGAAGGCGTCGCCACCGAGCTCGTACGCCGGTTCGAGCGCGGCGCCGATCACCACCTTCTCGCCGGCGAAGGTGAGCGGCGGCAACAGGTTCCACTGCATCTCGGCGGCGACGTTCATCGGCCGGGTCCGCACCAGCCGGGCATAGGAGTCGCTCTGGGAACGCTTGCTCACCAGCATCAGCGCGACCACGGACGCCAGATACCGCATGTCCTCCTGTGCCCGGTCGCCGTCGGTGTCCGGCCGGACGCTGACGCGCAGCACCCCGAGGCGTTCCGTGCCGTCCAGCAGCGGCACCCACCATCGTCCCACCTCGCCGGCGGCACCGGCGCTGGACAGGACCCGCACCTCCTGGAAGGCCCGCCCCGCCAGCGTTCCGTCGATCCGCAGCTCGGCCGGCTCCCGCTCGGCGCCCTCGCCACCGCCCCGGCCGGTAAGCAGGCGCAGCACGTCCTGCTGCAGGTCGGCCAGATAGATCAGCACGTCGTACAGACCGGCGTGGGCGGCATGCTCCTCGACAAGGGACGGCAGCCGCTCCACCGTGCTCAGATGGCTGGCCTCGACAAGTCCCGCGAGCATTCTCGCCCGTCCCTGGTAAGGCCCCACGTCGTTCCCGCCCGCCTGCGGCGTGGATGGCGCAGATCCGTCCACGGCAACTCCTCGAGACCCCCGGCCCGCGCCGGACGCCGAACACGAGCGGCCCATCCGGCGCTTGTAAGAGAACCTCTACCCCTGCCAGGGGGATCGACCCGGGTTCTCCCGGCGGGATCCGTACCCGTCAATCACCCTCGCACAGGGCGACGGCCTGCTGGTGCGGGTAGACGTGCTTCAGATCGTGTCCGGGGGGCAGGACGCAGCGGCGCTCGTCGTGCTCGGTGTGCGGGCACCGGGACGCGTCATCGCGGCGTGGTAACGGCGCCGGCCCTCCGCTCCCACCGTCGACGGCGACTTCTTCGGCCATGGGCACGCGTCCTCCTGCAACCGATCGTTCGACGCCGCTCCGTCCGATCGCTTTCAGAGATCGACATCCGTGCGCCGAGGGCAAGGTGATCAGTCTTCCAGAGTCCTTCACAGCCGCGCGAGTGGGGTGGACCAGTCGATCACGCGTCCGCCATCGGTGATCAGGACTCCATAACATCGCGATAGGGATCGTTTGGGAGATCCCTTGACGGGCGTCCCGCAAATACCTTGACAGCACCCCTCACAAGGAGTGTTCATGTTACGTCGAGGTACCCTCCTGGCCGGAGCCACCACCGTGGCCCTGTACCTGGTCGCCACCGTGGCGCCCGCCGTCGCAGCACCCGCCCCCCTCGCCCCCCAGCCTCCGGCAGCGATGCTCGAGGCCCTCCAGCGCGACCTCGGCCTCACCGCCGAGCAGGCCGTCCAGCGACTGGCCAACGAGCAGCGCGCGGCCGCCTCGGAGTCCGCCCTGAGCGGTGAGCTCGGCGCCGACTACGCCGGCGCCTGGCTCAACGGCGACGCCTCCCAGCTCTCCGTGGCCACCACCGACGCCGCCGACGCCGCCGCCATCAGGGCCAAGGGCGCACAACCCGTGATCGTCGGCCGGACCCTGGCCGAACTCAACGCCGTCCAGGACGGTCTCGACCAGGCCTCCGCGGAGGCGAAGGCCGGCGCGTCCCTCTGGTACGTCGACGTGACCACCAACAGCGTCGTCGTCCTCACCGGCGACCAGGCCGCGGGCGAGGCCCTCGTCGCCGCCGCGGGCGTCGACAAGAACGCCGTACGGGTGACGCTCTCCGCCGAGAAGCCCCAGCCCCTCATCAACATCATCGGCGGCAGCGCCTACTACATCGGCTCCAGCCGGTGCAGCATCGGCTTCTCCGTCCGTAAGGGAACCACTCCCGGCTTCGTGACCGCGGGACACTGCGGCCGGGCCGGCAACGCCACCACCAACCCGTCCGGCACCTTCCAGGGCTCGTCGTTCCCCGGCAACGACTACGCCTGGGTCGCCACTCCCGGCCACACCGTGCAGCCGTGGGTGCGCGGTTCCGGCGGCGCGAACGTGATCGTCCGCGGCTCCACCCAGGCCTCGGTCGGCGCCTCGATCTGCCGCTCGGGCTCGACCACCGGCTGGCGCTGCGGCGTCATCAGCCAGCACAACACCAGCGTGACCTACTCGCAGGGCACGGTGAGCGGCCTGACCCGCACCACCGTGTGCGCCCAGCCCGGCGACTCCGGTGGCTCCTACATCTCCGGCAGCCAGGCCCAGGGCGTCACCTCCGGCGGCTCCGGCAACTGCACCGTCGGCGGCACCACCTACCACCAGCCGGTCAACGAGATCCTCTCGGCGTACGGGCTGACGCTCGTCACCGGCTGATCCCACCTCCTCACCAGCTGCTCCCCGTGAGCAACCCCCCGATGGCCGAGGAGGCCCGCTAGAAATGTCCAGAATCACTCGCCTCGGTGTCGCCCTCATCCTGGGACTGGCCTTCCTGGTGGCCATCCCCGCCCAGGCCACGCTCGTCCACGCGGCGGACGCCCGTACGGCGGCCGTACGCGTGCTCAGGTACGACGCGAGCAGAGCTGCGGAGTTCCGGTCCGCCGTGGATCAGGCGGCACAAATCTGGAACTCCAGCGTCTCGAACGTGCGACTGGTGGCCGGCAGCCCCGCGGACTTCGTGGTGCTCGCCGACAACGGCTGGCCTCGCGCGCAGCCCACCAGCCTGGGCCGCGGAACCGTGTGGATGGGGCGGCAGGCGACCACCGAGGGCCACAACCCGCTGCGTATCGCCACCCACGAGATCGGCCACATCCTGGGCCTGCCCGACCGGCGCACCGGCCGGTGCACGGACCTGATGTCCGGCGCGAGCGCGGGCACGAGTTGCACCAACCCCTACCCGAACGCGGCGGAGAAGGCCGAAGTCCAGCGGAACTTCGCCGGGTTCGCCCCGGCGATCGACTTCGGTGAGATCTACGTCGACAGCCCGGAGCGCGTGGCGTCCTAGCCGATCGTCCAGGTACCCGCGGGCACCTCGCCGGCCCGGCCGAACCCATCGGCCGGGCCGGCGAGGGCGTGTCGGCCTGCGTTCGCCGGGAGCCCCCGGGCTTTTCATGACAGGAGTTTCTCGAAGCAGTGGGAGCCCGCGAGCCGCTCGTACGGAGGGAAGATCGGGACAGGGGTGTACCCCTCCCTCCGGTACAGCCTCACCGCGTCCGGCTGGCGGTCGCCGGTCTGCAGGACGACCCGGGACGCGCCCAGCCCGCGAGCCGCATCCTCCGCCGCGGCCAGCAGGGCTCGCGCCACCCGGGTGCCCCGGTGCGAGGGGGCCACGAACATCCGCTTGAGCTCCAGTTCCCCGCCGAGCCTGCGCAGCGCCACGTGCCCGACGGGGAGACCCTCCGCCGAGTACGCGACCCCGCTGTAGGCGACGGTCTCGGGCTCGACGTCCATGCCCCGGGGCAGCAGGTCGGGGGTGGCGGCGAGCAGGTCGGCGTAGCGGGCGCGCATCTCCTCGGCCATGGCCTGGCGCAGCGCCACGGCCGCGGCGTCGTCCCAGGGCACGGACCTGACCGTGACCAGGCCGGTTCCCTCCGCGGACGCGGTCATAACAGCCCCTCTCCCCCTCTCTGTTCCCATGGTCACAGACCCGCATGGCACCGGCCCGCACCGGCGTCGCCCGTCAGGCCATCACATTCTCACGGTCCCGACTCGACTAAATACCGCTTTAAAAGGTAGGAAAATAGCATTTTCCTGTCAATGTTCGCGGCGCGCCCCAGGGGGCGGCCGCCGGGCAGTGGGAAGGAACCGGAGGTGACCCGTTCTCACATCAGCGTCTCGGTGGACGCACATGCCCGGCCCGAGCAGGTCTTCTCCGTGCTGACCGACTGGTCGAGGCACGACGAGTGGATGGTCCTGACCCGGGCCCGGGTCACCGCCGGGAACGGCCGTAGCGCCGGGAGCCGACTGGCGGCCTTCACCGGCGTGGGGCCTCTCGGGTTCCTCGACACCATGGAGATCACCGAGTGGGACCCGCCCAGGAGCGTGGGGGTCCGGCACACGGGGCGTCCGGTGCGCGGCACCGGGGTCTTCCGTGTGCTGCCCCGTGAGGGCGGCGGCAGCACCATCATCTGGGAAGAGGATCTCGACCTGCCGTTCGGCGCGGCCGGGCGGCTCGGCTGGCTGGCGGTCAGGCCGCTGAACGCCGCGCTGTTCCGGCTCTCGCTGCGCCGTCTGGCCGCGCTCAGCGATCGGTGAGGCTCCGGGGGCCGGCGGTCCCGTCGGAGGCCCCTTCGGGGGCTCTTCCAGGTGCGGCCGGCTCGTCACGGATGACCTCCCCGTGCAGGACCGGACCCGAGCCGGGCGGCCTCCCGGCGTCGCGCAGCACGTCGAAGGGCGACCCGTCGCCGAACGGCGAGCCGAGCCCGGCACCCGCCGCGTTCCTGGCCATGATGGTGCGGACCCGGCGGGCGAAGAACCAGGCTCCGAGCCTGCGGACCATCGGCCGGGTGAAGGGCAGCAGGCACAGGATGCCCAGCACGTCGGAGAGGAATCCGGGGATGAGCAGCAAGGTGCCGCCCACCAGGATCAGGCCGCCGCCGGCGAGCTCGCGGTCGGGCATCCGCCCGCTCTGCAGCGCGCTCTGGAGGTTACGCCAGGCCCGGCGGCCCTCGCGGCGCACGATCCAGGAACCGAGCAGGCCGCCGGCGAGCAGGAGGGCCAGCGTCGTCCAGCCACCGATGACCTGACCGACCTGTATGAGCACCAACACCTCAAGGACCGGCACTACAAGGAAGGTCAGGACCAGCAGAAAGCGCATCTTTGCCTCAACTCATGCGACAGCCGTATGACATGACAACGCCGCAGAGCGGCCGCGCGTTCCGCGTTCGCTCAGCGTGGACGCATCTTCGGCGGAGCCTTGGGACCACGCTCTCGCCGTACCCCGGAGATCAGCGACCACGGCGGCGGCGCAGACGCGCGGGCAGGCCCATGACACCCCAGGCGGCGACCCGCCAGAAGGCCTCGACCACGACGCCGCGGCCCATCTTGCTGGTCCCGATGGTGCGATCCACGAAGGTGATCGGCACCTCGGTGACGCGCAGCCCGTTGCGGACCGTGCGCAGGGTCAGATCCACCTGGAAGCAGTAGCCCTGCGACTCGACGTCCTCCAGGCCGATTTTCTCCAGGGTGGCGGCACGGTAGGCACGGAACCCCGCGGTGGCGTCGCGGACCGGAAGGCCGAGCATGAACCGGGTGTAGATGTTGGCGCCGCGCGACAGGAACTCCCGCGAGGCCGGCCAGTTGACGACCTTGCCGCCGGGCACCCACCGGGAGCCGATCGCCAGGTCGGCCCCGTCGACCAGCCTGTCCAGCAGCTTGGGCAGTTCCTCTGGCCGGTGGGAGCCGTCGGCGTCCATCTCCACGAGGACACCGAAGCCCTCCCCCAGGCCCCAGCGGAAACCCGCGATGTAGGCCGCGCCCAGGCCCTGCTTGCCTCCCGGCCGGTGCAGCACGTGGACGTGGTCGTCGTCGGCCACCAGCTTGTCGGCGACCGCCCCCGTGCCGTCGGGGCTGTCGTCGTCGACGACCAGGAGGTGCGCCTCGGGCACGGCCTCGCGCAGCCGCCGGGTGATCATCGGCAGGTTCTCCCGCTCGTTGTACGTCGGGACGATGACGAGCACCCGACCAAGCATCCGCTCCATCACGCGTCTCCCACCTGCTGATCGTCTTTCCGGATCACGGGGTGCCCCACGCTACGCGTCCGGCGCCGCCAGGCGACGGCCAGCGCGCCCGCACCCACAAGTATCAAGGCCCATTCGGGCAGCGCGCCCACGCGTGTGGCGATGGTTTGCGCGGTCCTGACCGGGACTGTCAGGACGTTCATGGCGGGCACCAGTTCCCCGGTGCGCCAGGCGATCGAACCGCTCGGAGTCACGTATGCCGATATACCCGTAATTGCGGAAGTGATCACCGCCCGATTGTGCTCCACGGCCCGCAACTGGGACATGGCGAGTTGCTGCGGCGGCAGGTTGGTCAGCGCGTAGGTGGCGTTGTTGGTCTGCACCACCAGCGGCGAGGCGCCCGTCCTGGCGGTGTCACCCACGATGCCGTCGAAGGCCACCTCGTAGCAGTTGATCGCGCCGATGGTCACCGGCCCCAGCCTGAGGTCGCCGTCGCGGGTGCCCGCCACCGACTGCTTGCCGACCAGGGACGCGCGTTCGAACAGGGCCAGCACGAGGTCCTTGAGCGGGGTGTACTCCCCGAAGGGGACCAGTTGCTGCTTGTCGTAGTGGGCGCCGGGCCCGGTGACCGGGTCCCAGACCAGGCTGCGGGTCGCCCGGTTGTTCTCCCCGATCCCGACCACCGCGCCGACCAGGACGGGCACCCCGATGTCCTTGACCGCCGCGTCGATCTCGCTCCTGGCGAACTCGCTGCGCAGCGGGTCGATGTCCGTGGAGTTCTCCGGCAGCACGACCAGGTCGGGGCGGGAAGTCCTGCCCTCCCTGACGTCCCGCGCCATCTGGTGGAGCATCCGGGTGTGGTTGCCGAGGACCACGGCCGGCTCGTCGCCCAGCGGGTGCATGCCCCGGCCGGGGACGTTGCCCTGGATGACGCCGACGGTCACGTTTCTGCCCTCGTCGCCGTACCGGGGGACGGCCAGCGCCCCGGCCGGCACGGCCAGCGCCCCGGCGAGCGGCCACGCGACGGCCCGCCCCCAGCGCGGGCCCCGGGCCCCTTCCGGGGCCGAAGACGTGCGCGATGCCCGGAGCGCGGGCGAAGCCGGGAACGATCGCGACACCGCCAGCGCGAGCAGGCCACCGCACAGGGCCACCGCGAAGCTCACCAGCGGCGCCCCGCCGAGTGCCGCGTACGGGGTGAAGATCGACTCACCCTGGCTGAAGGCCACCCGCGCCCAGGGGAACCCGCCGAAGGGGAACTCGCCCCTGGCCCACTCGGCCGCCACCCAGAGCGCGGCGCTCCACAGCGGCCACAGGCGCAATCTGGCCACCAGGGCGGTGCCCGCACCCCAGGCGGCGTAGAAGGCGCTCTCCATGGCGACCAGCCCCAGCCAGGCATCGATGCCGATCGGGCTCACCCAGTACAGGCCGGGCAGCAGCAGGGCGAGCCCGGCCAGCAGGCCCAGCCAGGTGCCACGGCGCGGGCGGGTGCCGTGCACCGCCAGGACCGCCGAGGCCATGCCGAGCGGCGCGAGGAACCAGAGCCCGAGCGGCGGAAAGGCGAGGAAGATCAGCAGGCCACCGGCCATCACACCCGCGACGCGGGCGGGCAGTTCCAGACGGGAAGGGGGAGGCGAGGTCACCTCGCCTGACGGGTCGTCCGTATCGGACGCCTCCGGCACCGGGGCGGCCGTCTTCTCCTGCACCACGGGCGGGGCTCCTTGCGATGTCGTACGGGCCGGTGACGCCCGGTCCTCCTAGCCCGAACGCTACCGCCCAGCGGGCACGCCCCCAAAAAGTTCCACGACATATTCCTCGCAAGCCCACCAGATCGCCCTGAAACCAGCAAACCCCCAGAGGGGCTCCATAACCGGCAACGGGGCGGTCCGGGGTGTCCTTCGACACCCCGGACCGCCCCGACGCTTGCGGCGCTCGCACGGGAGCGGGAAGAGAGCCCGGACAACCCTTCGGACCGGTTCCGTCCCGTCGGCGGCGAGCGCGGATTGCCGTTGTCTACTGGGTGCCCGGACCCCTCCTGGGTCCAACCCCCCGCCCGGAAGGAGTGCCCCGCCTCGACGGACTGCCGGCCCTGCGTCTGGCTGAACGGACGGGGTCACCCCCGTCACGGGCGCAGGAAACGGCGATGTCGAAAGGCGGCCGACCGGCCAGTCCCGTGCTGGACTGGGCAGCAAACTACCGAGCCCAGCGCAGATGTCAACCGTGTCACTAACAGCGGAAACATCAAGTTTTCGCAGCTGGGACATGATCGACGAGAGCCGTCAATGGTCTCATGTGATCCGATGTCTCTCAAGTCGAGCGAGGGCATCGGGAAGCGGACCGTCGTGCACGACGCCAAGCCGCTGGGTCGCGCGGGTCAATGCCACGTAAAGGTCGCTGGCCCCGCGCGGGGACTCGCCCAGGATCGACTCCGGTTCGACCACGATGACCGCGTCGAACTCCAGCCCCTTGGCCTCGGCGACGGTCAGCACCGCCACCTGGGCGTCCAGGGCGGCGGCCCCCGGACCGGCGACCGCGCCGTCGACGGAGCGGACCACCACCTCTCCGAGCTCCCGCGCGCGCGACTCGGGGACGATCACGACAAGTCGCCCACCCTCCACGATCTCGGCCTTGACGACGTCGCCGAGCGAGGCCGTCGGTGAGGCCGCCCACGGGCGCGCCCCGGTCTCCCTGACCGAGGCCGGGGCCTTCAGCGCCGGATCGACCAGGGTGAGCACGTCGGCGGCCACCGCCATCAGCTCCGCCGGGGTGCGGTAGTTGACGCTGAGGGTCTCCTCGCGCCAGCGCCCGGCCACGTAGGGGTCGAGGACCCGGCCCCAGGAGCGCGCCCCGGCCGAGGATCCGGTCTGGGCCAGGTCGCCGACGATCGTCATCGACCGCGTCGGGCAGCGACGCATCAGCATCCGCCAGTCCATCGGCGACAGCTCCTGCGCCTCGTCCACGATGACGTGGCCGAAGGCCCAGTTGCGGTCGGCCGCGGCGCGCTCGGCGGTGGTCAGGAAGACGTCGTCGCCGAGGTGGCGGGCGGCGAACTTCTCGGCGTCCATGATGTCGGAGAGCCCGGTCAGCTCCAGGACCTCCTTGGCGTAGGCGAGCTGGTGCTGCCGCTCGTCGAGCGCGGCGGCACGCTGCGCCGCCTGCTCCTCCTCGGCCATCCAGGCCCCGGCCCGCAGCACCGCGGGGTCGATGTCGCCGAGCAGTTCGGCGGCCTCGTCCAGCAGCGGTACGTCGGACTCGGCCCACCAGCTCTCCCCCTTGCGGGGCGGCTCGCGCAGCATCAGCTCCCGCTCGGCCTCGCCGAACTCGGCGGCGGCGTGGTCGAGGCGCTCCCGGGAGGTGAACAGTCCGATCAGGAGCTGCTGTGGTGTGACGTAGGGCCACAGCCGGTTCAGGGCCGCCTTGACGGGCCGCTCGGTACGGAGCTCCTCACGGATGTCGGCCAGCTCGTCGTCGTCGATCATCCCCTTGCCCAGCTGCCTGGCCGCCTGGCGGGCGAGCGCGTTGAGCAGGTGGCGGACGAAGAGCGCGCGGGCCTCGTTGTGCGCCCGCCTGGAGCGGGCCGCCCTGTTGCGTGCCGCCTCCAGGACGTTGCCCTCCAGCCGCAGGGTGTAGCGGTCGAGGCGGATCTCGATCGGCTTGCGCGGCACCCGCTGCCGCTCGCGCACGGCCCGTGCGATGACCTGGGCCATCCGGGAGTCGCCCTTGAGCCCGGCCACCTCCGGGGGCTCCTTGCGCCCGGGAACGACCCCCGGGTACAGCTCGGAGACCGTCGACAACAGCACGTCGGTCTCCCCCAGGGAGGGCAGTACCTGCTCGATGTAGCGCAGGAATGTCAGGTTCGGCCCGAGTATGAGCACCCCCCTGCGGGCCAGCTTCTCCCTGTGGGTGTAGAGCAGGTAGGCCGCCCGGTGCAGCGCGACCACGGTCTTGCCGGTCCCGGGACCGCCCTGCACGACCAGTACCCCGCCCAGGTCCGAGCGGATGATGCGGTCCTGCTCCGACTGGATGGTGGCCACGATGTCGCGCATCCGCCCGGTGCGCCGCGCGGCCAGGGAGGCGAGCAGGGCGGCCTCCCCGTTGAGGGTGGCCACGTCCTCGTCCGTGAGGTTGTCGAGATCCAGGAGATCATCGTCGATCCCGATCACCCTGCGGCCCTTGGTCTGCAGGTGGCGACGGCGGGTGACGCCCATCGAGGCCGCGGGGGTGGCACCGTAGAAGGGCTGGGCGACCGGGGCGCGCCAGTCGATCAGCAATCGGCGCTGATCGTCGTCGGCCATGCCGATGCGGCCGATGTAGAGGGAGGTGTCGTCGGCGTTGTCGAGCCGGCCGAAGCACAGGCCGTTCTCGACAGCCCACAGACGGCCCAGACGCTCGGCGTACATCCCGGCGAAGGTGTCGCGCTCAGAGCGGTTCTGGTGCGTGCCCCCGCTCCCTCCCTGCGCGAGGACGCCGTCCAGCTGCCGCTGGGTGCGCTCGCGCAGCAGATCGAGCCTCGCGTAGAGACCGGAGACGTACTCCTGCTCCTTGGTCAGCTCGATTTGACGGGTTGCCGTCGCTCCATTATCGTTGCTAGTAATGGGATACTCCGGACCATTGCGCTAGTTGTTATGACAAACCATCACCCTAGCAGGTCCGTTGAGAAGTTTACCCGCCCCTGCGCCATCACAGCTTTATTGCGACGGCTCCTGCCCGCTTGACGAGGATCCGCCGGGTTCCTTACATTCACTCGAAGTTAGGAAAGTTTCCTAACTTCGCTTCGCCGGTGAATGCGAGGACGCACGCGGAGGGCCAGTGAAACAGCCGACGCCGGGCACCCCCAGCCTGCTGCGCGCGATCAACGACCGCGCCGCCCTGCAGGCGCTGCTGGAGCGCGGCCCGCTGACCCGCCCGGAGATCGGCGCCCTCACCGGCCTGTCCAAGCCCACCGCCTCACAGCTCCTCATCCGCCTGCAGGAGGCGGGCCTGGTCGTGCTCAACGGCATCCGCGAGGGACTGCCCGGCCGCACCGCCGAGGTCTACCGGCTCAACCCGGCCGCCGCGTACGCCGCCGCGATGGACGTCACGCGCGCGGGCATCGACGTCAGGGTCGCCGACATCACCGGCGCCGTGGTCGGCGAGTACCACCTGCCCACTCCCGGCCGCTCCGGCGGCGACGCGGTGGAGCGGGTCGCCGCCGCGCTGGAGGGCGCGGGCGCCCCGGCGACGCCGCGGTGCGCGGTCATCGGCGTGCAGGGCACGATCGACCCGGGCACCGGCAGGCTGGCCTACGCCACCAGCAGGGACATGCCCGGCTGGCACATCCCCGACCTGGTCCGCACCCTCGGCGACGGCCTGGGCATACCGGTCGCGATAGAGAACAACGTCAACCTCGTCGCCCAGGCCGAGCAGGCGCACGGCGTGGGCCGGGGCCACCGGGACTTCGTGCTGCTCTGGGCCGACGAGGGCCTGGGCGCGGCGCTGGTCCTCGGCGGCCGGCTGCACCGGGGCGCCACCGGCGGCGCCGGCGAGATCGGCTACATGCCCACCCCCGGCGCGCCGACCGCCAGGGAGACCGGCCGCTACGCCAACCACGGCTACCAGGCACTGACCGGCGGCCCCGCGGTGCTCAAGATCCTCCGGTCGTACGGCGTGCGCGGCGGCGCCCCCGCGCAGGCGGTGCTGAACGCGGTGCGGGCCGCCGCCTCCACCGGCAGGCGCGCCGACGACGCCCGTGCCGGGCTGCGCGACATCGCCTCCCGGCTGGCGGTCGGGCTGGCCTCGATCACCTCGGTCATCGACCCCGAGATCATCGTGCTGACCGGCGGGACCCTGCTCGCGGGCGGCGACACCCTGCGCGAGCTCGTCGAGCACGAACTCCACGCGCTGACCATCCCCCGACCACCGCTGCTGCTGTCGACCGTCGAGGGCAATCCCGTTCTCGCCGGCGCGCTGGATCTGGCCCTCGCGACCGTACGCGACGAGGTCTTCGGCTCCACAGTCCCTTCTTGACCCTCCCGTGTACCCCCCACCCCCCAGGAGGCAGCCGTCGTGCACCGACGCTTTCTCACCCTCGCCCTCGCCACCCTGACAGCCGCCGCTCTGACCGCCTGCACCGCGGGCACGGAGGGCGCACCCACGCTCGGCTCGCGCCCCAAGCCCTCAGGCTCGGCCTCCGCCACCCTGCCGGCCTCGGCCATCGAACTGTGGCACGGATTCTCCGCGCCCGGCGAGGTCAAGGCGTTCGAAGACGCCATAGCCGGATTCCGTACGAAATTTCCCCAGATAACCGTCAAACTGGTCAAGGGCGTCCAGGACGAGCAGATCACCCAGGCGGTGCGCGGCGGGAAGGCCCCTGACGTCGCCTCCTCCTTCACCACGGACAACGTGGCCCAGTGGTGCCGCAGCGGAACGTTCCAGGACCTCACTCCGGTGATCGAACAGGACGGCATCGACCTGTCCGTACTGCCCGAGGTCTCGCGTTCCTACACCGAGTACGAGGGCAGGCGGTGCGTGATGCCCCTGCTCGCCGACGCGTACGGGCTCTACTACAACAAGGCCCTGATGAAGGGCTCCGCGCCGCCGAAGACGCTCTCGGAGCTGACCGAGCTGACCAAGAAGCTCACCGTCCGCGACGCGGAGGGCAACATCAAGGTCGCCGGATTCATCCCGAGCTTCTCGTACTACGAGAACTCCGCCTCGCACCTCGCCCCGATGGTCGGCGCCACCTGGTACAAGCCGGACGGCACCTCGGCGATCGGCTCCGACCCGGCGTGGAAGGAACTGCTGCGCTGGCAGAAGGAGCTCGTCGACTGGTACGGCTACGACAAGCTGGAGAAGTTCCGCAAGAGCCTGGGCCAGGAGTGGTCGGCCGACCACCCGTTCTACAAGGGCAAGGTCGCCATGGTCCTGGACGGCGAGTGGCGCAACGCCATGATCGCCAATGAGGCCGCGGACCTCGACTACGGCACCGCACCGCTCCCGGTCTCCGACACCAAGCCCGACCTGTACGGCAGCGGCTTCACCGCGGGCACCGTGATCGGCGTGCCCAAGGGCGCCAAGAACCCGCAGGCGGCCTGGGAACTGGTCAAGTATCTGACCACCGACACCTCGGCACTGGTCACGCTCTCCAACGCGTTGCGCAACGTGCCGACCACCAAGGCCTCACTGGAGTCGCCCGACCTGGACAAGGACCCGAACTTCCAGACCTTCCTCGACATCTTCGCCCACCCGAAGACGAGCACGGTCCCGGCGAACGTCAACAGCGCCTTCAACCAGGACACGGTGCAGGAGTTCCTCGGCCGGTGGGAGAAGGGGACGCTCACCGACCTCGACGCCGAACTGGCCAAGGTCGACAAGCGTCTCGACGACAAGCTGAAGCTCTCCGGGGGCTGAGCCTCGATGAGCATCGTCCACGCGGCGCCGCCCAGGTGGCGGCGCCGTGAGGGCCTGGTGGCCCTCCTTTGGATATCGCCCTGGCTGGTGGGGTTCGCGGTGTTCTTCGCCTACCCCCTCGCGGCGACCGTCTACTTCTCCTTCCACCGCTACGACCTGTTCACCCTGGAGTTCGTCGGCCTGGACAACTACCGCTACTTCCTGGTGGACGACCGGGCCTGGGTCTCCATCAGGAACACGCTCTGGTTCACGGTCTTCATGGTCCCCGCCCAGGTGATCTTCGGGCTGGGCGTGGCGCAGCTGCTCACCCGCCTCAAGGCGGGGGCCGGTTTCTTCCGCACCCTCTTCTACCTGCCCTCGCTGGTCCCGGTGGTGGCCGGGACCGTCTCCTTCGTGTTCCTGCTGAACCCCTCGGGTCCCTTCAACCAGTTCATCGAACTCTCCGGGATCACCGCACCCGACTGGTTCGGCGACCCGAACTGGGCCAAACCCGGCCTGACCCTGCTGGCCATGTGGGGTATCGGCAACACCATGATGATCTTCCTCGCGGCCCTGCTCGACGTGCCCAAGCATCTGTACGAGGCCGCCGCGATCGACGGGGCCGGCGGGTGGCGGCAGTTCAGGAGCATCACGCTGCCGACGATCTCGCCGGTGCTGATGTTCTCGGCGGTCACCGGCGTCATCTACGCCCTGCAGTACTTCACCCAGGCGATGATCGCCTCCCGGGTCGCCGCCGGGGTCACCGACTCCCCCGGCAGTGCCTTCGTCCCCGGCTACCCCGAACTGTCGACGCTGACGCTGGCCCAGTGGCTGTTCCACGTGGGCTTCCGCGACTTCAGCATGGGCTACGCCTGCGTGCTGGCCCTGCTGCTGTTCGCGGTCTCCACGCTCTTCACCCTCGTCCTGCTCCGCCGGTTCCGCGCGTTCGACCAGGGAGCGGACCGGTGACGACCCTGGCCATGAAGCTCGCAGCGCAGGGTTCCCCCGCGCGCGGCCCGCGTACCCGCAGGGTCCTGTACTGGATCGCCACCCACGCCATCGCCGTGGCGCTGTCGCTGATGTTCGTCGCTCCGCTGGTGTTCGTGGCGCTGACCGCGCTCATGAGCACCGACCAGACTCTCACCGGCGACCTGTGGCCGGACACCTGGAACTGGGGCAACTTCGCCGAGGTGTTCACCAGGTCGCGGCTGCTGGCCTGGCTGGGCAACACGTTCCTGTACGCCGGGCTCGGCACCGCGTTCATGCTGCTGTCGTCGATCCCGGTGGCCTACGCGATGGCCCGCTTCCGCTTCCGCGGGCGCAGACTCGCCTTCCTCGCGGTCATCACGATGATGATGCTGCCGCCACAGGTCGTCGCGGTCCCCGTCTACCTCATCTGGGCGCGCCTGGACCTCACCGGCACGCTGTGGCCGCTGATCCTGCCGATGCTGTTCGGGGACGCCTTCTCGATCTTCCTGCTCCGGCAGTTCCTGGTCACGATCCCCAGGGAGTACACCGAGGCCGCCCGCGTGGACGGGTGCTCGGACTTCCAGACCCTGATCAGGGTGATCCTGCCGATGGCGCGTCCGGCGATAGCGGCGGTGGGTCTGTTCCAGTTCTTCTACTGCTGGAACGATTACTACGGTCCATTGCTCTACGCCCAGATAAACGAGGAAAACTGGACGCTCTCCCTCGGGCTGGCGTCCTTCCGGGCACTGCACAGCGTGCAGTGGAACCTCACCATGGCGGCGACCCTGCTCGTCATGGCCCCGGTGATCATCGTGTTCTTCTTCGCCCAGAGGGTCTTCATCGAGGGCGTCACGCTGACAGGAGTAAAAGGGTGAAACTCGCCGTTGTCGGGGGCGGCTCGACGTACACGCCGGAGCTGATCGACGGGTTCGCGCGGCTACGCGACGAGCTTCCACTGACCGAGATCGCGCTGGTCGACCCGGACGTCCGCCGGCTGGAACCGGTGTCCGGCATGGCGCGCCGGATGCTGGCGCGGGCCGGGCATCCGGCCGCGGTCGTCGCCACCACCTCCGTCGAGGAGGGCGTCGCCGGGGCGGGGGCGGTCCTGCTGCAACTGCGCGTCGGCGGCCAGGCCGCGCGGGACGTGGACGAGACCCTGCCCCTGGAGTGCGGCTGCGTCGGCCAGGAGACGACCGGGGCGGGCGGGCTGGCCAAGGCGCTGCGCACGGTACCGGTGGTGCTGGACATCGCCGAGAAGGTCGCAAAGCACGCGCCCGACGCCTGGATCGTCGACTTCACCAACCCCGTCGGCATCGTCACCAGGGCGCTGCTGGAGGCCGGGCACCGGGCCATCGGCCTGTGCAACGTGGCCATCGGCTTCCAGCGCCGCTTCGCCGCGAACCTGGGCGTCGCCCCCGAGCGGATCTCCCTGGGCCACGTCGGCCTGAACCACCTCACCTGGGAGCGGGCCGTCCACCTGGACGGAGTCGACGTGCTGCCGCGGCTGCTGGAGAGCCACGGTGCGAAGATCGCCGAGGACGTCGGCCTGAGCGCCGCGCTGATCCGGCACCTGGGCGTGGTCCCCTCCTACTACCTGCGCTACTTCTACGAGCACGACCTGGTGGTGGCCGAGCAGCGGACCAGGCCGTCGCGCGCGGCCGAGGTCTCGGCGATGGAGACGGCGCTGCTGGAGATGTACACCGACCCGGCCGTGGACACCAAGCCGGAACTCCTGGAGAAGCGCGGCGGGGCCTTCTACTCGGAGGCCGCGGTGGCGTTGATCGCCTCGCTGGTCGGCGACCGCGGCGACACCCAGGTGGTCAACCTGCGCAACGACGGCACGCTGCCGTTCCTGCCCGACGAGGCGGTCATCGAGGTCCCGGCCACGATCACCGCGGCGGGCGCGACCGCGCTGCCGGTGGACCCGGTGGAGCCGCTCTTCGCCGGGCTCATCGCCCACGTCACGGCGTACGAGACGCTGGCGCTCGCGGCCGCGCTGCACGGCGGCGAGGACCGCGTCGCCGACGCGCTGCTGGCCCACCCGCTGATCGGGCAGGCCGCACTCTCGAAAGACCTGGCCCGGCGCCTGATCGAGGCCAACCGCGGGCACCTGTCCTGGGCGAACGCGTGAGGACGGTCCTGGCCGTCGACGGCGGCAACAGCAAGACCGACGTCGCGCTGGTCGGCGAGGACGGCTCGGTCATCGCCACCGGGCGCGGCGGCGCCTTCCAGCCGCAGACCGCGGGGGTGGGGGCCGCGATCGACGTGATCGGCGACGCCGTGCGCTCCGCGCTCGGCGAGGGGGCGAGGACACCGTACGCCGACCACGTGGCCGCCTACGTGGCGGGCGCGGACCTGCCGGTGGAGGAGGACGCGCTCCGCGCGGAGATCCTCCTGCGGGGGTACGGCACGGAGGTGACCGTCGGCAACGACACCTTCGCGCTGCTGCGCGCCGGGGCCTCGGGCCCCGCGGGCGTGGCCGTGGTGTGCGGCGCGGGCATCAACGCGGTGGCGGTCTCCCCCTCGGGGGAGGTGGCGAGATACCCGGCCCTGGGGCGGCTCACCGGCGACTGGGGCGGTGGTCTCGGCCTCGGCGAGGAGGCGCTCTGGCACGCCGTACGCGCCGAGGACGGCCGGGGTCCCGCCAGCGCGCTGACCTCCGCGATCCGCGGGCACTTCGGCACCCGCACCGTCGAGGAGGTGTCCCTGGCCATCCACTTCGGCGAGCTGCCCTACGGCAGACTGAACGAGCTGGTACCGGTGCTGATGGCCGTCGCCGCCCAGGGTGACGGGGTGGCCCGCTCGCTGGTGGCGCGGATGGCCGAGGAGGTCGTCGTGCTCGCGGTGGTCGCGCTGCGCCGCCTGGACCTGCTCGCCGTGCCGATGGAGGTGGTCCTGGGCGGCGGCGTGCTCACCGCCCGCGACCCGCTGATGAGCGAGCTGCTCGAGCGGGGCTTCGCCGAGCGGGCCCCGCAGGCCAAGCCGATCGTCGCCGACGTCGCCCCCATCATGGGTGCCGCCCTCCTGGGGCTGGACGCCCTCGGCGCCACCGAGGAGGCCAGGGCCCGCCTGCGGGCCCACTTCCACGCCCTGACCTGAGACGCGCCCGGCTCACCCGCCCCCTCCCGGAGATCGGTCCTCTCCCCCGGCGTCGCATCCAGGTGCGGAGTTCGGTGAGAGGGCCGCCGGGTACCGGCTGCGGAGGCGGTGCTCCCCGCGCACGGTGCGGTCACGGGCGTCTCCGCCCCGGGCCGTCCGGGAGAAGGTGATCGGGAAGCCCCTCGTCCCCGCGTGCGGTGCGGTCGCCTCTCCCCTGACCAGCCGTTACAGGTACTGGCCGGCTTCGGCTCCGTCCGTCTTCGACACCCGCACCGACACCACGTTGGCCAGGTTGACGACCATGCCGATCATCTCGGTCTCGAAGCCGTATCTCACCTGGGTCAGCACCAGGCTGCGCCGCTCGTCCAGAGCACGGGAGATCGCCTCCACCGCCTCGGACTCCCCGTCGAAATCCCCGCTCGTCACGGAGACGTCCTCACCCCCCACCGGGTGGAATCGGATGATCAGTACATCGTTGTCAGGCACAGCCGGCTCCTTTCGCCAGTGTCCACAGGAAGTACCTGCCCAGCGTCGAACGCTGTAGACAACCGTCGCCACCCGGGCTTCACGCGGAGGACCCGGCCGTCGCGGAGGCGCCCCGTTCCCATGCGGTGAAACGGAGATATCCGCGAGGTGAATCACCCCATTGGAATTTCGCCGGTCATGTCATCCCATTCGTGTCATAAATATTTGGTATGACGTGGCGAAAGCCTTATTCGGGCGGCCCTCACCTGCATGATTATTACCACGGTAGCCATATGGCAAAGTTATAGAAACATGGAGGGTATTGCGGCCTCACGTCCAATGTCAGCCTTGTGCACGTCCAGGCTGCCAGGTCCCGCCGGTTCCCCGCGGCGGTGTCGCACGGTGCCGGTTTCGACCGGCCGCCCCGGCGCCGCACGCGTTCGACAGGTCGCGTCCAGGCACGTCCCCCCGGAGGCCAAGGAGGCCATTGTGGACGCCGAGAACACCCACCACCAGAATACCGGCAGCGAGAGCGGGGGCATCAGCCGCAAGACCCTGCTGAAGGCCGCTCTCATCGCCCCGATCCCGCTGCTGGTCGGCCAGGCCCCCGTGCTGGCCCGCGACGCGCAGCGGACGGACGGGCTGCTCGACCCCACCCCCTTCTGCGACGACGGCGACGACCCGACGATCGCCCAGACCGAGGGCCCCTATTTCAAGCCCAACTCGCCACGGCGCACCTCACTGGTCGGGCCCGGCACACCGGGCGTCCCGCTGACCGTCAGCGGCTACGTGTTCGGCCGCTCGTGCCAGCCGATCGCCAACGCGCTTCTGGACTTCTGGCAGGCGGACACCAACGGCGCCTACGACAACAGCGGATTCGGCTTCCGCGGGCACCAGTTCAGCGACGCCCAGGGCGCGTTCAAGCTGACCACGATCGTTCCGGGCCTGTATCCCGGACGCACCCGGCACATCCACGTCAAGGTCCAGGCCCCGAACCGGCCGGTGCTCACCACCCAGCTCTACTTCCCGAACGAACCGCGCAACAACACCGACACGATCTTCGACCCGTCACTGGTCATGACCGTGCGCACGGTCGGCTCCGGCAGGGAGGCGACGTTCGACTTCGTGCTCAACATCGTCGGCACCCCGTCGCCCAGCCCGACGCCGACCACGAGCCCCCCGCCGGGCGGGACGTGGCAGGCCGGAACGAACTACAAGGCCGGCGACCAGGTCACCTACGGCGGCGTGACCTACCGCTGCCTCCAGGGGCACACGGCCTACTCCGGATGGGAGCCGCCGAACGTACCGGCCCTGTGGCAGCGCGTCTGACGCACCGACCGGCCGACGTGACCGGCGCCCCCACCTCCGCTCGTGGACGTCGTGTCGCCGTGGCCCGGGGGCCCGGTCCGGCCTCTCCCCGGACCGGGCATCCCGCCCGAGGTCTCCCGGTCAAAGTCCGACGCGCTTCTCCCGGCGTTCGATCGACTCCGCGACCCGCGCGTAGACGGCCAGCAGAAGGTCCCAGAAGCGGCCGACGTCAAGCGAGGTGCCGACCAGGGCGTTGGGGGCGCGGCCCCGGAGGTTGAAGTCGGTCACGGTCATCCCCGAGGTGAAGCGGCCCGCCGTCTCGACGTCGACGACCGCGGGTTCCAGGGTGATCAGCGACGGGTCGATCAGGTGGGCGACCGCGCAGGCGTCGTGAATCGCGGGCCCGTCGTCGGCGGTGATCATGCCGTAGAACCGCACGCACGGGATGAGCAGGTCGGTGCCGAGCCTGCCCATGGCCGCCATTCTGGCCGCCACCGCCTCCGTGGTCATGGCGGCACGGCTCACGTCAAGGCCGATCATGGTCACCGTCCAGCCCGCGCCGAAGACGATCGCGGCGGCCTCCGGATCGGCGGCGATGTTGAACTCGGCCGCCGGGGAGAAGTTGCCCCGGGTGTACGACCCGCCGAGGATGGTGAGCCCCCGCGCCCAGTCGACGATCCTCGGTTCCCTGAGCACCGCGAGCGCCACGTTGGTCAGCGGGCCGATGGCGACCAGGGTCACCTCGCCCGGGTCGGCCCTGAGCGTCTCGACGATGAAGTCGACGGCGTGCCCGGCGGCCGGCGGGAGCGTCGCCGGAGGCAGCAGCGCGTCCCCGAGACCGGAGCCGCCGTGCACGTCGGCCGCGTCCACCCGGGCGCGCAGCAGGGCGCCCGCACTGCCCGCGGTGACCGGTACGTCGCCGAACCCCAGGAACTCGCGGAGCCGCAGCGCGTTGTCCGTGGTCCTGGCCAGGTCGACGTTGCCGCCGACCGTGGTGATCCCCAGGACCTTCAGGTCGGGGCTCCCGTGAGCGAGGGCGAGCGCCAGGGCGTCGTCGATCCCCGGGTCACAGTCAATAATGATCTTCCTAGCAGACACCCGTTCAGCTTGGATTAACTACCCCATGTCCGGCAAATCGGTACTTAGTAACCTGCGCCCGCGGGGCTCAGGCGCGCTCGTCGGGCTTACCGGCCTCCGTACCGGCCGGCTCCGGGGGACGGTGCTCGTACGGCGTGCTGAGCACGACCGTGGTGCGGGTGGAGACGTTGGCGGCGGTGCGGATCTGGTTCAGCAGTTCTTCGAGCGCGATCGGCGAGGCCACCCGGACCTTGAGGATGTAGCTCTCGTCCCCGGCCACGCTGTGGCACGCCTCGACGGCGCTCAGGTGGGCCAGCCGTTCCGGGGCGTCGTCGGCGGCGGCCGGATCGATCGGCTTGATGGACACGAACGCGGTGAGCGGCAGCCCGATGGCGTCGTAGTCGACCAGCGCCGCGTAACCCCGCAGCACCCCGCGCTTCTCCAGCCTGCGCACCCGCTGGTGCACCGCCGACACCGACAACCCGGTCTCCCTGGCGAGATCGGTGAAGCTCATCCGGCCATCCCTGGCCAGCAACGTGACGATACAGCGGTCGATCTCCTCCATCCCGTAAACGGTAACGGCACCGGAGAGCACACGCATCGCCCGGATGTCACGGCACGGTCCCAACCCACGGGCAATCTCGCGACCCGGTTCCCGTGGCGGCCGGATCAGCACGTACAGTCGCGAAATGAGCAACCTGGAAACGGATCCGCGGGAGTCGGCGTGCGGTGGCCTCGCGGACGTGGTGGCGGAGCCGGTGACCGAAGTGCTGGCCGGCAGGGATGTGGTGCTGGGCGGCCCGCGGGCGATGAAGGTCACCAGAACCCTGCCGAACCGGGACATCAGAATGGTCGGCGCCTGGTGCTTCGTCGACCACTACGGCCCGGAGAAGACGACGATGAGCGTCCCCCCGCACCCGCACACCGGGCTGCAGACCGTCAGCTGGCTCGTGGAGGGCGAGATCCTGCACCGCGACAGCGTCGGTAGCGAGCAACTGATCAGACCGGGCCGGCTCAACCTGATGACCGCGGGACGTGCCATCTCCCACTCCGAGGAGTCGGCCGCCGAGGCCGCCCTGCACGGGGTCCAGCTGTGGGTGGCGCTCCCCTCCGCCGCCCGCGAGACGGCTCCGGCCTTCGAGCACCACCCGGTGCTGCCCGAGCTGACCCTGCCGGGCGCCAGGGTGACCGTCATCATGGGCGAGCTGGGCGGCGTCACGTCACCGGCGACGGTCCACACCCCGCTGGTCGGGGCCGAGGTGAGGCTGGAGGCCGGCGCGGCGATCTCCGTCCCGCTCCGTCCCGGCTTCGAGTACGCCGCGCTGGCCCTGTCCGGCACCGTGCGGGTCGACGAGACGGACCTGTCCCCCGGGCCGCTGCTCTACCTGGGCAGCGGGCGTTCGGCGCTGGCCATAGGGGCCGAGGATGCCGGTCGGCTGCTGCTCATCGGCGGCGAGCCGTTCGAGGAGCGGATCGTCATGTGGTGGAACTTCGTCGGCCGCAGCCACGAGGAGATCGCCAGGTTCCGGCAGGAGTGGATGGAGGGCGAGGAGTTCGGCACGGTGCCCGGCGGCGCCGCCCCGCTGCCCGCTCCCGAGCTTCCCCTGACCGCCCTGAAGGCTCGCGGACGCCGCCGCTAGCGACCGGCCCCGACCCCGCGCGGGACGTCCCGCCCGTCGCCAGGCCCCGTCCCTCGCCAGGCCCTGTGCCGCGCCCCTGGCCCGCGGCTCTTGCCGTGGCGGGGACCACCGGTCAGGCCGCGCCTCTCGACGCGGGGGGAGGGAGCCGCGGCGATCGACGACAAGGCGGCGAGAGGGCGAGGCCCCGCGCCTCGCCGGAGCCACGCACGTGGCTCCGGCCCGGACCGGAGGGTGCGAAGCTGATACGACCCGCGCCACGGGAGCGGCGCGGGCCCATGACCGGTTCTGCCTGGGAGGTAAGTCGTGTCCGACGAGTTCGACGTGGTGGTTGTGGGCGCGGGCCCGGCGGGCGAGAACGTCGCCGACCGCGCGGTCAGGGGAGGGCTGACCGCCGCGATCGTCGAGAGGCACCTGGCCGGCGGCGAGTGCGCGTACTGGGCGTGCATCCCCAGCAAGGCACTGCTGCGCCCGGTGGAGCTGGCCGCCGAGGTCGCCCGGGTACCGGGCCTGACACTGGGCCCGATCGACACCGCCGCCGTGCTCGCCCGGCGCGACGAGGCGGTGTCCCACCTGGACGACAGCGGCCAGGTCGAGTGGATCAGGAGCGTGCCCGTGGAGTTCGTCCGCGGCCACGGGCGGCTGGACGGCCCGAGGCGGGTCGCGGTGACCGCGCAGGACGGCTCGGTCCGCACGCTGACCGCCAGGCACGCGGTCGTGCTGGCCACCGGCAGCGGTGCGGTCGTCCCGCCGATCCCCGGCCTGGCCGAGGCCAGGCCGTGGACCAGCCATGAGGTGACGGCGGCCAGAAGCGTCCCCAGGCGGCTGGCCGTGCTGGGCGGCGGCGTGGTGGCCTGCGAGATGGCCCAGGCCATGCACGGACTCGGCGCGAGAGAGACGACGGTGCTGGCACGCGGCGGACTGCTCGGCAGGATGGAGCCGTTCGCCGGGGAACTGGTGGCCGCCTCGTTCACCGGGGCGGGCATCACGGTGCGTGAGGGCGTCCAGGTGACGAAGGTCGAGCGGCCCGGGCCGGGGGGCCCGGTCACGCTCCACCTGTCCGAGGGCCCGCCCGTCGAGGCGGACGAGCTGCTGGTGGCCACCGGCAGGCGCCCCGCCACCGGCGACCTGGGCCTGGAGAGTGTCGGCCTGGAGGCCGGGCGCTCGGTGGAGGTCGACGACAGCATGCGCGCGACCGGCGTCCCCGGCGGCTGGCTGTACGCGGTGGGCGACACCAACGGCCGCGCCCTGCTCACCCATATGGGCAAGTACCAGGCACGGCTGTGCGGCGACGTCATCGCGGCGCGGGTCAAGGGCGAGCCCGACGACCTGCCGGGAATGCGCGACGTGGCGGACGGCTACGGCGCGCCGCAGGTCATCTTCACCGACCCGCAGGTGTGCGCGGTCGGCCGGACCGAGGCACAGGCCCGCACCGAGGGGTTCGACGTCCGCGTGGTCGAGTACGACCTGGGCAGGGTGTCGGGAGCCTACCTGCAGGGCGACGGCTACCGCGGCATGGCCAAGGCGGTGGTGGACGAGCGGCGCCGCGTCCTGCTGGGGGTGACCTTCGTCGGCCCGGCCGTGGGCGATCTGCTGCACGCCGCGACGATCGCCGTCACCGCCGAGGTGACCCTCGACCGGCTCTGGCACGCGGTGCCGTCCTTCCCCACGGTCAGCGAGATCTGGCTGCGGCTGCTGGAGACGTACGGGCTCTAGCGGGGTTGTGCCGGAGGCTCCGGCTCGGGCGGGGTGTCCCCGGTGATCTCGTCGACCCGCAGAGCACCCCGGGGAGGGGCGTCCACCTCGTGGCAGACCCACACGCGGTGCGCCCCGTCCCAGTAGACGACGCGCCACCCCGGCTCCGCCGGGGGCAGCCTCAGGGCTCGGAGCGCCGCCGCCGCGTCGGCGGGAAGGTCTGCGGGCAGTCGCACGATCGTTTTCGAGCCCTGGTCGGCCAGCGTGACATGACCGGCCTCGGCGATCGAGGTCCTGGCGCGTTCGCGGCTCTCACCGGAGAGGAGGTCCCGGATCCTCGTGTACAGATCCTCTCCGGCCTTGGTCGCGACCGCCTGGAGGAACGGCAGCAGGGCCGACCCGGCGAGCGCTCCGAGCAGCATCTCGGTCACACCCCGCTCGGCCGGATCCCCGCCGGGGGACATGGGGGAACTCTGCTCTCTCACGAAGTCAATCTTGGCCGATCTTCCGCCGTCGCGCACTCTTGGAAGATCGGAGAGGAGACGGTGTGGAGATCACCATCCAGGACGTCCTGACGCGCCTTGGCGGCATCATCAACGACGGCCGTCCGGATCAGGTGCTGAGCCCCTGGACGAGTGCCGCCGCCGCGGAACTGCTGTACAGGTCCGGCAGCTGGCTCCGCGACCACGAGGGACTGCCACCGCGGGAGACCGCCGTGCTCCTCTACGCGACCGGCATGCTGTACGGCGCCAGATACCGGGCGAGCGACCGCGGCTCCGCGGACCTCGCCATGGACTCACCGGACTTCGTGGCCATGTTCGTCCTCCTCGACCTCTCCGATCTCTGCGGGCTCACGGTGCCGGAGCAGGTCCTGCCGTTCATCCAGCACACGCGCCGGAGACGCCCCGGCCATCGTGACCGGCTCCTCGGGGTGCTTCACCCGGACGGCGGCTCGCTGCGCCTTTTGCCGACCGAGGACGAGAGGATCGCGCTGGGCCGGCTGCTCCTCATGGTGGCGAAATCGCTGACGCCCGAGGGCGACCCGATGCTGCCGGCCCTGATGAGGGAAATCTCCTGGTACGCGATGGAGTGGTGCGCCTCGACGGGTGAGCGGGACGCCCTCGACGAGGCGGTGGAGACCGCCCGGCGGGCCGTCACCCTGCTCCCCTCCGGCAGCCCCGAGACGCCCGAGTACCTGAACGCCCTGGGTTTCGCGGCGGCGAACCACTTCGACGTCTCCCGCGACCTACGGCTCCTGGAGGAGGCCGCCACGGCCTTCCGGCGGTCATGGGCGAGCGCCCCGCCCGGCAGCCGGGAACGACTCAGCTCCACGCTGGGTCTCTGCGCCGTCCTCCATCACCGTTTCCTGCACGGCGGTGACCCGTCCGTGATCGCGGAGGCGATCGATGCGGGCCGGCTCGCCCTTGAGGCCTGCCCTCCGGGCGATCCCGCGGAGGCCGCCGTGTTCCAGGCCTACGGCGGGGTGCTGTCCGAGTCCTCGATGAGAACCGGGGACGGGGCCGAGCTACGGGAGGCGGCCACGCTGTTGCGCCGGGCGGCCGCGTTGCTCCCTCCCGAAGCTCCCGAGCGGGTGGCGTGCCTGAAAGATCTCGCCATGACGCTGCGGAACCTCTACGTCCTCGCCGCCGACGGGCCTGCGCTGAACGACGCCGTCCACGCGGCGCGAGAGGCCGTGGCGCGTGTCCGCGCCGAGGATCCGATCCGGGCGGCCTGCTTGACGACCCTTGGAAGCGTTCTGGAGGAGGTGTACCTGCGCCACGGTGACGACGCGTCGCTGGCCGAGTCGGTCGCGTCGCTGCGGGAGGCGGTGGAACTGCTCGGGGACGAGCCGTCGAAGGACCTGGTCATCGCCCGGAGCGCGCTCGGCAGCGCGCTGCGGAACCTGGCCATCCGCACCGGGGACGAAACGGCCCTGGAGGAGGCGGTCGTGGCGCTGCGCGCGGCGTCCGGCGGCCTGAATCCCGGTGATCCGCATCACTCCTTCATCGTGCCGCGGCTCGCCATGTCGCTGACGATGCGATTCGCCGAGCGAGGCAGTGAGGAGGACATCGAGGAGGCGGTGCGGATCGCCCGCGAGGCACTGGAGATGTTTCCCCTCCGGTCGGCCGGCCGTTACACGGTTCTCCCCACGTACGCGCAGGTCATCCTCATCCGTTCCGCCTACCTCGGCGACCTGTCCGCCTTCCCCGAGGCCGCCGACGCGCTTGAGGAGAGCATCGACGCCGTTCCGCCCGGGGCCTCGGGACGGGCCCTGCATCTGGACCTGCTCGGCACGGTCCAGCTCCTCCGCTTCCAGGCGAGCGGCGACGCCACCTGCCTGAACGAGGGCATCAGACGGAAGCGCCAGGCGGTCGCCGAGACCGACCCCGCCATGCGGGACACTCCCCTGCTGCTTTCCGGGCTCGCCTGGGCGCTCAGGATCAGGTTCGACCACACAGGCGAGCGGCCCGCGCTGGACGAGGCCGTCGAGCTCTGCCGGGCCGCGGCCGCCGCTGCTCCCCCGGGGGACGCGCAGCGGCAGGCGGGGCTCAAGGAACTCGGGCAGACCCTCCTGCGCCGCGCACAGCTGACCGGCGATCCCGGCGAGCTGGCCGAAGCCATCCGCCTGCTGCGCGAGGCGGACGACCCCATCGGCGTCGGCGACGCCATGACGGAGCGATTCACCCGGAGCGGCGATGCCGCCGATCTCGACGAGGCGCTGCGGACGCTGCGAGAGGTAGCGCGGTCCCCCAGCGGGAATCTGTCCGACCGGCTCCGCGCGAGCTGGAAATGGGGTCAGGCCGCGGCCGACCACGGGCGCTGGGAGGAGGGCGCGGACGGGTTCGCGGCAGCCGTACGGCTGCTTCCCCTGGCCACCACCCGCAGGCTGCCCAGGGCCGAGCAGGAACGCGTGCTCGGGAGCAACGCCTACTTCGGCCTGGACGCCGCGGCGTGCGCCCTCCATCAGGGGCAGCCGGTCCGGGCGCTGGAACTGCTGGAGTACGGCCGGGGCCTGCTGTTCGCCCAGTCCCTGGAAACCCGTTCCGACCTGGGTGAGCTTGAGGAGCGGGCACCGGAGCTGGCGCTCCGCGTGCGGCGGTTGCGCGGCCTGCTGGATCAGGAGCCCTCCGTCCTCGGCACCGCCATGGCCGGCGGCCTCACCGCCGAGCACCGCTGGCGCCTGGCGGCCGAGTGGGAGGAGGCGCTGCGGGCGGTTCACGCGATGGGCCTTCTCGTGCCCCCGCGTGGCGAGGATCTGATCGCCACCGTGGGCGAGGACCCCGTGGTGGTCGTCAATGTGAGTCCCTACCGCAGCGACGCCCTGATCGTGCGGAAAGACGGCGTCGATTCCGTCCACCTTCCCCTCCTGGACCGCGACAGGTCGTTCCAGCACGCCATACGATTCCGCCTGGCCGTCGAGGGCACCGTGGACATACGCGTCGCCGAGGAGACGCTGAGCTGGCTGTGGGACGCGGTCGCCGCGCCGGTCCTCGACGCCCTCGGCCTCACCGGACCTTCCGCGCCCGGCGGGCCCGCTCCCCGTGTCTGCTGGTGCCCGACCACCGCTCTCTCGTACCTTCCGCTGCACGCGGCGGGGCGGCCGGGGGAACCGGGCGTGCTCGACCACGTCGTGTCCTCGTACACCTCCACGCTGCGAGCCCTGCAGCACGCCCGCCGGCAGCCGCCGGCGCCTCCACGTCCGCGCCGTCCCCTGGTCGTGGCCGTCGACCGCACACCGGGGATGAGCGACCTGCCCGCCACCGTCAAGGAGGCCGAGCGGATCGCGCACCGGATTCCCGGGTCGGTCCTGTTGGGAGCGGTCTCCCGCGAGCGGCTGCTGGCCGCGCTCCCCGATCACGCCTGGCTGCACTTCGCCGGTCACGCCTACGCCGATCCGCACCGGCCGTCCAGGAGCCACCTGGCCCTGGGGCACGACCGGCTCGGTGTTCTGGACATCGCCCGGCAGGACCTGCCCCACGCGGAGCTCGCCTACCTCTCGGCATGCCACACCGCCGCCCCGACAGGCAGGATCGCCGACGAGGCGATCCACCTGGCGTCGGCCTTCCAGCTCGCGGGCTACGAGCACGTCATCGCCACGCTGTGGGGGATCAGGGACGATGTCGCCGCGCAGGCGGCCGACCACGTCTACGCCCGGCTGGATCCCGGCGTCCCGCCCGGCGCCGGCGTCGCCGACGCCGTCCACGGTGCGAGCCTGGCCCTTCGCGAGCGATACCCCGGCCGGCCGGACCTGTGGGCCGCCATCATCCACACCGGCCCCCAGAACTCCGGTGGCGCCTCGGGGTGACGACCGGGATCCCCTCCGCCAGGGCCTGAGCTCACCGCCCGGCCGGTCGGGACGTCACGCCCGGTCGCTCCTGGCGAGGGCGCGGGAGATGACGAGGCGCTGGACCTGGTTGGTGCCCTCGACGATCTGCAGGACCTTGGCCTCCCGCATGTAACGCTCGACCGGGAAGTCCTCCACGTAGCCGTAGCCGCCGAGGACCTGGACCGCGTCGGTGGTGACCTTCATGCACATGTCGGTGGCGAAGAGCTTCGCCATCGCCGCCCGCGTGCCGTAGGGCCGGCCCGCGTCGCGCAGCCGGGCGACGTCGAGGTAGAGGGCGCGGGCGGCGGCGATCTGGGTGGCCATGTCGGCGAGCATGAAGCCGACGCCCTGGAAGTCGACGATCCGCGAGCCGAACTGGCGGCGCTCGGCGGCGTACGCGGTGGCGGCCTCGAAGGCGGCCTGCGCCACGCCGACGGCGCAGGCGGCGATACCGAGCCTGCCGCCGTCCAGCGCGGCCATGGCGATCCTGAAGCCCTCCCCCTCGGCGCCCAGCAGCGCCTCCGGCCCCAGTCGCACCCCGTCGAAGCGGACCTGGGCGGTCGGTGACGACCTCATGCCCATCTTCCGCTCGGGCGCGCCGAACGACAGCCCCTCCGTCCCCGCGGGCACGTGGAAGCAGGAGATGCCGCGCGCGCCGTCGGCCGAGGTACGGGCCATCAGCGTGTAGAAGTCGGCGGCGCCGCCGTGGGTGATCCAGGCCTTGACCCCGTCGACCGTGTAACCGTCCTCGCCGGAAACCGCCCGGGTCGCCAGCGCGGCGGCGTCGGACCCCGACTGCGGCTCCGACAGGCAGTAGGCGCCCAGCCACTCACCGCCCAGCATCCGGGGAAGCAGCGCGGCGCGCTGCTCGGCGGTGCCGTAGGCGGCCACCGGGAAACACGACAGGGTGTGAACCGACAGGCCGAGCCCCACCGCCAGCCAGCCGGCCGCCAGCTCCTCGATCACCTGCAGGTAGACCTCGTACGGCTGTGCCGCCCCGCCATGCTCCTCGGGGTAGGGCAGGCCGAGCAGTCCCGCGCGGCCCAGCGTGGTGAACACCTCCCGGGGGAAGCGCTCGGCGGACTCGTCGGCCGCGGCCCGGGGGGCGACCTCCTTGCCGATCAGGTCGCGGACCAGGTCCAGCAGGTCATGGGCGTCACCGGTCGGCAGAACGCGCTCAACGGTCATCTGAATCCTTCCAACGTGGAGACCCCTCCCCTGGGCTCGGGGGGAGGGGATCGCATCCGCGTGCTCCAGGTCCTGGCGCGGACGACGAAGGTGGGTGGCCGGGGTCGCCGGCCACCCCGATTCTGGCACCCGCCGGACGATCGCGGCTCCCCCCCGGGGCGCGACCGGACAGGGGCCTGCCGGGGCACCCGTCAGACGACCACAAGCTCGCGAGTGCGGTGGTTGACCCGCTCGCCGCCCTCCTCCGTGCAGATGAGAATGTCCTCGATGCGGGCGCCGTGTGCCCCGGGCAGGTAGATGCCCGGCTCGACGGAGAAGGCGAAACCGGGCGCCAGCGGCTCGGCGTTGCCCGCGACGATGTAGGGCTCCTCGTGGGTCTCCAGGCCGATGCCGTGGCCGGTGCGGTGGATGAAGTAGTCGCCGTACCCCTCGGCCGCGATCACGTCTCGCGCGGCGGCGTCGATCGCCTCGCACGGCACCCCGGGACGCACGGCGTCGCAGGCCGCCTGCTGGGCGTGCCTGAGCACCTCGTAGTACTTCAGGAAGCCCGCCGGAGGCTCGCCGATGGCATAGACGCGGGTGGAGTCCGAGCAGTAGCCGCCGGGCATCTGACCCCCGATGTCGACCACGATCGGCTCGCGCTCCCTGACGATCCGGTCCGACAGCTCGTGGTGCGGGCTGGCGCCGTTGGGACCGGAGCCGACGATGACGAAGTCGACGGTGGAGTGCCCGGCCGCGATGATCGCCTCGGCGATGTCCCTGCCGATCTCCCGCTCGGTCCTGCCGGCCCGCAGGAAGCCGGGCACCTGGGCGTGGACGGCGTCGATCGCGGCGCCCGCCTCGCGCAGCGCCGCCACCTCGGCCGGGCTCTTGCGCATCCGCAGCCCGCGCAGGACCGTCCCGGCGAGCACCTGCTCGGCTCCGGGGATCGCATCGCGCAGGCGCAGCGACTGCATCGCCCACATCCGGTCGGCGAGGCCCACCTTTCCAACCGCGCCCAAACGCCCGCCGACGACCGCGTACGGGTCGTCGGTCTCGTCCCAGGGGACGAACTCCACGCCGAGCCTGGATGCCGGAGAGCGCTCGGCAGCGGGCAACTCCAGGCGGGGCACCATCAGGAACGCCTCACCCACGACCGGGAGCACCAGGCAGGTGAGCCGCTCCAGCGGCAGCGCCTCATAACCGGTCACGTAACGCAGGTCTGGGCCTGGCGTGAGCAGCAGCGCGTCGAGCCCGGCGGTGGCGGCGGCCTCGCGGGCGGCCTCCAGGCGGGTCACGGGATAGAGATCAGAGGACTCCGTCGTCACACCGACCAATCTAATCCCGGGCGGAGCGGCGATGCATCCGGGAGCGGCCCCGGGACCGAAACTCAGGAAAAGGAAGGTACGACGACAGCCCCGCCACTACAATCCGTTGAAGTACGATCACATTTTGTTGGCAAAATGTCCGCAAAGCCATACATTCCGAGAGCGAGCTACATGGTCGGCGTAGTGGGCGGCCACCAGCCCCCCCTCCACCCACGAAACGACCAAGTGACCGGTTCGGCTCCGTCGATCGCCGCTGAGATGGCGCAGCGGTTGCCAGACGAACCGGACGAGCACATGGCCGTGGAGCGGCAACTCCTCAACACCCGCCTGGCGCACGCGGAACGCCTGGGCGATATGGGCTGGACCGAGTGGAATCTTCAGACCGGAGAGTCCACCTGGTCCGATCAGGTGTACACCATATTCGGCCGAGATCCCGGCGACGGCCCGATTCACCTGCGCGATCTGGCCGGCCACGTCGAGGCGACCGATCGTCCCGACCTCGACCTGCGTCTGTGGTCCGTCATGCACCGGGCCGAGCCCGGCGAGGTCGAGTTCCGCATCCGCCGCCGCGGCGAGCTCCGCCACCTTCGCGCCGTACTCGACCCCGTCGTGACCGGCGGTCACGCCGCCGTGCACGGTGTCGTCCAGGACATCACCTGCCGACGTCGCGCCGAGCGCATCATGGCCGAGTCGCGGAGCAAGCTGCTGCGGGTCCGCGAGCAGGCCGAGCAGGAACACCACATGAGCCTCGCGCTACGCGAGGCGATAATGCCCGGCCTTGGAGAGACCATCGACCTGCCGCACGCGCGCATCGCGGTCCGCTATGTGGCGGCGGACGCCAAGCCCAGCCTCGGCGGCGACTGGTACGACGCCGTTCCCCTGCCCGACGACAGGGTGCTGCTGGCCATCGGCGACGTGGCCGGGCACGGGATGCCCGCGATCTCCCAGATGGCCCAGCTGCGGCACGCCCTGGTCGGCCTCGCGATGACCGGCCACTCCCCCGACCGGCTGCTGGCCTGGCTCAACGACTTCGTGCTGCACCGGATGCCGGAGACGACGGCGACCACGATCGTCGGTCACCTCGACCCGGCCACCAGGATGTTCACCTGGGGACAGGCCGGGCACCCGGCACCGATCCTGGTCCGCGAGGGGACCGCCACCCAGCTCGACCCGCCCGCCGGGGTGCTGCTGGGCGCCACCCCCGACGAGCCGTACGAGCTGGCCGGGGTCGAGCTGCGGGAGGGCGACCTGCTGCTGCTTTTCACCGACGGGCTGGTGGAGCGGCGCACCCGGGACATCGACGAGGGCCTGGCGCTGACCATGGAGGCCGCGGCCCTGCTGAGGGGGGATCCGAACGACGGGCTCGATCAGCTCATCGAGGTGATCGGCGGCCCCAATCCCGAGGACGACACCTGCGTTCTGGCCATCGGGGTGCTCGGCTGATTGGTTAAATGGTCGCCATGCCCGGCCTGATGCTTCTTGACACCCCGTCGCTGTACTACCGCGCCTTCTACGGGATTCCCGAGTCGATGACCTCGCCCGAGGGCATGCCCGTCAACGCGGTGCGCGGCGTCATCGACATGATCGCCATGCTGGTCCGCCGGCACTCTCCCCACGAGCTCGTGGCCTGCATGGACGCCGACTGGCGCCCCGCCTTCCGGGTGGCGGCCATCCCCACGTACAAGACCCACAGGGTCGCCGAGGACGGTGCCGAGGAGACTCCGGACACGCTCGCCCCGCAGGTGCCGGTGATCGAGCAGGTGCTCGACGCGGTGGGCATCGCCCGCATCGGCGTGCCCGGCTACGAGGCCGACGACGTGATGGGCACGCTCACCGCACGGGCGAGCGGCCAGGTCGACGTCGTCACCGGCGATCGCGACCTGTTCCAGCTGGTCGACGACTCCCGGCCGGTCCGCGTTCTCTACACCGCCAGAGGGGTCAAGAACCTCCAGCTGGTCGACGAGGCCGCCGTCGCCGAGAAGTACGGCATCCCCGGCCGCTCCTACGCCGACTTCGCCACCCTGCGCGGCGACCCCAGTGACGGCCTGCCGGGCGTGCCGGGGGTGGGCGACAAGACCGCGGCGGCTCTGATCACCCGGTTCGGCTCGCTGGAGGCGCTGCTGCGCGCCGTCGACGGGGACGGCGACCTGACCTCGGGCCAGCGTGCCAGGCTGTCGGCCGCCCGCGACTACCTGCGGGTGGCCCCCGAGGTGGTCCGGGTCGCCCGCGACGCGCCCCTGCCCGAGACCGACCTCACGCTCCCGACCAAGCCCCGCGACCCGGACGCCCTGGCGGCGCTGAGCGAGCGCTACGGCCTGGGCGGGCCGCTGGAACGCCTGACCTCCGCGCTCTGACCCACCCGCCGAATGTCCGATCTGACCATTTCGCCCTAGTCGGTGGGGCGGGACCGCCGCAAGCCGGTAGGTTGCTCCCTGTGCCTCACAAGAGCATCCGGGTACCCGGAGAGTCCCATCCCCGGCTCGACGACGGTTTCGAACGGATCCGCCGTGAGATGAAGCTGCCCGAGGGGTTTCCCCGGGCGGCGGTCGACGAGGCCGAGTGGGTCGCCGAGGTGCCCGCCCTGCCCCGGCTGGACCGGACCGACCTGCCACTGATCACCATCGACCCTCCAGGGGCGATGGACCTCGACCAGGCCGTGCACCTGGAGGAGCGGCCCGGCGGCTACCGCGTCTGGTACGCCATCGCCGATGTCGGGGCGTTCGTCAGGCCCGGCGGGGCGATCGACACCGAGGCCCGCACCCGGGGCGAGACGGTCTACATGCCCGACGGGCGCGTGCCGCTGCACCCGCCCCTGCTGTCGGAGGCCGCCGCCAGCCTGCTGCCGGGCGTGACGCGGCCCGCCGCGCTGTGGTGCGTCGACCTCGACGCGGAGGGCCGGATCATGGGCGCGGACGTGACCAGGGCGCTGGTGCGCAGCCGCGAACGGCTCGACTACGACTACGCGCAGGCCGCGATCGACACCGGCACCGCCGACGGCACGCTGCGGCTGCTGGCCGAGATCGGCCGGCTCAGGCTCGCCCTGGAGCGGGCCAGAGGCGGCGTCACGCTGCCCACCCCCGACCAGGAGGTCGTTCCGGACGGGGACGGCTACCGGCTGGAGTTGCGCGCCCCGCTGGAGGCCGAGGCGTGGAACGCGCAGATCTCGCTGCTGACGGGCATGGCCGCCGCCTCGATGATGCTGGACGCGGAGATCGGCCTGCTGCGGGTGCTGCCGCCCGCCCCCGCCGAGAGGGTCGCCCAGGTCCGCAGGGTGGCCGCGGCACTCGGCGTGCCCTGGCCGGAGGGTGCCGGGTACGGCGACGTCGTGCACGCCCTCGACCCGAAGATCCCCAAGCAGGCCGCGTTCCTGCAGGAGTCGACGGTGCTGCTGCGCGGCGCCGGCTACGTGGCCTTCAACGGCGAGCCCCCCTCGCAGGCGGAGCACGCCGCGGTGGGCGCGCCGTACGCGCATGTGACCGCGCCGCTGCGCCGGCTCATCGACCGCTACGCCACGGAGATCTGCCTGGCCATCGCGGCGGGCGAGCCGGTGCCGCAGGACGTCCAGGAGGCCATGGACGAGCTGCCGGAGATCATGCACGCCACCGGGCGGCGCGTGAACGGCGTCGAGCGGGCGTGCGTGGACCTGGTGGAGGCCTTCGTGCTCCGTGAGCGGGTGGGCCAGACGTTCGAGGCGGTGGTGATCGACGTGGCCGAGGACCGGCCGTGGGGCCAGGTGCAGCTCACCGATCCGGCGGTGGTGGCCCGCTGCGACGGCGAGGGGCTCGGGCTGGGCAGGAGCGTGCGCGTGCGGCTGACGCGCGCCGACCCGACCACCCGCGAGGTCCGCTTCAGCCTGGCCTGATCGCGCCTCGTCCGGGAAACCGGCCGTACCCGGTACGCCCCCCGCACGGCCCGGCTCAGGCCAGGGACGAGTAGGCCACCACCCCGCGACGCAGCGCGTCCATCGCCTTGCTCGCGTTCTGCTTGACCTTGCTCCCGCCGGGGGCGGCATTGGAGATCTGGCCGAGAAGGTCGAGCAGCTGCTTCATCCAGCGTACGAAGTCTCCCGCGGCCAGCTCCGCGCCACCGGCGCCGTCTCGGAGCACGGAGTCCAGGGTGTGACCCCTGGCCCAGCGGAAGGCCGCCCAGGCGAAGCCGAAGTCGGGCTCCCTGATGAACGACAGCCCGTGGTCGCTCTCGATCGACTCCAGCTCACTCCAGAGACGGACCATGTCGGCCAGCGTCTGCTGCGCGCCGCCCGCGGGGATCCTGGGCTGGCGGGCGTCGTCGGCCTGCCTGGACTCGAAGACCAGCGAGGAGACGCACGCGGCCAGCTCGGCCGGGTCCAGGTCGTTCCAGAGCCCGGCGCGCAGGCACTCGGCGGTCAGCAGGTCCAGCTCGGTGTAGAGCTGGGCCAGGCGGCGGCCCTCGGTCGTGACGCTCTCACCGTCGAGGTAGCCGAGCTGGTCGAGCACCCCGCAGACCTTGTCGAAGGTGCGGGCGATGACGTGGGAGCGGCCCTCGACCCGGCGGCGCAGCCCCTCGGTCTCGCGGAGCAGCTTGTGGTAGCGCTCGGCCCAGCGGGCGTGGTCCTCGCGTTCGTCGCACCCGTGGCAGGGGTGCCGGCGGATCTCCCGGCGCAGGCGGGTGATCTCCTCGTCCTCGGCGGCGTGGTCGCGTGCCCTGACGGGCTTGCCGAAGTCCCGGTCGCCGATCTTGGCGTGTACCGAGGAGACCAGGTTGGCCCGCTCCTTCGGTGAGCGGGCGTTGAAGTTCTTCGGGATGCGCAGACGCTCGACCGGTTCGACCGGGACGGGGAAGTCGGCCGGCGACAGCTTCTTGACCTGCTTGCCGATGGTCAGCACCAGCGGGGACGGGCCCTCGCCCCGGGAGTTGAGGCCGGGGTCGAGAACGACGGCCAGGCCGGCGCGGCGCCCGCCGGGAATCCTGATGATGTCGCCGGGCTTGAGCGCCTCCAGCGAGCGCAGCGCCTGCGTCCTGCGGGCCGCGCCGCGCTGGCGTGACAGCTCGGCCTCCCTGTCGGACAGGGCCCTGCGCATCGCGGCGTACTCCTCGAAGTCGCCCAGATGGCAGGTCATCGCCTGGCGGTAGCCCTCCAGGGCCTCCTCGGCCCGGCGCACCTGCTTGGCGATGCCCACCACGGCCCGGTCGGCCTGGAACTGCGCGAACGAGGACTCCAGCAGCGTCCTGGCCCGCTCCCTGCCCACCTGGCCGACCAGGTTGACCGCCATGTTGTACGAGGGGCGGAAGCTGGAGCGCAGCGGGTAGGTACGGGTGCTGGCCAGGCCGGCGACCTGGAGGGGATCGGTGCCCGGCTGCCACTGGACCACCGCGTGGCCCTCCACGTCGATGCCGCGGCGCCCGGCTCGCCCGGTGAGCTGGGTGTACTCGCCGGGGGTGAGGTCGGCGTGGGTCTCGCCGTTCCACTTGTCGAGCTTCTCGATCACCACGGAGCGGGCGGGCATGTTGATGCCCAGCGCGAGGGTCTCGGTGGCGAACACGGCCTTGACCAGGCCGCGGGTGAACAGCTCCTCGACGACCTCCTTGAAGGCCGGGAGCATGCCCGCGTGATGGGCGGCCAGGCCTCGCTCCAGGGCGTCGCGCCACTCGAGGTAGCCGAGCACGGCCAGGTCCTCGTCGGGCAGGTGCGCGGTGCGCTCGTCGACGATCTGGCGGATCTCGTGGCGCTCGGCGTCGGTGGTGAGCCGGATGCCGTCGTGCAGGCACTGCATGACGGCGGCGTCGCAACCGGCCCTGGAGAAGATGAACGTGATCGCGGGCAGCAGGGCGTCGGCGTCCAGTCGCTCGATGGCCGCGGCCCGGTCCGGCGGGCCGTTCCTGCGGGGCCGCGGGTAGCCGCGGCGGCCCCTGCCGTACGCCTGGCGCTCCTCGTCCCTGGCGATGCGCAGCAGGTTGGGGTTGATCTGGGGGCGACGGTCCTCGTCACCGGTGACGAACAGGTCGTAGATGCGGTTGCCGACGAGCATGTGCTGCCAGAGCGGGACCGGGCGGTGCTCGTCGACGATGACGCTGGTGTCGCCGCGGACCTCTCCCATCCACTCGCCGAACTCCTCGGCGTTGCTGACCGTGGCGGACAGGGCGACCAGCCGCACCGACTCGGGCAGGTGGATGATCACCTCTTCCCAGACCGCGCCGCGGAACCGGTCGGCGAGGTAGTGGACCTCGTCCATGACGACGAAGCCGAGCCCCGTCAGGGTGCCGGAGCCGGCGTAGAGCATGTTGCGCAGCACCTCGGTCGTCATGACGACGATGGGAGCCTCACCGTTGACGCTGTTGTCACCGGTGAGCAGGCCCACCTTGGTCGCGCCGTACCGCCTGACCAGGTCGTTGTACTTCTGGTTGGACAGCGCCTTGATCGGGGTGGTGTAGAAGCACTTGCGGCCCTCCGCCAGGGCCAGGTGCACGGCGAACTCGCCCACGACCGTCTTTCCCGAGCCGGTGGGTGCTGCCACGAGGACCCCGTCGCCCGCCTCCAGTGCCCGGCAGGCGTCGATCTGGAAGTCATCCAGCTCGAAGTCGTACAGGCCGCGGAACGAGGTCAGCGCCGGCCCACTCTCAGCCTGGCTCTGACGGAAGGCAGCGTATCGTTCCGCCGGGGTCGTCATACCTCCCAGCCTACCGATATCGGGATTCCGGTCCGTCCCCCCTTTTTACCCGGCGATCCGGCCGATCGCGCGGACGGAGCGGCCCTAAACGAGGACCGCCAGCGCTCCGGGAACGACCTCGCAGGTCAGCGGGGTGGGACCGACCCGCTCGCCGTCGGCGTAGGCGATCAGTCCGGGGGCCTCCACCCGCACCTTTCGGGCGCGGTGCATGGTGACGGCGGGGTGGCTCGCGTGCGAGCCCCGATAGACGCGGGGAAAGGCGCGCAGGAACTCCCCCCGGGGGACGGCGCCGAGGATCGTCACGTCCAGCAGGCCGTCGTCGGGCACGGCATCGGGGCACACGCGCATGCCCGCGCCGTACGAGCGGGTGTTGCCGACCGCGACCAGCATGGCCTCCCGCTCGACGATCTCACCGTCCAGGTCGATCCGGAACGGGATGGGCCTGAAGGAGCGCAGTTCCTCGGCGAGCGCGACCAGGTATCTGGCCATGCCGGGCGGCCAGGTCATCCGGTTGGCCCGCTCGTTGACGCGGGAGTCGAAGCCGCAGGCCACCACCCCGGCGAACCACTCGTCCTCGCCCACCTTCGCGGCGTCGACGGTGCGCACCCGCCCGCGCAGCACGGTGTCGGCGGCGGCCAGGGGTGCCTTCAGCGGGATGCCGAGCGCGCCCGCGATGTCGTTGCCGGTGCCCACGGGGATGACGCCCAGCGGCACGCCACTGCCCGCGACCGCCTGCAGTGCCAGGTGGACCAGGCCGTCACCGCCGAAGGCCACCAGCGCCTCCGGTTCCTCTGCGACGGCCAGGCAGGCGCGGTCCAGGGCGTCGGCGGCGGAGTCTCCGAGGATCACCGAGACCTCGCGACCCCCCTGCCGCAACCGGTCGAGCACCGGGGAGAGCAGTCCCCGTGAACGGCCGCCACGGGCGGCGGGATTGACGAGGACTGCGATCTCTGCGGGCACAGATCGGAACTTATCCCCTATTTGCTGGGATCGGTGTCGGTCGTTCTCGAATCGATAGGAGCCGGATCACCGACGGGGGTCACGTCGCCCAGAGGCGAGGCGTCGTCGTCGAGCGAGGAGGCCTCGTCGTCGGAGAGGTGGGAGAAGTCCTCACCCTTCGGCTGCCTCTTCTCCCGCAGGTACATGAACCCCTCGGCCAGGGCGAACAGCGCCACCATCGGCAGGGCGAGCGCGATCATCGTGAACGGGTCGCCGCCGGGGGTGGCGACCGCCGCGAAGACGAACATGAGGAAGATGACCATCCGGCGGTGCTTGGCCACCAGCGCGCGCGGCAGCACCCCGATGATGTTCAGGAACACCATGAGCAGCGGCAGCTCGAAGGAGATGCCGAACACGATGATCATGATCAGCGCGTAGCTGAGGTACTCGTCGATCGTGATGCCGGTCACCGCTCCCGGAGGGGCGAACCCCAGCAGGATCGACAGCCCGGTGTCCATCACGAAGTAGGCCACGGCCGCACCGGCGAGGAACAGCGGGACGGCCATCACCATGAACAGGATCGAGTAGCGCTTCTCGTTGCGGTACAGGCCGGGGGTGACGAAACCCCAGATCTGCCAGAGCCAGATCGGTGAGGAGACGACGAGGCCGAACATCGCCGCGACCTTGAGGTTCACGAAGAAGGAGTCGAAGACGCCGAGGATCAGCATCGTGCACTGCCCAGGCCGCAACTCCTGCGCCTGGGGAAGCCCGCAGTAAGGGGCAGACACGAACTGCCAGATCGGGCTAAAGAAGATGAAACCAACCACGATGCCCGCGAGCAGGCCGAGCATGGCGATGATCAGCCGGTTGCGCAGCTCACGCAGGTGCTCCATGAGCGGCATGCGACCGTCGCCAGAGTCAGCGGGCGGTTCCGTCCCGTTCCGGCCCGGTTTAGGCCACTTCAGCAGCGCCATTCACGAATCCTGGGGTGACGAGTCGGTTGATCGAGGTAGATCTTCAGGCTACCGCCGATCACTGCGTCTTGGGCGCTCCAGCCTGGGCTCGCAGCCTGGCCGCCTGCTCCTCAAGCTGGCGGGCCTGCTCTTCGACGCTCAGCGCGGAGGCCGGCGTCGAAGTCGCGGCCGGGATCGGCTGCGGCGCCGGGGCGGCCGGCTGGGCCTGGGCCTGGACGACCGTGGTGGTCGTGCCGTCGGCCTCGTCGTCATCGCGGAGCTTGGCGGTCTCCGACTTGAAGATGCGCAGCGACCGGCCGAGCCCGCGGGCGGCTTCCGGCAACTTCTTGGCACCGAAAAGCAGCACCAGGATCAAGCCGATAATGATCAGCTCAGTGGGTCCGAGGTTTGGCATTACACATCCTTACGCCGAACGACGTGCAGTCTCTGCGTCCGATCGTACGCTGCCCCGAGGGCAGACTCATCCCTTCGGAACACGTATCGTCCCCCCGCTCTCGCCGAACAGCACCCGGACGGGCTCCAGCCTCCCGTGCGCGCGGTCGATCTCGCGGCCGAGTTCGGTGGCCGCGCGCAGTACGCGAACAGCCAGAAAACCAAGGATTCCCAGCCCCACGAGGGCCAGCGAGAGCGCGGCGATGATCCAGCTCATAGTGGGAGATCCTAGTCCCGCACGTCAGGAGACCGACTCGTAACGATTCAGCGCGGCCGTCGCGGCGGCGCGCACGCTCGCGTCCAGCGAGGCGGGCGAGATCACCCTGCCGGTGTCGCCCAGGCGCAGCGCCAGGCGTACCACCCAGCCCTGGTCCCTGGCGCGCAGCGCCACCCGCACGCGGCCCTCACCGAGCTCGGTGACCTCCTCGCACGGGTAGTACTCGGCGACCCAGCGGCCCGCGGCGGTCAGCTCCAGCTCCACCAGCTCGTCGGTCGGCGAGGGCCGGAACACCCCGGGCGTCACCTCGTCCGGCACCGCGTCGGCGGGCGGGTCGGCGGGCACGTCGAGCACGTCGACGGAGAGCATCCGGTCCAGCCGGAACAGCCGGACCGCCTCGGCCCGGTAGCACCAGCCCGACAGGTAGGGACGGCCGTCCACGACGACCAGGCGCATCGGGTCGACCTCGCGCGGGGTGATCTCGTCGCGCCCCGGCACGTAGTAGCGCAGCGACAGCCGTCTACCGCGCCGCAGCGCCTCGTTGACGCTGGGCAGCGCGTCGGGGGCGGCGTCGACCTCCACCGCGACCTGGCTGCTGACCGCCGCCGCGCCCTCGCCCGAGGCCTGCTCGAACTTGGCGATGACCCGGGCCAGCGCGTCGCGCTCCCCGAACTCCGGCATCTCGGCGAGCAGGCGCAGCGCGACCAGCAGGGCGCTGGCCTCGTCCACCCCCAGCCGCAGCGGGCGGGCGATGGTGTCGGCGTTGTCGATGACGATCTCCCCGCCGTCCCACGACACGTCGATCAGGTCGCCGGGGGTGTGGCCGGGCAGCCCGCACATCCACACCAGCTGCAGGTCGTCGATGAGCTGCTTCTCGCTCAGGCCGAAGATCTTCGCGACCTCGGGCACCTGTGCCCCGGGGTGCGACATCAGATAGGGCACCAGCGCCAGCAACCTGGGCAGGCGATCGGCGGTGCTCACGCGAGTGCTCCCTTCAGGCGGCAGATCACCGCGTCGCGGGCGTCCGGCGGGCCGACCACCTCCGCGTCGGCGGCGAAGCCCACGATCCACCCGGCTAGCCGGCCGGTATCGGTGAAGTCGACCTCCAGCTCGTCCCATCCGTCGCCGGCGGGCCGCACCGCCTTCGCCACCTGGCGCAGTCCCTGGCAGGTGTCCTGCCTGACCCGGACCAGGGCGGTACGCTCCCGGACCGCGGCGTCGCTGTAGACGACCATGGACTTGATATCGACGCCCTCGGGCACCGTCACGGAGCCCGGGCGGCCGACGGTGGAGACCGCCCCGCCGATCCGGCTGAGCCGGAAGACCCGCGGCGCGTCCCGGTCGCGGTCGTGACCGACCATGTACCAGCGGCCACGGCGGCTGACCACGCCCCACGGCTCCACGGTGCGGGTCAGCACGTTCTGGCTGGCCGCCGCCCGGTAGGCGAAACGGACCGCCCGCCGGTCGCGCACGGCCTCCCAGAGCGCGGGGAAGGACGGATCCTGGGTGTCGACGCGCAACTCCAGTGCCCCGCCGAGCACCCCGTACGCCTCGTCGGTCTCCACGCCCCCGGCGCGCAGCTTCAGCAGCGCGCCACTGGCCGCCTCGGCCAGGCTGGCCCGTTGCCACACCTGGGCCGCCAGGCCCACCACCGCGGCCTCGTCCGGTTCCAGGGTGATCTCCGGCAGCTCGTAGGCCTGGCGGACGATCCGGTAGCCGGGATCCTCCTCCCAGGGGTCCTTGTGGACCTCGATCGGGATGCCGATCTCGCGCAGTTCGTTCTTGTCCCGCTCGAACATCCGCTGGAAGGCCTCGTCGTTGTCGGCGTCGTAGCCCGGCACCGCCTGGCGGATGTGCTCGGCGCTGAGCGGCCGCCGCGTGGCCAGCAGGCAGATCACGAGATTGAGCAGCCGCTCGGTCTTCCGGCGCGACATCCGGCCTCCTCCCTGTTCAAGTGACGCTACCCTTCCCCCGTGATCAGATGGCGCAGGGGCGAGGTCGTACGGATCCGGCGCGAATGGCCGGGGGCAATGGAACTCGACGTGACCACCGAGGACGGCGAGGCGCGCGCGCTCGCCTATCCGGCCCTGGTGGGACGCCCGGAGCCCGGTGACGTGGTGCTGCTCAACACGACCGCGCTCGCGATGGGTCTCGGTACGGGAGGTTACGCCATGGTGGTGGCTGTTCCCGACCGATTGCCACAAGATCCTCAAGGTCCCGGACACCTGGTGAAGGCACGCTACACCCCGTTGCAGACCACCGTACTCGGCGCGGACGAGCAGGACTCGCCCTTCCACCACCTCCTGCGTGACGCCGACTCCGTGGACGGCATGCCGGTGATCGTCGCCGACCTGCACTCGGCCCTGCCGGCGATTCTCTGCGGCCTGTACGGCTCGAATCCGCCGCGTACCGGGGAGTCCGGCGGGCCCCGGCCCGCCAGGGTCGCCTACGTGATGCTCGACGGGGGCGCGCTGCCCGCCTGGTTCTCCATGTCGTGCGCGCGACTACGAGAGACCGGCTGGCTGTGCGGGGTGGTCACGGTGGGCCAGGCCTTCGGCGGCGACGTGGAGGCGGTGACGCCGCACACCGGCCTGCTGGCGGCCCGGCATGTCCTGGGGGCCGACGTCGCGGTCGTCACCCAGGGGCCGGGCAACCTGGGCAGCGGCACCCGCTGGGGCTTCTCCGGCGTCTCGGCCGGCGAGGCGGTCAACGCCGCCGCCGTCCTCGGGGGCCGCCCGGTCGCGGCGCTGCGGGTCAGCGAAGGCGACCTGCGCGAGCGCCACATCGGGGTCTCGCACCACTCGCTGACCGCCTACGGCCGGGTGGCGCTGGCCCCCGCCCAGATCGCCGTACCCGTGCTGCCCGGCGACTTCGGCAGGCGGGTGACCGAGCAGTCGCGCCCGCTCGCCGCGCGGCACGAACTGATCGAGGTGCCGGTGGACGGGCTGTACGCGGCGTTGCGGGAGTCTCCGGTCAGGCTGTCGACGATGGGCCGTGGCCTGGACGAGGACCTGGCCTACTTCCTGGCCTCGGCCGCCGCCGGACGCCACACGGCCTCGCTGCTGTCGTAGAAATCCTTGAAGGTGAAGGCCTCAGGCGTGGGGCCTTCCCTCCTGAGCCGCTCCAGGCGCTCCATTCCCTCGGCCAGGGGCGGCTCGTGCCCCTCGGGAATCCACCACATCACCGAGGACGGCTCCGCCATGCGCAGGAACCATTCCCTGCGCCGCTGCAGGAACTCCAGGTGGCCGCTGCGGTAGACGTAGTCCCACAGCGCCTCGCGCGACTCCCAGACCGAGAAGTTGATCAGCAGGTGGTCACCGTAGTCGTGCTTGACCGTGTCCTCGGGGGCGTCACCGCCCTTGAGTCTCCAGACGAAGCCGGGAGTCGCCTCGGCCAGCCGGTTGACGGGGTCGAGACCGGCGGCGAAGGAGGCCAGCTCCGGGGAGTCGACGGGAGCGCGCATGTGGGCGATGTTCAGTTGGGCCAGATGCATGAGCACAGCAGATCACCCCGGCCTTTCTATGTCAATTCTCATTGTTTTTAGAGAAGGTGACGCAACACTCCTCCGGGCGCGGGTCCAACCGGGCCGCCGAGGCGTCCTGGCCGAGCGCCTCCAGCAGCCCTCGGCACAGCCCCAGGTTCACCGAGCAGACCAGCAGCGGATGCTCCTCGGCCGGCACGTGGAACGGGCAGTTGCGCAGCCGTACCCGGCCCTCCTCCTCGTACGGCTCGTAGCCGCGCCGCCGCAGCACCCCGACGAGATCATCGTCCTGCCGCGCGAACCCTGCCCCGGCGCGTCGCGCGACCTGCTCGGCCCGTTCCTCCCCGCCGAGCGACTCGACCGCCTCGGCCAGCACCAGGGCGAGCGTTCGGTAGTCCCTGGCGGGCACGCTGACCTGCCACTCCCCCCGCGCCCGGTGATAGACCTTCGCCGGCCGGCCGCTGCCGGGTCCCGTCCGCTCCGTCAGCCGCCTGAAGCCCGCGTCAAGCAGGCCGGCCTCGACAAGCCTGTCGAGGTGGAAGGCGGCCAGAGTCCGCTGGATCCCCACCGCCTCGGCCGCCTCGTTGCGCCCCACCTCCTGGCCACGGGAGGTCACATAGTCGTAGACGGCCCGGCGCACCGGGTCGTGAAGTACCGCCACCTTGTCGAGGTCATCACCGCTCACAGCCCGGATTGTAGGTGGGGGCGGCAAAGGTCACGCCCGGCGCACGGGTCAGTAGGCGGCCAGCACGTCGACGACGAAGACGAGCGTCTCGCCGGGTTTGACGGACGGCGGCAGGCCGTTCTCGTAGCCGAACCTGGGCGGGACGATCACCAGGACGCGGCTGCCCACCGGGACGCCGACCAGAGCCCGGTCCCAGCCCGCGATGACGCGGCCCTTGCCGATCTGGAAGGCCTTGGGCTGCCCCGCCGCCCAGGTGGAGTCGGAGACGTCTTCGCCCCAGACCCTGCTCTCGTACTGGGTGACGATGAGCTGTCCCGCACGGGTCTCGGCCCCGGCGCCCCGGACGAGGATCTTGCTCCTCAGGTCGGCGGGAGGCGCGGTGCCCGGCAGGGAGATGACCGGCCGCCCGCCGGAGGCTCCGGTGACCCTGACCCCGTCGAGGACCCCGCCCCCGCCCTTCGCGGTGGCGTCGGGCGGGAACGCGCCGAGCACGTCGACCACGTAGAACAACCCGTCCTCGGCGGTCATCCCGCCGGGCGGGTTGGGGCCGTACGCCTCCTCCGGCGGAACCGCGACGACCACCCGGCTGCCGACCTTGTGGCCGCGCAGGGCCTTGCCCACACCGGTGATCGTCTGGTTCAGCGGAAAGGACGCCGGGGCGCCCTGGTTGAAGCTGGAGGCCAGCAGGCGGTTGTCCTTGCCGTCCCACACGTGCGCGGTGTACTGGGCGACGACCAGGTCGTTCCTCCCGATCTCCGCGCCGGTGCCCGTCATCAGCTCGGTGAATTTCAGACCGCCGGAGGGCGCGCCCTCGGGAAAGCGCACGGTGGGCCTGTCACCGAAGTTCCCGAGCACCTCGACCTCCGGCCCCGCCTGCCCGTCGCCGGAGGCGCAGGCGGTGACCAGCACGAGCGAAAGCGCGGCGAGCAGTGCCGTGGGACGCATCCGAACTCCCGGGGCCGGTGGCTGCGCCAACCCTAACGCCCTATTGGGAGAATTGTCAGTAGCTGGAGATCGCGATCGGAAAACGCGAACCCGGCCGTGCGCGCACAGCCGGGTTCGGGGGTGAGTCGCTCCGCAAGGAGCGTCAGTAGGCGGCCAGCACGTCGACCAGGAAGACCAGGGTGTCGGTTCCCTTGATCTTGTCGCCGGAGCCCGCCTTGCCGTAACCGAGGTCCGGCGGGATGCTCAGCAGCACCCGGCTGCCCACGGGGACGCCGACCAGACCCTGGTCCCAGCCCTTGATGACCTTGCCGGTGCCGATCTGGAACATGATCGGCTGAGCACCACGGGACCAACTGCTGTCGAACTCGACGTCCGAACCCCAGATCTTCCCGGCGTACTGGACCAGGATCGACTGACCGGACTTGACCTCGGGCCCCGTGCCCTTGATCACGGTCTTGGCGACGAGTTCCTTGGGCGCCTTCTCCTTGGTCTTGGTGGTGAGCTTCGGCGCGGTCTCGCCGCCCGGGTTCTCCACCTTGACGCCGGCGACGCCGGGGTCGGTCGCGGTGCCCTTGGCCGCGTTCCCCTCGGGGACGCCGACCACGTCGACCACGAAGACCTGCGACTGACCCGCGGGGGCCTGCGCCTGCTGCTCCTTGGGCAGCGCGTCCTTGGCCACGACGGACATGAACCTGCCGCCGCTCTTGGTCTCGGCGAAGCCCTTTCTGAGGATCTCCGGGACCTGCTCGTTGAGCGTGATGACCTGCGGGCCGCCCTCGTCGTAGGTCGAGCCCGCGAGCTTGTTCTCCTTGCCGTCCCAGGCGAAGACCGTGAAGTTGGCCACCACGTTGGTGCCGAGCTTGGCGGCCTCCCCCGCGGTGCCAGGGGTGAGCACCTTGTAGGAGGAGGTCTCGACGACCTTGGCCGGGAAGGCCACGTTCGGCTTGGCGCCGATCTTCCCGGTCACCTGTAGCTCGGTGACTCCGCTGCCGGCGGAAGTGGAGGCGCCGGTGGTCGCGTCCCCTCCCGAGCCGCATGCTGCGGCGAACATCAGAGGCACTGCGGCCAGTACGGCCATGCTGCGGCGGCGCATAGGTATCCCTCAAGCAGACGTCAGGTTCGCGCCACACTACCCGTACCGGCATACGGAGGAGGTAAGCATGCAAGGAGCTTGCCGAAGCGTGACCATCACATTCCGGCGATGAGCTTGTCCACCCTCTCGTCGACACTGCGGAAGGGATCCTTGCACAGCACCGTGCGCTGTGCCTGGTCATTGAGTTTCAAGTGCACCCAGTCGACCGTGAAGTCACGGCGCTTCTCCTGCGCCTTGCGGATGAACTCCCCGCGCAGCCGGGCACGGGTGGTCTGCGGCGGCACCGACTTGGCCTCGAAGATCTTCAGATCGGAGGCCACCCGCTCCACCGCGCCACGCTTCTGCAGCAGGTAGAACAGGCCACGGCGGCGGTGCACGTCGTGGTAGGCGAGGTCGAGCTGGGCGACCCGGGGGCTCGACAGCGGCAGATCGTACTTCTTGCGGTAGCGCTCGATCAGCTGGTACTTGGTCACCCAGTCGATCTCGCGGGCGACCTTGTCGAGGTTGCCGGTCTCGACCGCGTTGAGCGTGCGCTCCCACAGTTCCAGCACCCGGTGGCTGATCTCGTCGCCGCCGCGGCGGTCGACGAAGTCACGGGCCTTGGAAAGGTACTCCTCCTGTATCTCCAGCGAGGACGCCTCCCTGCCGTTGGCCAGCCGGACCCGCCGCCGCCCGGTCATGTCGTGGGAGACCTCCCGGATGGCCCTGATCGGGTTCTCCAGGGACAGGTCACGCATCACGGTGCCCGCCTCGATCATGCGCAGCACCAGGTCGGTGGCGCCGACCTTGAGCAGCATGGTCGTCTCGCTCATGTTGGAGTCACCGACGATGACGTGCAGGCGGCGGAACCGCTCGGCGTCGGCGTGCGGCTCGTCACGGGTGTTGATGATCGGGCGTGACCTGGTGGTGGCGCTGGAGACGCCCTCCCAGATGTGCTCGGCCCGCTGGGAGACGCAGTAGACCGCCCCACGCGGGGTCTGCAGCACCTTGCCGGCCCCGCAGATGATCTGCCGGGTGACCAGGAACGGGATCAGCACGTCGGCCAGGCGGCCGAACTCGCCGTGCCGGCCCACCAGGTAGTTCTCGTGGCAGCCGTATGAGTTTCCCGCGGAGTCGGTGTTGTTCTTGAACAGGTAGATGTCGCCGGCGATGCCCTCCTCGCGAAGACGCTTCTCGGCGTCGACGAGGAGGCCCTCCAGGATGCGCTCGCCCGCCTTGTCGTGGGTGACGAGCTCCACGACGTTGTCACACTCGGGGGTGGCGTACTCGGGGTGGCTGCCCACGTCGAGATACAGGCGCGCCCCGTTGCGGAGGAAGACGTTGCTCGATCGGCCCCAGGAGACGACACGGCGGAATAGATAACGCGCTACCTCATCGGGTGACAGCCGCCGCTGCCCCCTGAATGTGCAGGTGACGCCGTACTCGTTCTCAAGCCCGAAGATGCGACGATCCATTGCCTCACACTATTCGCCGAACCCCTCTCGTGGGAGGGATCATGGGGTTTTCGGTCGTACGGCTTATGCCCCGGGCTGTGAGCGGCTAAGCGCGGACGCGTCTCGCACCCGGGTCATCGCCGGGTGCGAGCGATGCGCGGGCGCCGGGCTCGGTGAGCCGGATCAGCCGCCGCCCTGCCAGAAGATCTCGACAACCTTGGTGATCCTGCCGTTCTCCGTGGTGATCAGGGCCGGCCGGTAGAGGCCCTCCACCCCGGCCAGGGACGCCGCCTCCTTGACGTTGTCGATCAACGTCTGGCGGGTGCACTTCTCGGTGCCGAGGTTGGTGGCCTTGTCGTAGGTCTGTGACGAGCCGTCGCAGCCACTGTCCGCGAGGAACAGCACGTCCTCGGCGATGGGCGCCGCGTAGCGGGTCACGTCGCCTTCCTCGGGGCCGTCGAAGTGGCCGTCCTCGCCACCGCTCTGGGTGAAGCGGATCGGCCGGTACTCGGCCACGCCGCCCTTGTCCACGTCGGTGAGCCAGCCGCGCAGGACCCCCTCGAAGGGGGGCGGGCTGCCCTTGCTCCAGTCGTGCTCGGGAGCGGCCTGGAACTCGGTGCCGAAGATTTCAGGGGTGGCCGCGGGACTGGAGGAGGCGGCGGCGTCGGGCGCTCCGGTCGAGGGGGCGGAGGAGGAGGCAGGAGCCGGCGTCTCAGCACAGCCGGACATCAGTACCACGGCTGCGAGCAGTGCGAGCGCGGCGGGACCGGCCGAGGGGAGGGTGAGCCTGGCCCAGGCTCGGGGGGTGGCGTTTTTCACACAGACTGTGACCATCGGTGAGTGGGTTCGGTTGTCAGGAGAAGAAGTGATCCAGGACACACCGAGAGCGCCGCCCCGGGCAGGGCGGCGCTCTCCCGTCTCATGGTCGACCGGCGGGCCCGGTCAGCCGCTCGCCCCGGTGTCGATGTCGCCGTCGGGCGCGGTCGGCGGGGCACCGGGCGTCTCGGGCGCGGAAAGGGGACTCTCCGGCTGGGCGGGCTGGACGGGCTGGGCGGGCGCTTCGGCCGCGGGGGCCCCGGCGGACAGCAGGCGTTCCAGCCTCGGGCCGCTGAACCGCAGGAACTTGCGGTGCGGCCGGTTCCGGTCGAGGACCGCGACCTCCAGCTGGCTCGCGGGGAAGCGTTCGCCGCCCGGCTCGGTCAGTGCGAACAGCGCCGCCTCCAGGGCCTCCGCCAGCGACAGGCCGTCGCGGTAACGCTCCTTGAGCCGGCCGGCCACCGCCTCGGCCTGGCCGCCCATGGCCACCAGACCCGCCTCGTCGAAGACCGAGCCGTCGAAGGTCAGCCGGTAGATGTGGTCCTCGTCGGAGGAGTCGCCGACCTCGGCGACCACGATCTCCACCTCGAACGGCTTCAGCGACTCGGTGAAGATCTGGCCGAGGTTCTGCGCGTAGAGGTTGGCCAGGCCGCGGGCGGTGACGTCGTCACGGGCGTAGGTGTAGCCGTTGATGTCGGCATAGCGGATGCCGCCGAGGCGCAGCGCCTCGAACTCGTTGTAGCGGCCCACCGCGGCGAAACCGATCTTGTCGTAGATCTCGCTGATCTTGTGCAGGGCGCGGGACGGGTTGGGCGCGACGAACAGGATGCCGTCCTCGTACTGCAGGACGACGACACTACGGCCCCGCGCGATCCCCTTGCGCGCGTAGTCCGCCTTGTCCCGCATCTGCTGCTCGGGCGAGACATATCCAAAAGGCATGGACACCTGGGGTGATCCTCTCGTGTTAGCGCAGCGGGGCGGTGGGGCCGTCGGGGAAGTTCGTTCTGGAGTCGATCACGGTCCGGACGAACTCACCCACCTCCTCGTCGGGGAGTCGGCGGTATCCGTCGGCGGTGATCACCGCGACGACGGGCCAGATCTTGCGGATCACATCGGGGCCGCCGGTCGCCGAGTCGTCGTCGGCCGCGTCGTAGAGGGCGTGAACGAGCGTCAGCACGGTGTCCTCGGGCGAGGCGCCCTCGCGGTAGAGCTTCTTCAGCGCGCCCCGCGCGAAGATCGAGCCGGACCCGATCGCGTGGTGCTGGTACTGTTCGTAGGGGCCACCGCCCACGTCGTAGCTGAAGATCCGGCCGCCGTCGACATCGGGGTCGTAGGCGGCGAAGAGCGGCACGACCACGAGCCCCTGCATCGCCATCGGCAGGTTGCCGCGGATCATCGTGGCGAGCCGGTTGGCCTTACCCGCCACCGAGAGGGTGCGACCCTCCCGCTTCTCGTAGTGCTCGAGTTCCACCCGGTAGAGGCGGGCCATCTCGATCCCGGTGCTCGCCGTCCCCGCGATGCCCATGCCCGAGTAGTCGTCCGTGCGGAACACCTTCTCCATGTCGCGCTGGGAGATGATGTTTCCCGAGGTCGCCCGGCGGTCTCCCGCGATCACCACGCCACCCGCGCATATCGCCGCGACGATCGTGGTGGCATGCGGGATCTGGTCGCCCACCGGGGTCGCCAGAGTCTCGTTACGGCCAGGCAACAAGTCCGGCGAATGGGACCTGACAAACTCGGTGAACGAGGAGCTCCCGGTGTCGGTAAAGATATGGTTCACCATGCCGGCGGGCAGGTCCCTGTGCGATCCCACGCGACTCCCTCCAAAGGTGCAGTCCTTTAAGGCCCGACCTTACTCATCTTGCCGTCCTGCTTGCACTTCCCTGGATCAGCTCAGCGCGAACCCACCTCCGCCGGGCTTTTGAATCTTTACGGGTGACCACATCCGTGTGGTGGCCGGGCGTCGCGACATGCCGGCCCCCTGGCCTGCCTCCGGACACGCGGGCGAGCACACCTCGATGTCGACGCCGGGCGCAAACCACACGGCCCGCCTCCGGACACGCGGGCGAGCACACCTCGATGTCGACGCCGGGCGCGAGCCGCACGACCCGCCTCCGGGCGCGCGGGAGGGCGGGCCGGAGACCCACCCGGTACCCGGGCCCCCTCCTCCCGCCGCTCCGCTCTCCCGCCCGGTAGATCGAGCGGAAGCCACCTCGCTCGGCGAACGTCCGACCGACGTCGGCCTCGATGACGTCCCTCGGTAATGCCATGCCTCGGTTTCGGCCGGTAGCCGCGCTCGCCGCCGTGGTTCTTGACCTCGCCGGCCCTCTTCATCCAGCTGCGACAGGGCTTGCGGTGAGAAGTCAGTCCATCTGGTCGTGCCCGGTCACGGCTGAATTCGGCCCACGGCCTGGTCGCCTGGTATCTCCGACGATATTCGCGGCCGGCGGAAACCTCCGGCCGCTCCCTGGTGGCTTTTCCCGCGCGGCCCCCTACTCCCCGCCCTTTTGCACGTAGCTTCGAACGAATTCCTCCGCGTTCTCCTCAAGAACCTCGTCGATCTCGTCGAGGATCGCGTCGACGTCGTCGGAGAGCTTCTCGTGACGCTCCTGGACGTCGGAGGTCTCCGCCGCGGCGGTCTCCTCGACTTCCTTGTCGGTCCGGCCGGTCTGCTTCTGGCCGCCGGTGTCCTTACTTGCCATGTGTGGCACCTCCGCTTGGGGGACGCATCTGACTCATATCTTCCCCGAACCGGACGACATTGCGCGCGGATCGTCCCGCGATCTTTACGGGAGCTCCCCTGCTCCGTCCCGGGGTACCTCCCCCGTCAGGAAACCTCCCCGGGGGCTCCGCGGCAAATCCCCTCCGCCCCGTTCTCCTGGACGAGATACCGCCCGACTCGGGCGTGCCGCCGCCCTGGTCGGCCCTGTGTGACCACCATCACCCTCGAATCCGGAGTTATCCGGCGCCCACGGGAAGGTGGGGAACGTTCCAAGTAGGCCTACCGGGTGGAAAACTGCGATCATTGAGGGGTGAGCACCATCATCGCGCGCAGGTACAAGCTCGTCTCCCGCGTCGGCCAGGGGGCGACCGGCGTCGTCTGGCGCGCATACGACCTGCTTCTGGAGCGAGAGGTGGCCCTCAAGGAGATACCCCTGCCACCTGGACCCGCCGCGGCCGAGCAGCGGCGGCGGGTGGTCCGGGAGGCGCGGATGGCGGCACGGCTGAGCCACCGTGGCATCGTGACGGTGCACAACCTGACCGAGGAGGCCGAGCGCCTCTGGATCGTCATGGAGTTCCTGGAGGCCCTCACGCTGCACGACACGCTCGTGCAGGCGGGCCCGCTCCCGGTCGACCTGGTGGCGGCGATGGGGTGCCGCCTGCTGGAGGCGCTGCGGCACGCGCACGACGGCGGAGTGATCCACCGCGACATCAAACCGGCCAACATCATGCTGACCGGTGATCGGGTGGTGCTGGCCGACTTCGGGTTCGCGGCGCCGGAGGGTGCGGCGACGACCTCGATGCGGGGCACGCCGGCCTTCATCGCGCCGGAGGCGCTGCAGGGCAGGGGTGGCACCCGCGAGGCGGACATGTGGTCGTTCGGCGCGACGCTCTACATGGCGGTGGAGGGCAGGACCCCGTTCCGTACGGTGAACTCGATGGCGTCGCTGGTGGCGGCGCTGCGAGAGCCGCCGCGCGCGCCGAAGCGGGCGGGCGCCCTGGAGCCGGTGCTGCGCGGGTTGCTGCGCAAGGATCCACGGGCTCGGCTGAGTGCCGAGCGGACCTCGAAGATGCTGGAGGACGTGCGCTGTTTCAGCGCGGCCTGACGCGTTTCGCGGCGCGTTCGCCGACTTCTGGGCAATTTTTCTGATTACATAATAGGGATTTAAGGACGCGGAACAAAATTCCATCATGCCCATGCAACTAAATTGTTACACATAATTACCATAAGTAACCACATAGTGCACCGTTCCAGGTGAAAATATGAATCAGCTGAGGGGCCCGGCTTCTATGTGCAACAGGTGATTCATGGGAACAGGTGCAGGAAAGGTACGCCCACTGGGTGGGCGTTATCACCTGACCTCGCCGATCGGGCAGGACGGCATGGGCATTGTGTGGCGTGCCCATGATTCCCTGCTCAGGCGGAATGTGGCGATCAAGGAAATCCAGCCGCGGTTCGGCGAATACGGGGCGGACATGCGCGACGCGCGGCGGCGAGCCCTGCGCGAGGCGCGCTCGGCCGGGCGGCTGAACCATCCGGCGGTGATCTCCGTGCACGACCTGCTTGAGGAGGACGGGCGGCTCTGGATCGTCATGGAGTTGCTGGAGGCCCTCACGCTCAAGGAGACGGTGCGGCACATGGGCCCCCTGCCGATCCACTGGGTGGCGTGGATCGGCTTCCAGTTGCTGGGCGGGCTGCGCCACGCGCACGGGGCCGGCGTCCTGCACCGGGCCATCAACCCGCGCAACATCCTGCTGACCGGCGACCGGGTGGTGCTGGCCGACTTCGGAATCGCGGCGCTGCACCGTGACTCGGGCACCTCCACGACCCTGCCGCTCACCCACGCTCCCGCCTTCATCGCGCCGGAACGGCTACGGGGCGGCTCGCCGACCCCGGCGGGCGACCTGTGGTCGTTCGGGGCGAGCCTGTACTTCGCGGTGAAGGGCCGGCCGCCTCGATCCGGTCACCGCGCGCCGACGCCCCAGGGCTCGGCCGCCGACGGGAACCCGGAGACGACGGTACGGGCGGGAGCGCTGCGTCCCGTCCTGGAAGGGCTGCTCCGGCGCGACCCGGCGGCCCGTATCAGCATGGGTCAGGCGGGTCGCATGCTGTCGGCGGTCCTGCACGCGGAGGGCGTGGCTCTGGCCCGGCCGCGACTGCCCGCGGCACGGCTGCCACCGGACGCCTACGCGTAGCGCCTCGCGCCCGCTTTCGACCGGGCGGGCAGGCCGTACGGCACCTACCGATCACCACCGGGCCGGGCAGCCGCTTCCGCACGGACCTCGTGTGGCAGGTGGGGACAGCCCGGATCGAGAGGGAGGCCACCGGGAGCCTCCCCCTCGGGAGCGCCACTACTCACCGGTCAGCGCCGTCACCAGCTCCGCGGCGGTACGGCAGCGGTCGAACAGCTCGCCCACGTGTGCCTTGGTACCGCGCAGCGGCTCAAGGGTGGGGACACGCTGCAGCGACTCGCGGCCGGGGATGTCGAAGATGACCGAATCCCAGGAGGCCGCGGCCACCGACTCGCTGTACTGGCTCAGGCAGCGGCCTCGGAAGTAGGCGCGGGTGTCGTTGGGCGGCACCTCGACAGCCCGCTGGACCTCTTCCTCGGTGACCAGGCGCTGCATGCGGCCCCGGGCGACCAGCCGGTTGTAGAGCCCTCGGTCGGGGCGGATGTCGGAGTACTGAAGGTCGACGAGTTGCAGGCGCGGATGCGACCAGGGAAGGCCGTCGCGGGTGCGATAGCCCTCCAGGAGCTCCAGCTTGGCCACCCAGTCAAGCTCCCCGGACAGCTGCATCGGGTCATCCGCCAGGCGGGTGAGAACCGACTCCCAGCGCTCCAGGACGTCCTTGGTGGGCTCGTCCATGCCGTTGACGCTGCGTTCCTCGGCATACTTGCGCGCGAGTTCCAGGTATTCCATCTGGAGCTGCACCGCCGTCAGCCTGCGGCCGTCGCGCATGGAGATCTCGTACTTGAGCGTCGGGTCGTGCGACACCGCGCGCAGCGCCTGGACCGGGTTGTCCACGGTGAGGTCACGGGTGAAGTAACCGTCCTCGATCATGGCCAGGACGAGCGCGGTGGATCCCAGTTTCAGGTAGGTCGAGATCTCCGACATGTTGGCGTCACCGATGATGACGTGCAGGCGGCGATACTTCTCCGGGTCGGCGTGCGGCTCGTCCCGGGTGTTGATGATCGGCCGCTTGAGCGTCGTCTCCAGGCCCACCTCGACCTCGAAGAAGTCGGCCCGCTGGCTGATCTGGAAGCCCTCACCCCGGGAGTCCTGGCCGATGCCGACCTTGCCCGCACCGGTGACGACCTGCCGGGAGACGAAGAACGGCGTCAGGTGCCTGACGATGTCGGCGAACGAGGTCGCCCGGCGCATGAGGTAGTTCTCGTGGCAGCCGTAGGAGGCGCCCTTGTTGTCGGTGTTGTTCTTGTAAAGCTGGATCGGGGCGTTGGCCGGCATCGCCGAGGCGCGAACCGCCGCGTCGTGCATCACCCGCTCGCCTGCCTTGTCCCAGATCACCGCCGCCCGAGGGTTGGTGCACTCGGGAGTGGAGTATTCGGGGTGGGCATGGTCCACGTACAACCGGGCCCCGTTGGTGAGGATCACGTTCGCCAGGCCGAGGTCCTCGTCGGTCAGCTGGCTCTGGTCGGCCACCTCCCGCGCGAGGTCGAACCCCCGCGCGTCGCGCAGCGGGTTCTCCTCCTCGAAGTCCCATCGCGCGCGCCGCGCTCTGGCCGCCGAGGCCGCCAGATAGGCGTTCACGACCTGAGAGGAGGTCACCATCGCGTTGGCCCCCGGCTGTCCGGGCACGGAGATGCCGTATTCGGTCTCGATGCCCATCACCCGCCGTACCGTCATGCGCACCCTCTGTTCATCAGGGACTGTTTCTCTCCGAGGTATCTATTCCCGACCCTAGACCCTTCACTATGCCCGGTGGTCGGACAGTTATGGCACCGAAGCCTTTTCGCCCGTTGCGAGGGGGATCGAGGAGAACCCGGGAGGCTGTGCGGGCGACGCCTGTGCGGCCTTCCTGCGCCTTCTCGACTTGACGAACTCCTGAAGGGGACGCTCGGCCACCCGATACACCAGGTAGGAGAACGCCATCGCGGCCAGCACGGTGACCAGGGCGGTCAGCGGCGGCAGCAGCGTGTCCCGCAGGGCCGGGACGATCAGGACGGCGGCCGCGGTGTGGAAGAGGTAGAGCGGGTAGGTGAGCGCGCCCAGGACCACCAGGCCGCGCCAGCGCAGCCACCGCAGCCAGCCGAGCGCCACCATCGCCATGAGTACGTAGAAGCCGACCACCGTGGCGACGACGGCCCAGTCGGGCACGGGCATCGCGGCGTAGCCGACCTTCTCCACGCGCCCGGCCACCCGGTCGAGCGCCGCACTGACGGCCAGGCCGCCACTGATCCCGGCCAGACACCACAGGACCAGCCTCGGACCGAATCTGGTCATCAGGAAGAACGCCATGCCACCGACGAAGTAGGCCGCGTACTTGGGCATGATCACAAGTTCGACCCACGCCTCATCGCTTCCCGCGAAGAAACCCGCGGCCAGGAGCCAGACGCCCATGAAGGCCAGGCAGCGGTTGAGCGTGACCCCGGTGATCACCAGGATCGAGATCAGCACGTAGAAGCGGAGCTCCACCCAGAGCGACCAGTAGACGCCGTTGGCGTCATAGACGCCGAAGGCCCGCTGGAGCATGGTGAGATTGACCCCGTACTCGCCGAGGCTGAGCTTGGGGTCCAGGGCCGTGGCCGCGGTCAGCCCGTAGACCGCGGCGGTGACCACCACGCTGACCCAGTAGGCGGGAAAGAGCCGCACCAGCCGGGAGAGGGCGAACGCCCCCAGACCCCGGCCCCAGATGCTCATCAGGATCACGAAGCCACTGATCATGAAGAACAGCTCGACACCGAGGATGCCGAGTCCGGAGATCGTGGAGATCGCCGGGAACAACTTGGCGGGACGGTCGCCCCACACCGAGGCGAAGGCGATGAAGTAGTGGAAGGCGAGCACCGCCAGGGCGGCGGCGAAGCGCAGGAGGTCGAGTTCGGCGAGGCGGCCGCTTCCCCGAAGCACCTCGCGAGACCCCGTGCCGGTCACCTGACGGCCGGGCCGGAATGTTCACGCACGCCACTTGGACGACGCTTCGATCATTCGGGTTCCCTGTGACGGCTGTTGATTTCCGGTCACTTTCGGGATGGATGTGACTGGAGATACGGGTGGCGCCGGGTCCGCGCAGCCGAATACGAGTGACAGCAGGTCAAAAAAGCAACAAAGCCCTCTAATGCCATCAAACACCGCGAAAGTAGACAAAAACTTGGCGAGACAACGACGGCGCGGCCCCCGAGGGAGGCCGCGCCGTGGATCGGCACGCGTGCCGCTTTTACAGGTACTGACCGGTGTTGGCCACCGTGTCGATGGAACGCCCGGCCTCGGTGCCCTGCTTGCCCGTCACGAGGGTGCGGATGTAGACGATCCGCTCGCCCTTCTTGCCGGAGATGCGGGCCCAGTCGTCGGGGTTGGTGGTGTTGGGCAGGTCCTCGTTCTCGGAGAACTCGTCCACGCAGGCCGCCAGCAGATGCTGGATCCGCAGACCCTTCTGCCCGGTCTCCAGGAACTGCTTGATCGCCATCTTCTTGCCGCGGTCGACGATGTTCTGGATCATCGCGCCGGAGTTGAAGTCCTTGAAGTACAGGACCTCCTTGTCCCCGTTGGCGTAGGTCACCTCAAGGAAGCGGTTCTCCTCGCTCTCGGTGTACATCCGCTCGACGACCCGCTGGATCATCCCGAAGATGGTCTCCTGGCGGCTGCCACCGTGCTCGGCGAGGTCCTCGGAGTGGAGTGGGAGCTCCGCGATGAGGTACTTCGAGAAGATGTCCCTGGCCGCCTCGGCGTCCGGCCGCTCGATCTTGATCTTGACGTCCAGGCGGCCGGGCCGCAGGATCGCCGGGTCGATCATGTCCTCGCGGTTGGAGGCGCCGATCACGATGACGTTCTCCAGGCCCTCGACGCCGTCGATCTCCGACAGGAGCTGGGGAACGATGGTGTTCTCGACGTCGGAGGAGACGCCCGAGCCCCGGGTCCGGAAGATCGAGTCCATCTCGTCGAAGAACACGATCACCGGGGTGCCCTCGGAGGCCTTCTCACGAGCCCGCTGGAAGACCAGGCGGATGTGCCGCTCGGTCTCGCCGACGTACTTGTTGAGAAGCTCGGGACCCTTGATGTTGAGGAAGAAGCTCTTGCCGGACTGGCCGGTCTTCTCCGCGACCTGCTTGGCCAGGGAGTTGGCGACCGCCTTGGCGATGAGTGTCTTGCCGCAGCCGGGCGGTCCGTAGAGCAGGACGCCCTTGGGCGGGCGGAGCTTGTGCTCGCGGAAAAGGTCGGCGTGCAGGTACGGGAGCTCGATGGCGTCCCGGATCTGCTCGATCTGCCGCATCAGCCCGCCGATCTCCTCGTAGGAGATGTCGGGCACCTCCTCCAGGACGAGCTCCTCGACCTCGGACTTGGGGATGCGCTCGTAGACATAGCCCGAACGGGGTTCGAGCAGCAGGGAGTCGCCTGCCCGGATCGGCTGGCCCACCAGCGACTCGGCGAGCTTCACCACCCGCTCCTCGTCGGCATGCGAGATCACCAACGCGCGCTGGCCGTCCTCGAGAAGCTCCTTGAGCATCACGATCTCGCCAAGCTCCTCGAAGCCGAGGGCCTCGACCACGTTGAGCGCCTCGTTGAGCATGACCTCCTGGCCGCGCTTCAGCGAGTCGACGTCCACCGCCGGACTGACATTCACCCTGAGTTTGCGGCCACCGGTGAAAACCTCCACCGTGCCGTCTTCTCTGGTTTCGAGGAACACGCCGAACCCGGATGGCGGCTGCGCCAACCGGTCTACCTCCTCCTTCAGCGCGACGATCTGGTCTCTGGCCTCCTTGAGGGTGGCCACCAGACGCTCGTTCTGGCCGGTTACGGCCGCGAGGTTCGCCTGCAAGTCATGGAGACGCTCTTCAAGGATCCTGGCCTGCCGGGGAGACTCCGTCAGCTTCCGACGCAACACGGTGATCTCCTCCTGCAGGAAGGAGACCTGTGTTGTGAGGTCAGCGACCTCCCGTTCGCGCTGCGCGGCTCGAGCCTCAGCGTCGTCGCGAGCTGCCACGGCGTCACCTCCTTCCCAGTCGAGACCGACTACTCGAAACCCTACCCATCTAAGGGCTGTCCCTTACCTGGCTGAGCAGTGTTCGTATGACTACATTAAGTGCGCGATGATTAATCCCTTTTGGTGCTTTTAGTGCTAGAAGCATAAGAACACGAAGGTCTGCTCCCGTGTCACTCCCCCGCGAACCGTCGTAGCCGAATCGTCATCATGTGGCGGAAGACGTGGACTCCTCACCCTGTGCACCCTTCGCCGGACGTCTACGTCGAGGTGGTGGCGTCACCCCGTCGGCCATGCGACGGGCCGTGACCAGGAAGCCGGTGTGGCCGACCATTCTGTGGTCGGGCCGCACAGCCAGCCCCTCGACATGCCAGTCACGAACCAGGGTCTCCCACGCATGGGGCTCGGTGAAACTCCCGTGCTCCCGGAGAGTTTCGACCGTACGCGACAGCTGGGTTGTGGTCGCGACATAACAGCAGATCACGCCGCCAGGGGTGAGGGCCTTGGCCGCGGCGTCCACACATTCCCACGGGGCGAGCATGTCGAGGATGATCCGGTCGACGTCACTCTCGTCGAGGTCCGCGACGAAGTCGCCGACCACCAGGCGCCACTGCGACATCGGGCCGCCGTAGAACTTCTCCACGTTCTTGGTGGCGATCTCGGCGAAGTCCTGGCGCCGCTCGTAGGAGGTGACGGTGCCCTCGGAGCCCACCGCGCGCAGCAGGAAGCAGGTAAGCGCGCCGGAGCCGACCCCCGCCTCCACCACCCTGGCGCCCGGGAAGATGTCGGCCATGGCCACGATCTGCGCCGAGTCCTTGGGGTAGATGACCGCCGCGCCGCGCGGCATGGAGAGCGTGTAGTCCTGGAGCAGGTGCCTGAACGCCAGATACTGGGTGCCCCCGGACGAACGCACCACCGAGCCCTCGGGCCGGCCGATCAGCTCACTGTGCGGGATCCCGCCCTTGTGCGTGTGGAACACGCCGTCTTCCTTCAGCGTCACCGTATGACGCTTGTTCTTGGGGTCGGTGAGCTGAACCTGATCCCCGGCCTGAAACGGCCCATGCCTGCGAAAACCCATGACCGCAAGGTTAACGGCGCGCGACCGCGGCCGATCCCGCCTCTGGCCGGGAGCGGCGGTCGAGCAGGGGGGAAACGGACACGGCTGTCCGGAGCGGACGGACAGCGACGATCCGCAAAATGGTTCGCTCCACTATGGGGGAACTGGTAGCTGTTGTCGTGTGTTTCCCCAAGATGTGATTCCGGCGGGCCCCGTCGTCCTGAGGCCGCTCGCCCCCGCCGACACCGAAGCGATCGTCCGCGCCTGCGCGGACCCGGAGATCGTCCGGTTCCTCCCCCTGGTACCCGTGCCCTACACCCGGGACGACGCCCTCCAGTACCTGGAGATGGCCGAGCAGGATTGGAAGAGCGGGGGAGCCGCGTTCGCCGTCGCGGACGCGAAGACGGGCGAGTGGCTGGGCAACATCGGCCTCAAGCCCTCCCGCCTGCGGAGCACCAACGAGATCGGCTACCTGGTCGCACCGTGGGCGCGGGGCCGGGGGGTGGCCACGGCCGCCACCGCCGCGCTGGCCGGATGGGGCTTCGGCCACGGGGTGGAGCGCGTCGAACTCCTCGCCGACGTGGAGAACCTGGCCAGCCAGCGTGTCGCCCTGGCCGCCGGTTTCCGGCACGAGGGCGTTCGGCGCGGGGCCGAACAGCAGCGTGACGGCACCCGCCGCGACCTGGTCTCCTTCGCACGCCTGCGCGGCGACTCCGGCGAGCGGGTGACGCCGTTCCTGCCGGACTTCCCCGGCGGCTCACTGACCGACGGGATAGTACGGCTCAGGCCGCTCACCCCCGCCGACGCCGCCGACTACCTGGCGCTGCACAACCTGCCCGACGTCGTGAGGTACAGCGTCCCGCCCGAGCCCCGCAGCGCCGAGCAGGTCGAGGAGCGGTGCCGCACGGCGGGCGCGACCCGACTGGCCGGCGGGGGGGTCGAGGCGGTGATCACGGACGCCGCGACGGGCGCGTTCGCCGGGGAGATCCAGCTCTCCAACCTGGCCCCGCCGCTGGGGCAGGCCATGACGGGCTACAGCCTGCTGCCGGCGTTCCGCGGCCGGGGCTTCACCACCAGGGCGGTGAACCTGCTGGTCGACTGGGCCTTCGAGCACACCTCCCTGAGCCGGATCATCGCGGGCACCTCCCCCGCCAACGTCGCCTCGCAGCGCGTGCTGGAGCGCGCGGGTTTCACCCGCGAGGCCCTGCTGCGCGGTCTGCTGCCCGGCCCCGACGGCAGCCGCCTGGACGACCTGCAGTGGTACCGGCTGCGGGACACCCCACGCTAGGGGCCGCGTTCAGTCGGCGCCGAAGTGGGCCCTGAGCCTGGCGTAGGCGGCGTCGGTGCCCTGCAGCACCCGGTCGATGTCGGCGTCGGTGTGGGCCGCCGACAGGAACCAGTTGTGCCACGGATGGAGGTAGACCCCCTCCTGCAGGCAGGCCGCGGCCCAGAACATGCCCTTGTCCAGGGTCACATCGCCCTCGAAGGAGAGCCATGGGATCTGCACCGGGCCGGTCTGGTTGACCGTGAAGCCATGGGAGGCGGCCTGGGCGGCGAGGCCCTCGCGCAGGCGGGTGCCCGCGCGCTCCATCAGGGCGATGCCGTCGATGTCGCGCAGCGTCTCGATGGTGGCCTTGGCCGCGGCCATCGGAGCGGCGTTGAACCAGAAGGAGCCCGTGGAGTAGAGCGTCTGGGCGGGCCCTCGCAGGGCGTCCACCCCGGTGACGGCGGCGATCGGGTGACCGTTGGCCATGGCCTTGCTGAAGGCGTACAGGTCGGGGCGCACGCCCAGCGGCTCCCAGGAGCCGCCCAGGTCGATCCGCCAGCCACCGCGCACGTCGTCGATCACCAGCGCGGCGCCGATCCGATCGGCCAGCGCCCGCACCCCCCGGGCGAACTCCGCGGCGACGAGTTCCTGGTCCTCGAACGAGTCGTGCTTGAACGGCGTCACGATGATCGCGGCGACGTCGCCCTCCGCCTGCGCCGCGGCGGCCTCGACGCTGGCGAGGTCGTTGTAGGTGAACTCGACCAGGTCCGCGCGCTCGCTGGGGGTGGTCCCCGCCGTACTGGGCGTGCACCACGGGTCGGCCCCGTGGTAGGCGCCGTGCGCCATGAGGACCTTGGTCCTGCCGGTGGCGGCGCGGGCCACCATCAGCGCCTGGGTGGTGGCGTCGGTGCCGTTCTTGGAGAACATCACCCAGTCGGCCTGCGGGACGGTGTCCACCAGAAGCTCGGCGAGCTCCACGTAGACGGGGCCGGGGCCGTTGAGGCAGTCGCCCGCGGCGAGCTGGGCCGTGACGGCGGCCTCGACCGCGGGGTGGCGATGGCCGAGCACGACGGGACCCCAGGAGCACATGAGGTCGACGTACTCGCGCCCGTCGGCGTCCCGCTGACGGCAACCCTCGCCGCCGACGAAGAACTGCGGGTAGGCGGGGCCGTGCAGGGCCGCGTTGAGGTGGCCGTACATGCCGCCGGGGACGACCTTGGCGGCCCGCTCCCTGAGGCTGGCGTCGATGGACATGCGTCGTCCTTTCAGATCTGGATCGGTTCGGGCGGTTCGGTGCCGTGTCCGGCCGCGAGCGGTGGGATCACTTCTCCTCGCGTAGTGCGCGCGCCCCGTCCAGGCCGGCGTCCGAACCCAGGCCGCCCGCGACGCGAGCGGCCAGCGCGGTGCCGAGCCGTGCCGAGCCGGCCACGTCACGGCCGTCGACCAGGCCGGCGATGAACCCGGCGCAGTAGGCGTCACCGCACCCCGTGGTGTCGACCACTTCGACGTCGAGGGCGGGAACGCGGGTGACGCCCTCCGCCTCGGCGATCAGGCTTCCGTCCGCGCCGAGCGTGACCAGGACCGCCGAGGGCCCCTCCCCCAGCAGGGCCAGCGCGGCCTCCTCCGCACTGCCCGCACCGCTCATCAGCAGTGCCTGCTCCTCGTTGGGCAGGAGGTAGTCGACGTGCGGGAGAAAGCTCCGGACCCCCTGCATGAGGTCCGGCATATTGGACAGAAGGTCCATTGTGATGATCGTGCCCGCCGCGCGCGCCTCGTCGAGCAGCGCGAAGAAAGCGGGGTCGTACAGGCCCCAGGTCACGTCCATGCCCCCCAGGTGCACGACGCGCGCACCGAGGATCCGCTCGCGACCGACGTCGGCGACGGCCAGGCCCAGGTTGGCTCCGGGGACGTGGAAGGACGGGCGCCCGCCGTCCGGACGGATGGGCAGGATCGAGGCGGCGGTCTGCTCCCCCCGCCTGCGGACCACCCCGGTCACGTCGACGCCGCGCCGCCCCATCATCATGACGAGCAGATCTCCGAGCTCGTCGTCGCCGACCGCCCCCACCGAGGCCACCGGGACACCGAGCGCGGCCAGGTCGACGGCGGTCGCGGCCGCGGCACCCGCGGCGGTGACGCGGATCTGCTCCAGCAGGTGGGTGTCCTGCCCGGCGGGAATCGACTCCACCGGCCTGGCGAGCACGTCCACGATGTGCACCCCGAGGGCTACGACGGTCATAGCGAGTCCTCCTCATGTCTTCAGCGGATAATAGACGGGCGACCGACTACAATGTCAACGGATTCCGTTCGGGAGGGAACCGAGTTGCCAAAGATCGTCGATCATGGGGAGCGTCGCGAGGAGGTCATCGAGGCCGCTCGCCGCATCATCCTGCGCGAGGGCATCGAGGCCGCCACGACCAGGGCGATCGCCAAGGAGGCCGGCTACTCCAACGGCGTGCTGACCCACTACTTCGCCGACAAGGACGACATCATGCTGTCGGCGCTGCGCTCCTCGCACCGGCGCATCGTGGAGCGCCTGCGCGGCAAGCTGGCCGGCCTCACCGGGCTGGCGGCGCTGCGCGAGCTCCTCCTCGACAACCTGCCACTGGACGAGGAGCGCACGCGGGAGAGCGGGCTGGAGGTCGGCTTCTGGAGTCGCAGCATGACCAGCCCGGCGATGCTGGAGGCGCAGCGCGCCGAGGCCGAGGAGCTGCGCTACCTGGTGCGCAGCCTGCTCGGCGCCGCGGCCGCCGGTGGGGAGATCTCCACCACCGAAGACCTCGACGACGTGACCGAGCGGCTACTCGCCCTGGTCGACGGGCTGAGCGTGCACCGCCTGCTCTACCCGGGCAGGCTCGGCACCGCACGTCTGGAGCGGGTGCTCAACGCCGAGCTGGACCGCCTGCGCCCCACCGGCGGGTAGCGCCCGGCCACCCCGTGGCCTCGGCTCCCGGCGCGCACGCCCAGGGAACCGAGGCCACGGTCCCGGGGCGCGCGGGCGGAAGCTCAGACCAGCAGGGCGTAGAGCCGGTCGGCCACCCCCCGCGCGGTGGGCCGCTTGGCCACGTCGCCAAGGCATGCCTGGACGAGGTCCGACAGCTCGGGCTCCAACCCCGGATCGATCGACGGCGGCGTGCTGTACACCTTCCGCAGGGTCAGCAGCGGGTCGTGGGTGGGCAGTTTCCCGTAGAGCCCGACGCCGCTCACCGCCCAGTGCAGCGTCGCGCCCAGCGACCACACGTCGCCCGCGGGGGTGGGCGTCTCCCCCTGCAGCAGCGTGGGATCGGTGAACTCCACCGAACCGATGTCCCCCATCCCGGTCACCGTCACGCCCGGCGTCAGCACCTGCGACAGGCCCAGGTCGGAGAGCTTGCCCCCGTTGTCGGCGAGCAGCACGTTGCCGGGGCGGATGTCGCGATGGACGATGCCCTCCTCGTGCAGTGCCTGCGCCGCGTGGGAGACGCAGGCGATCGAGCGCAGCACCCGCTCGCGCGACGGCCGCTCCGCGGGATGCGCCAGCGAGCCGTCCGGCAGGTACTCCATCGAGTAATAGAACACCCCGCCCTGCTGGCCGGCGTCGTAGAGCCGCACCAGATACGGGGAGCGCACCGCGGCGAACGCCTTCAACTCTCTCGTGGCGCGGCGGAAGGCGTCGTTCCCCGTGCCCCCCACCACCTTCACCGCGACCAGGTCCGCCTCGATGGGTAACCGCTCGGGCCTTTTCGCCAAGTAGAACTCACCGTGATTACCGGCTCCCAGTGACCGGATGAACTCATAGTCGGCGATGCCTTCCACAACGGTCTCCCTCCATGCCTGCGCAACGTTCGCGACGACATCCCACACACGGTAACGTCGCCTTCGCCATTCTCGGGGCTTTTCTTTGCATACGGAAAGCGTGCTCGCAATTGCTGCACATGGATCTGCTCCTGCTTGACCTTGTCATCGTCCTTGCGGCCGCGCGGCTTTTCGGAGCGCTGGCCAGATGGCTCGGCCAACCTCCGGTCATCGGCGAGATCGTGGCCGGCATCCTGCTGGGCCCCACCCTGCTGGGCCCCCTGATCGGTGACGAGCTGTTCGGCTCCGAGATGCGGCCCCCGTTGCAGGCCCTGGCCAACGTCGGCCTGGTGCTGTTCATGTTCGTCGTCGGCCTGGAACTGGACCAGAAGCTGGTCAGGGGCAAGGGACGGATCGCGGTGACCGTGGCGCTCGGCTCGACCGTGGTGCCGTTCGTCCTGGGCTGCGTGCTCGCGCTGGCCATCGCGGGTGAGCACGTGGGAGGCGACAAGACCCTGCCGTTCGTGCTGTTCATGGGCGCGGCGATGGCCGCCACCGCCTTCCCGGTGCTGGCGCGGATCCTCACCGACCGGGGAATGCAGCGGATCACGCTCGGCGGCCTCGCCCTGGCCTCGGCGGCCGTCATCGACGTGCTCGCCTGGACCGTCCTGGCGGTGGTGGTGGGCATCGCGGGGGCCGGAGAGTCCGAGGGGCAGTGGAAGGTCCTGCTCGCCCTGCCGTACGCGCTGGTGATGTTCCTGGTCGTCAAGCCCCTGCTGGCCCGGCTGGTGCCCGCCTACGAGAGGGCCGGGCGGCTGACACCCGGCCTGCTCTCCCTGGTGCTCCTCGGTCTGATCGGATCGGCCTGGGCCACCGAGTGGATGCACGTCCACTTCATCTTCGGCGCGTTCGTGTTCGGCGCGGTGATGCCCCGCGAGGGGGCGGAACGGCTCAACCACGAGATCCTGGAGCGGCTGGAACAGCTCGCCGTACTGCTGCTGTTGCCGATGTTCTTCGTGGTGGCGGGGCTCAACGTCAACCTGCGCGAACTCGACCTGTCCAGCCTCGGCACGCTCTCCGCGATCCTGGCCGTCGCGATCGGCGGCAAGCTGCTCGGCTCCTACGCCGCCGCGCGGACCCAGCGGCTGCCCAACCGGCAGTCCTGGGCACTGGCCTCCCTGCTCAACACGCGAGGGCTCACCGAGATCGTCATCCTCACCGTCGGCCTGCAGAAGGGCGTGCTCGACGACGAGCTCTACTCGCTGATGGTGGTCATGGCCCTCGTCACGACCGCGATGACCGGCCCGCTGGTGCGCAGGATCTACCCCGACAGGCGGGTGGCCCGCGACATCGCCGAAGCCGAACGTGCCGCCCTCGGCGTGACCGCCGCCCACCGGGTGCTGGTGATCGTGCCCGATCCGCCCGCCGAGCAGGCCCCGTTGGTCGGCCTGACCACCACCCTGGCCCTGTCCAGGTCGCCGTCCGAGGTGGTCCTGGGCCACCTGCGCCCCTACCCGGCGGGCCGCCTGGAGGTCGGCAGCGGCCTCTCCTCGGAGCTGGCCGAGCTGGCCGAGACCCTCCACGACCTGGAGGCGCTGGCCGGCAGTGCCCGCGAGCGCGGCTCGGAGACCAGGGTGGTGAGCCGGTTCAGCGCGGATGTGGCAGGCGAGCTGCCGGAGCTGGCCTCCGGTGCCCGAGCCGACCTGCTGGTACTGCCCGCCGGTGTCCCCGGCTATGCCGCCGTACGTGACGGCGCGGTCTGCCGCGTGGTGACCGTGTCCTTGCCCGTGCCGGAACAGGCCGAGCCCGGCTCCGAACCGGGGCCGGTCGCGGTACGTTACGGCTCCGGTGACGACGCGGCCGCGCACGTGGCGCTCACCCTCGCGATGCTGTGGGACCGGCCACTGATCGTCACCGGCGGGAACCGGGCCTCAGCCCTGGCCCAGCGGCTGTCCAAGCTCGGAGTCGCGGCCGGCACGGGTGCGATCCCCGAGGGTGCGCTGGTCGTGGCCGCCGACACCGGGACCGCCCCGGAGGGCGCGCACCTGCTGGTCCGCCCCGAGCAGGACCCCGACCCGGTCGACTGGGCCGAGGCCGTCTCCGCTCTGCGCGCCCCGGCCCCGCAGCTCTGATCGCACATCGACCTGGCACGCGAGCGGCACGGCGAAAGGACCCCGAGAACACGCCGGGCGGTACGGCCATGGCCGTACCGCCCGGAAACCGCCAGGAAGGCGAAAGGCGTTCTCAGCGGTTGCGGTGTGACTCGTAGCGCATGGTGCGCGAGACACCGATCCGCACGGTGGTGCCGGGCATGATCGTAACCGGCTCGTTCGGCGGGATGTCGTAGAAGTTGGGGTCACCGGGCGGCTGGATCTGGGTGCCGTTGACAGATCCCAGATCGACCAGGTTGACGTCCCAGCCGTCCAGCGCCACCCGCAGATGCCGGCGGGAGACCGAGCCGTCGGGGCTGGTGACCTTGGCCGGGCGCACAGAGCCGTCGGCCACCTCGGGTGCCCGCTCGGGGTCGCGGCCCACCAGATAGTCGGTGTCGAGCCGCAGCGTGAGGCCGTCGTCCAGGAGCAGGACCCCCAGCGGCGGGCGCGGACCCTTGTAGGGAACGAGGGTGCGCTGGACCAGTGCGATACCGCAGACCGCGCAGTAGGGCACGCGAGGGTCATTGAAGTGGTCGTTCTTGCAGTCGACCCCGTAGACCAGCGGCCGCGCCTCGGGTTCGGCCCCGGAGTTCGGCGCGGGCGCCGGAGACTCGGCCCCGGACTGTGAACCGCCGGGCGTCAGCAACTCGTACTCGAACGGCTGGTCGCGGACGTCGACGGGATCCCCGCCCATCCCGCTGGCCCTGGCCGTGTCGATGTCCTCGTGACGGACCTCTTCATGGTGGACCATCGCGGAGGCGGGTCCGGTGGAGGGCATCGGCCCCTGCGGGGAGACCGCGGGGATCGGCTCGGAGTGCCACGCCTGCGGCTGTGGCTCCATCGGCGGCGGGGCGGTGACCGGCGGATAGGGATCCGCCGGGCCCATCGGATAGGGCTCGGCCGGGCCCAGGGGGTAGGGCGCCGGCGGGGCGCCCTCCGGGAGGGCCGACCACTCGGGGGAGGCCGGCCGCTCGGGTGGTGCGGGCATCGGGGTGGGCTCGGGGGCCACGGGCTCCATCCGGGGTGCCTGGTGGACCTGTGACGCGGCGGGCTCCATCCGCGGCATGGCCTGCGGGGCGGCCCCCGCCTCCGTCAGGTCGCACCAGACGCCGCCCGCGACGATCACTCCGGCGTCCAGCCGGGACAGCGGGTGCGCGGCCCCGGCGTCGGGCAGGCTCAGCTCCACCCGGGTCACCGGGCCGGGAACCAAGCGGTCGGACCAGGTGAGCGCGTCACGTCCGGCGAGCTGGATCTCACCGGCCGCGCCGGCCACCGCCGCGAACGCCGGGCCGCTGACCAGGACGGCCACTCCCCCGCTGACCGGACCGGCGACGGCACACGCCACCGGCTCACCGATCACGACGGCGAGGATCTGGGCGACCCGGCGGGCCAGCAACCGGCCGTCGCCGCCCGAGGCCGCGGTCTCCCGCAGCGCCCCCAGCAGATCCTCAACGACGGCCTCGGCCGCGTCGCACACCAGCAGCAGGCCGCCCACATAGGCCACCAGCCCGTTGCCCGGAAGCGGACGCACCACCCCGAAGCCCTGGTCGGTCACAGAACTCTCCCTCCCCGGAAACGCCACCGGATGAACGGCACCCGCATGGGGCCGTTCGTCACCAGCCAGATGCATACCCAGACGACCGTGAAGTGCGTCCAGAAGGCGGCCGGCGGAACCGGATCGATAACATCGACTGCACCGGACCGTAGCAAAAAGTACAGCACAAGGCCTTCGGGCACGAGCGTCAGCAGGCCGAACAGGGTCGGCCAGTCCTTCTCCCATCTGAACTGCATCAGGAAGTGATATATCAGCTCCCAGACGATCCCCAGCACAGCTACCGCCGCGAGGACCAGGAACCCGTTGACGTAGCGCTCGGAGAGCGGCCCGGAGGAGCCGGGAAGCACCGGCACGATCAGCAGGGTGATGATCGCGCCAACGGTGGCGAGCATGAAGAGGCGCGTCTGAATACGGCCCCACAGAGTCGGAACCACGGGGGACTACTCCTTACACCGACGAGTTGAAGGCCCATTTGAACCACTGCGAGGTCGAGCGCAGCGGTCCCATCTTTTTGACGAACCCTCGTCTTGCCAGATCGTCGGCTATCTCCTGAGCCGCGATCTGCAGGCCGAGGAAGGTGTCGACACCCGGGAAGTAACCTCCGAGCGTGGCCGATCCCGAGGCGTAGAGGGCACCGTCACCATTGGCCGTCCCCTTCACCTCGAAGTGGCGCTCCACCTCGAGCCTGCCCACCGGATTGCGGAACGCCCCACCGTGCTGGAGCAGGTCCGCGAAGATCCGGTGCTCGGCGATGTCGGCCTCCAGGCCGGTGCAGTCGATGATGTAGTCGGAGACCGGCTCGCGGACGATGCCGTCGCTGCTGCGCACGTAGCTGACCAGTCGCCCGTCCTGGCTGTGCTCCACGCGGTCGACGGTGCCCTGCACAGGGTGGTAGTAACCGCCACTGCGCCCCGCGCGCATCTGCTCCTGCCAGTGCCGCCGGTAGGGGGTGTTGGTGCCGCCCATCTCCTTGTACTTCTTCGCCCGGTCGGTGCCCTCGAGCTTGCGCATCTGCGCCTTGAGCTGACCGCCCCACACCGACTTGGGGTAGTTGAAGCCCTGGTAGGCCCAGCCGTCCCCGCCCTTGCGGCGTGACCAGATGTGCGCGCCGTGGGAGCCGCTGACGAACGTGCGGAAGATGTGGATGATCTGGGTCTGCAGGCCGTACCGCGCCCGATCGTCGAACAGCCGCTGGAGCACCCGGGAGGCGACGATGCCACCGCCGCGAATGACCACGGTGCCCGGCCTGGTCTTCAGGAACTCGTAGACCTGCTCATGCGGCTCGTAGGCGTTGACGACGTGCTGGTAGTCACCGTGCTTGGTCCGGAACTCCTGCAGGTCGGGCAGGAACTTCAGGCCCGGGTAGCCGATCGCGATGTGCACGAAGCGCGAGCGGAAGATGATGCGCTTGGTCGCCGCCGCGCCGTCCGGCGGGGTGACCACCGTGAAGTAGCCGCCGCCGGCCCGGCGGCGGACCATCCGCACCTGTCCCTTGACCAGCATGTCCCAGTAGTTGATGCGTTTGGCCTCGCGCTCCAGGTTCTCGAAGACCGTGCCCGCGCGCGGGGTCCAGTAGTCGTTCATGATCGGCTCGGTGAGGATCTGCCACAGGTACGACGGCTTCTTCTCCTTCCACGCCTCTTCCAGGGCGTAGGAGGGGAACCCCCACAGGTTGTCCGGGCGAGAGGAGGAGTCGGAGCGGATCCGCTCCCCACGGGGGATCTGCGAGCACCTGGTGAGGAACTCGTAGGTCTGCCATGGGTGATCGATATTGGAGACCACCCGCATCTGCGAGGTGGGGACGCCGTAGATCCTCAGATAGTCGAGCGTCACGAAGGAGCCCATGCCGCCACCGACCGTGAGGAAGGGGATGTCGTACATGGGTATGCCCGCGGCGGCGACCATCTGGTCGGTCCATTCGGGCGCGCCGAGGAGATCCGGCGTCAGATCGCCGGCCGGAGCCGGCGTGTGGGGGGGTGCCAATTGACGTCCCTTAAGCTACATGGCCAGCCAGTTCACTAGCCAAAACCCTAGTCCTGGTACGAGCCGAAAACGAGTAGGACAAACAGGGATGATTTTCCCTGGCCGTCCTGTCTTCGGCGAGTATTCAGTGAGACGCCTGCAAGTGACATGTGGTTCGCTTAAACTCCGCTGAACACTCGATTCACGTCAGACGTCGCGAGCACACCGAAGATCTCGCCACCACGCTCCACCAGGAGATACTCACCCGCCGGGGATTCACGCATGGCGTCGATCAACGGCTCCCCCTCCAGGTCGGCGGCCAGCACCAGCGACGGTTCGAGGCTGCGCGAGAGCGAACCCGTCGTCACCCAGGGGCGGCGGCTCTCCGGAGTGGCCTCCACCGCGACCTCGTTGACGATGCCCGTGGGGTGGCCCTCATGGTCGACGACCACCATCGCCCCCGCCTGCGCCTCCGCCGCCCGGCGCAGGGCCTCGGCCAGCGGCACGTCGCCGGTGACCGCGATGGCCCTCCTGGCCAGGGCGCGGGCGTTGACCTTGGGGATGCGGGCGCGCACCCGGGCACCGCGCAGCGCCTGAGTGGCACCGAACCAGATGAAGGCGGCCAGCAGCACCGACCAGGCGAACGTCATGTCCGGCGCCGACCTGGTCGCCAGCGCCAGCCCGATGGGGATCGCGACCAGGGCCACGGCCAGCCCCCGGCCCGCCCAGGCCGCGGCGATCGTGCCCGTACCGGGCTTGCGGGTGATCTTCCAGACGCCTGCGCGGAGCATGCGCCCCCCGTCGAGCGGCAACCCCGGCAGCATGTTGAAGACACCGACGATCAGGTTGGCGAACCAGAGCTGGAAGACCAGGACGCCGGGGATCGTTCCGGGGTCGATGATCCGGGAGGCGGCGAAACCGAGCCCGGCCAGGCCGAGCGAGAGCAGGGGGCCCGCGAAGGCCACCATGAACTCCCTGCCGGGCGTCTCCGGCTCGCGTTCGATCTCCGAGACGCCGCCGAGCAGGTAGAGCGTGATGCGCCGGACCGGCAGGCCGTACATCCTGGCGACCACGCAGTGCGCCAGCTCGTGCAGGAGCACCGAGACGTACAGCAGCACCGCGAAGACGAACGCGACGACGTACGTGATCGGGATGCTCAGTTCGGGCAGCCAGTAGGCCACCACGCCCTGGAACGAGTAGGTGATGAACGCCGCCACGATGAGCCAGGTCGGCGAGACGTAGACCGGAATGCCGAACGGCCGGCCCATCCGCAGCCCTGAACTGTCCCGGCGTGGGCTGTCGCTGCTCACCGCTGGCTCACCACTCCTCGTTCAACCCGTGTTCAATCCACCCTCAAGCCTCGATGGTACGCGCCGCCGGACCCCCGGCAGACGCCACGAGGGCACCTCGGGCGCAAACTGTCGTCACCGTGACCTACAGTGCGGTCATGTCGCTGACCGAGCCCACGATCATCGGAGCCCTGTCGCCGTCGCGGGCGGGTGACTTCATGACGTGCCCGCTGCTCTACCGTTTCCGGGTGATCGACAGGCTCCCCGAGCCTCCGTCGCCGGCCGCCGTGCGCGGCACGATGGTCCACTCCGTGCTGGAACGGCTGTACGACCTGCCCGCCCCCGATCGCACGGTCGCCGCGGCCCAGGACCTGCTGGAGCCGCAGTGGCACAGGCTGCAGCAGGAGGATCCTTCGTATGCCGGCATGTTCACCGGTGACGACGACCGCGCCGAGTGGCTGGCCCAGGCCCGCGTCATGCTGGAAAGTTACTTCACCCTTGAGGACCCCACCTGCCTGGAGCCCGCCGAGCGGGAACTCTACGTGGAGGCGGTGCTCGGCAGCGGCCTGATGCTGCGGGGCTACATCGACAGGCTGGACGTGGCGCCCAGCGGCGAGGTCCGCGTCGTCGACTACAAGACCGGCAGCGCCCCGGGGCCCGCCTTCGAGGCCAAGGCGCTGTTCCAGATGAAATTCTACGCGCTGGTGCTGTGGCGGCTGCGCGGCTCGGTGCCCCGCCTGCTCCAGCTGATGTATCTGGGAGGTGGCGGCGAGGTCCTGCGCTACGCACCCGACGAGGCCGACCTGCTGGCCACCGAGAGGAAGGTCCAGGCCCTGTGGCAGGCCATCGAGCGGGCGCTGGAGACGGGTGAGTGGCGGGCCAGGCCCAGCAGACTGTGCGGCTGGTGCAGCTACAAGGACCTGTGCCCGGAGTTCGGCGGCACTCCCCCGCCGGTGCCCGAGCGCCAGCCAGGCGACACCGTCCGCAGCAACCGTGCTGTTGGCGACGCTGCGCGTCGCGGTGAGGACGCTTAGACCCGGCTCCTTCCCTCGTCGCTCATCCGCTTCGCTCCTTCGCTCCTCAGTCCAGTCGCCGGCGCGTCCTCACGGGTAGTCCCTCCAAAGTGGCACAGGCACGTCCTCTGGGGCTTCTTGGGGCAAGTCCCAGCGTCGCAATCAACCCGTGAGGCCGCGCCGGCGACTGGACTGAGGAGGGCGGGGTCGTGAGGAACGAACGGCCCCGACCGACGAGGGAAGGAGCCGGGTAAGAGCGGCCTCACCGCGACGCGCAGCGTCGCCAACAACAGGTGTCGCAATCGGCACTGTCCTACGTGGGGATGAGGGGGATATCCGCCTGTGGCAGGGTGGCTGGGCAGGAAGGGCACCTAAGTTGGTTGTGTGCGCAACACCATCGGTAGCCTGCGGGCCTGGTTCCGCGGGCATCCGCTGATCCCTGATCTGCTCCTCGGGGGGGCGCTGGCGGCCGCCTCGGTTCCCTTCGCCCACGTCGCCCAGGTTTTCGGCGATCCGGCCCGTCTCGGGGAGCCGGACGCGATGAGCCTCGGCCTGATCGTGACCGGTTGCCTGTCGGTGGCGCTGCGCCGCCACTGGCCTTTCCTGCTGCTCTGTCTGGTCTGCCTGATCGAGATCACGCTGGCCGCGGCGGGACGGAACCCCTCCCTGCTCTGGCTCGCCGCCCTGGTGCTGGTCTACACGATCGCCGTCCGGCGCGGCCTGGCGGTCAGCCTGTGCGCTCCCGCACTGACCCTGGCCGGCCACTTCCTGTCTGCGGCGGCCGGCGGCGGGCTTGGCGAGTGGAGCACCCACCTGCTGATGGTCGTCTTCGCCGTCTCCCTGTGGATCGCCGGCCGGAACGTGCGGCTGCGCCGGGCCTACCAGGCGGAGCTGCACGACCGGGCACGGCGCATGGAGCACATCCGGGAGGCCGACACCCGGGCGGCCAGGGCCGAGGAGCGCTCCCGCATCGCCCGTGAGCTGCACGACGTGGTGGCCCATCACGTGAGCGTGATGACCGTCCAGGCCGCCGCGGCACGCCGGGTGCTGGCCGGAAACCCCGAGGGGGCCCAGGAGGCCCTGTCGGCGATCGAGGAGCTTGGCCGGACCGCGATGTCGGAGATGCGCAGCCTCGTGGGCGTGCTCAGAACCGACGCGGCGCCCGCCGAGCGCAATCCGCAGCCGGGGATGCGTGAGATTCCCGCCCTGGTCGACCAGATGCGCGAGGCGGGGCTGCGGACACAGCTGTGGATCGAGGACGAGCGCGGGACCACGGGGGCACTGCCGCCCGGGGTCGACCTGGCCGCGTACAGGCTGGTGCAGGAGGCCCTGACCAACAGCCTGCGGCACGCGGGGCCGCAGGCACGAGCCTGGGTGACGGTGCGGCACGAGTCAGGCGAGCTGGCCGTGCGGGTCACCGACGACGGCCTCGGCCAGAAAACGGGCGAAACGAGCGAGGGGGCGACCGGTCACGGACTGGTGGGCATCCGCGAACGCGTTGCCCTCTATGGTGGACTTCTGAGGATCGGCCCACGTCCCGAGGGCGGATTCGAGGTTGATGCCCGGTTCCCCCTCAAGGACACATAATGACGATCAGAGTGCTGCTGGTGGACGACCAGCCACTCCTGCGCACCGGTTTCCGCCTGATCCTCGAGGCCGAACCCGACCTCACCGTGGTCGGTGAGGCGGGGGACGGCAAGGCCGCGCAGGACCAGTCGCGGGCACTGCTGCCCGACGTGGTGCTGATGGACATCCGGATGCCGGGCGTGGACGGCATCGAGGCGACCCGCCGGATCGTACGGGAGGCCGCCGGAGGTGCGCACGTGCCCCGGGTGCTGGTGCTGACGACCTTCGACCTGGACGAGTACATCGTGGAGGCGCTGCGCGCCGGAGCCAGCGGCTTCCTGCTGAAGGACGTCCCGCCGGAGGAACTGGTCCAGGCCATCCGAGTGGTGGCGGCCGGCGACGCCATCGTCGCGCCGAGCATCACCAGGCGGCTGCTGGACAAGTTCGGCGCACACCTGCCGACCCACCGGCAGTCCACCCCCACTCGCCTGGAGCGGCTGACCGAGCGTGAGCTGGAGGTGCTCAAGCTGATCGCCAAGGGTATGTCCAACGCGGAGATCGCCGCCGAGCTGGTGGTGAGCGAGACGACGGTCAAGACCCACGTCGGCAACGTGCTCACCAAGCTGAGCCTGCGCGACCGCGTCCAGGCCGTCGTCCTCGCCTACGAGACCGGTCTGATCACCCCCGGCTCGCCTCCCTGACCCGGCACCCGGCGCGAACGGGTGCGCCCGCGCACCGGCCGTCACCACGGCGAGTGCGCGGGCCTGGGCCGGGATCGGTCAGTCCGAGACGGCCTGCAGGGGCGGCTGCTCCTTGGAGGTGTTCTCCGGGAAGTGACAGGCCACCTGGTGGCCCGCCGCCAGCTCTGCCAGCGGCGGTTCCACGGTCTTGCAGATCTCCTGGGCCTTCCAGCACCGGGTGTGGAAGCGACAGGCCGGCGGGGGGTTGAGCGGGCTGGGCACGTCGCCCTGGAGGCGGATGCGCTCGCGCCCCTCACGCCGCTTGACGTCCGGGATGGGGACCGCGGACATCAGCGCGGTGGTGTAGGGGTGCATGGGCGACTCGTACAGGTTCTTACGGTCCGCCAGCTCGACGATCTTGCCGAGATACATGACCGCGACCCGGTCGCTGATGTGCCGGACCACCGACAGGTCGTGCGCGATGACCACGTAGGTCAGGTCGAGCTCGTTCTGCAGGTCTTCCAGAAGATTGACGACCTGGGCCTGGATCGACACGTCCAGCGCGGACACCGGCTCGTCGGCGACGATGAGCTTGGGCTTGAGCGCGAGCGTTCGGGCGATGCCGATGCGCTGGCGCTGGCCACCGGAGAACTCGTGCGGGTAACGGTTGTAGTGCTCGGGGTTGAGACCGACCAGGGCGAGGATGTCCTGGACTTCCTTCTTGATCCCCTGTTCGGTCTTGATCCCCTGGATACGGAACGGCGCACCGACGATGGCGCCGACCGTGTGGCGGGGGTTGAGCGAGGAGTAGGGATCCTGGAAGATGATCTGCATGTCGCGCCGAAGTGGCCTGATCTTGGACTGCGACATGTGAGTGATGTCGTGGCCCTCGAAGACGACCTTCCCGCCGGTCGGCTCGATGAGCCTGGTGATCATGCGACCCGTCGTGGTCTTGCCACAGCCGGACTCGCCCACCAGGCCGAGGGTCTCCCCCTTGAGGACGTCGAAGCTGATCCCGTCGACCGCTTTGACCGCACCGACCTGGCGTTTGAGCAGGCCCTTGGTGACTGGGAAGTGCTTCTCCAGCCCTTGCACTGACAGAATTGGCTCGGTCACAGACTTTCCGTTCGTCGAACGCGCGTCTCGCTCGCTCACGAGGACTCCAGGTTCACTTTGATCTCGTTCTCCCAGATGTCCCGCCTGGCCTCGTAGGGCAGGTGGCACCGGACCAGATGGCCGCCGTCACTCTCGAGCAGCTCGGGCACCTCGGTGCTCGACTTCCCTCCGGTGCGGCCGGCATAGGCACAGCGCGGGTGGAAGGCACACCCGGTGGGCAAGTTGATCAGTGAGGGGGGACTGCCCTTGATCGGCAGCAGCCGCTCGGTCCGCTCCCGGTCCAGACGTGGCATCGATCCCAGCAGGCCCCACGTGTAGGGATGTTCGGGCCGCTCGAAGATGTCCTCCGCCGTGCCGTACTCGATGCCCTTCCCGCCGTACATCACCAGGATGTCGTCCGACAGCTCCGCGACGACACCCAGGTCGTGGGTGATGACGATCAGCGCGGCGTTGAAGTCACGCTGCAGGTCACGCATCAGGTCCAGGATCTGTGCCTGGACCGTCACGTCCAGAGCCGTGGTCGGCTCGTCCGCGATCAGCAGTTCCGGATCGCAGGAGAGCGCCATGGCGATCATCGCGCGCTGGCGCATGCCGCCGGAGAACTCGTGCGGATAGCTGTCGACGCGCTTTTCCGGCTGCGGGATGCCCACCCGGCCCAGCATGTCGATGGCGTGCTTGCGCGCGACCTTCTTGCTGACCTGGTGGTGGATCCGGTACGCCTCCACGATCTGCGCACCCACCGTGTAGAAGGGGTGCATCGCCGAGAGCGGATCCTGGAAGATCATCGCCATCTTCTTGCCGCGCAACGTCCGGACGTGGTCGGCGGAGGCGGTGACGAGTTCCTCGCCGTCCAGCCAGATCTCACCGGAGATCTTCGCCCGGCCGCCCTTGTGCAGGCCGAGGATGCCCAGCGAGGTGACGCTCTTGCCGGATCCGGACTCGCCCACGATGCCGAGCGTCTTACCGCGCTCCAGCTGGAAGGAGAGCCCGTCGACGGACCTGACCAGGCCGTCGTCCGTCGGAAAGTGAATCCGCAGGTCCCTCAGTTCGAGAAAGCTCGACGGAGCGCTCATCCCAGCCTCACCCTCGGGTCGACCACCGCGTACAGCAGGTCGACGATCAGACTGGCCAGCACAACGAAGAGCGCCGCGACCATGGTGACACCCATGATCTTCGGAAGGTCGTTCGTCACGATGGCCTGGACGGCGTAGTCACCGATGCCCTTCAGCGAGAACGTGCTCTCGGTGAGCACCGCGCCACCGAGCAGCAGGCCGAGGTCCAGACCGAAGATCGTCAGGATGGGGGTCAGCGCGGCGCGCAGGCCGTGCCTGACGACCACCCTGGACTCCTGCATGCCCTTGGCCCTGGCCGTGCGAATGTAGTCCTCGCTCATGGTCTCCAGCATTCCCGCCCTGGTCAGACGCGCATAGGACGCGGCATTGAGGAATGCGAGGGTGATCCATGGCAGGAGGAGGTTGTAGGCCCATTCCGCCGGATTCTCCAGGAACGGCGTGAAGCTGCCGCCCGGCGCGGTGATGCCTAACCCGTAGCTGAAGACGACGAGGGAGACGATGCCGGTGAAGAAGATCGGCAGGGAGACCCCGGCGAGCGCGATGCTCATCGCCGCCCGGTCGAAGATCGTGCCTTTTCGCAGCGCGGACAGCACGCCTATCGCGACGCCACCGAGCAACCAGATGACCGACGCGCCCAGGGCGAGCGAGGAAGTCACCGGGATGCGATCCACCAGGTCGGGCCAGACCGGCTGCCTCTTGATGAAGGAGTAGCCGAAACAGGGAGCGGGGCACTCCTCGATGGCGGCGCCGGTGTCGAACTCCGAGCCGACGAAGACACCTGCGATCCAGCGGCCGTACTGCACGGGAATCGGATCGTTGAATCCGAGTTTTTCCGCCGTGACCGCGATCATCTCCGCGTCGGCGGATCTGCCCATGTAACGGCTGGCGAAGTCCTCAGCCGTGGCACCCGCGATACGGGGAACCACGAAGAAGATCGAGAACGTGACCATGCTCACGATGACGAGCATGAGCACCGCGCCGATCAGGCGCCGGATGATGTAAGTGACCACAGTCCCCCCGGCTCCAGGGGCCGGCCTTGTGGGCCGGCCCCTTCAAGCCTCGACTAACTGAACAGGATTTCCGACGGTTACTGGACGCCCAGGTTCAGGTAGTCGTACATGTCGAACGCGCCGGTGACGAAGACGTTCGTCGCACCCAGGGGGCGGACGAGGACACCCTTGGACCAGACCGAGGGCAGCACGTAGGCCTGCTCCATGACCCGCTGGTCGATCTCGCCCCAGAGCGCGTCACGCTTGGCGACATCGGTCTCGGTGAAGATCTGGTCGATCTTCGCGTCGATTTCCTTGTCCTTGATGCTGATGTTGTAGTTACCACCCGACTCACGGATGGTGCGGCTGTCGACGATCTGCGACATGAAGCCGAAGCCGTCGTTCCAGTCGGCGCCCCAGCCGTTGGTGGCCAGGCCGATGCCGTTCTTCTTCACGAAGTCCGGCTTGCCGGCGTAGAGCGCGAAGTAGTCACCGGTGGGGTAGCCCTTGAGCTCCAGCTTGATGCCGACCTTGGCCAGCGCCTGCTGGAGCGACTCGGCGGTCGCCTTCTCCTTGGGACGGTCGGCGCGGTAGGCCATGATGGTCTCGAAGCCGTCAGGCTTGCCACAGGCGGCGAGCGCGGCCTTGGCCTTCTCCACGTCGCCGGTGCCGGTCGGGTAGAGGTCCAGCTTCTTCCAGCCGCCGATCGACGGCGGCATCAGGCCGGTCGCGATGTCACCGCCGGCGAACTCGCCGCCGTAGGCGTTCTGCAGGCCCACCCGGTCGGCGCCGTAGATGACCGCCTTGCGGCACTCCACGTTGTCCAGCGGGGCCACGTCGGAGACGATCGAGGTGTACCAGGTGCGGGCGCCGGTGGGGTTGTCCGCCCGGGCCTTCAGCGCCGGGTCGCTCAGCACGCGACCGAGCGCGGCGGGCTGGACGCCCGAGCCGGCGAGGTCGATGTGCAGGTCGCCGGAGAGGATCCGGTTGTCCAGGTCGTCGGCGTTGACGCCGAGGGAGATCTCGTAGCTGTCCGGCAGCGCCTTGCGGATCGGGTCGGTCGCCGGGTCCCAGTGCTCGTTGCGGACCAGGGTGTACTGCTTGCCGGCCTCGACCTTGTCGAACTTGTAGGGGCCGGAGGCCACCACGTGCTCGCGGTACTTGACGCCGGTGTCCTTGTCCTTGGGGACCGGAATCGTGCCGGGCAGGGCCGCGAAGTTGTCGAAACCGCCGTAGGCCTTCTTCAGGTGGAAGACGATCGTCTGGTCGTCCGGCGTCTCGATCGCGGAGTCGGTGTTGACGTCCGGGGTCTTGTAGACGCTCTTGAAGTCCTTCGGCAGGTCCAGCCAGTCGTTGAAGTACGTCGGGCCGTTGACCAGCGTCTCCTTGTCCATGGAGCGCAGAACCGCGTACTTGACGTCCTTGGACGTGATCGGCGTGCCGTCCTCGAACTTCAGACCGGCGCGGAGCTTGTAGGTCCAGGTCTTGCCGCCGTCACTCGACTCGCCCAGGTTCTCGGCCAGGTCGGGGGAGAGCTTGCGACCCTCGGCACCGGGAGCCGGGGTGTAGGTCACCAGCGAACGACCGTAGATCCGGACAAGGTTCCAGGAGAGCGCGTAGTAGGTGTCACCGGGGTCCACCGAGTCCCAGTCCTCGGAGATGGCCATCTTCAGGACGCCCCCCTTCTTGTCGGAAGGGTTGAACACCGCCTCGAGTCCGGCGTTGAACGCGTCCGCGGCCGCCGGCGCGGCCGACGAACCATCGGCCGGCTTCGTCTCGCTGCCGCCGCCGCCACAGGCGGAGAGCCCCAGGGAGAGAGCGGCACCCGCGGCCGCGAAGGCCAGTGCGGATCTCTTGTTCATTTACTTGCACCCCTTGTTAATTCCAGGAGAACGGGAGGTTGAGGGTCAGCGGGACGATTTCGGGTCGAGGGCGTCGCGCAGCCCGTCGCCGAAGAGGTTGAAGGCCAGCACCGTGATGAAAATCGCCATACCGGGGAAGAACATGAAATGCGGCACGTTGTAGAACTTCACCGCCTGCGAGAGCATGCCTCCCCAGGTCGCCGTGGGCGCCTGGATACCGACTCCCAGGAACGAGAGTGCCGCCTCGAACAGGACATTCGTCGGAATGAGCAACGTCGCGTAGATAAGAATCGGCGCGATCAGATTCGGCAGGATCTCACGGAACAGAATGTACGGTCCGCGGGCGCCCAGGCTACGGGCGGCGTCGACGAATTCGCGTTCCCGCAGTGACAGTGTCTGGCCTCGGATGATCCTGCCGATGTACGGCCAGTTGAAGAAACCGATCACGAAGATCAGCAGGCCGATACGCAGCGCGTCGCCCTTCACCCCGAGGCTCTGCTCGAACTGGCCGAGGACACCGACCAGGGCCATCGCGAAGACAAGGAGGGGGAAGGCCAGGAAGACGTCCATCGTGCGGCTGATCAGGGTGTCGGCCCAGCCACCGAAGTAACCGGCCATCACGCCCATGACGGTGCCGATGACCACCGAGAGCAGGGTGGCGAGGACCGCGATCAGCAGCGAGATCCGCGCTCCGTAGATAACCCTGCTGAAAAGGTCACGACCGTTGACCGGTTCCACCCCGAACAGGAACTCCCCGCCGATGCCCGTGCCGCCCTTGGGCGTCATGGTGGAGGTGTCGATCATCTCCTGGTGGAACTCGTTCGGCGGGTGGCCGAGCAGGCCCACGATCAGCGGAGCGAAGATCGCAATGACGATCAGCAGAACGACCACGCCGGCACCGACGAGCGCGACCTTGTCGCGTTTCAGATGCATCCACGCGATCTGCCCGAGCGAGCGGCCTTGGACGGCCTTCACGCCCGCTCCCGCGAGCACTGCCTCCGGCGAGACCTCGGTGGTCTTACCGGGGGCGTCGAGCGGTGCGGTCATACAGTTGGCCCCCTGGATCCCAGACGACGTTGTCCGTCAACGCGTTTCCCGGGTCGGGTAGCGCGCCGTAAGTCTACGGGCCAGTAGTTCGTGGCCCCGTGCGCAGAATCTATGGGCTGAACTGCGCTGACCAGTCCTCTGGGGCGCTATGTGGCTTAACTGTGATTCACGTGAAATTCATTCGTTCTGATCTTGGAGCTAATGTCCGGAAGCCGTTCCGCTTCTGTCTTGGATTCGTGACATGGGAATGAGTCGATTACTCAGCGTCACCCGATCCCGCGACGCTTGAGGATGTCCTCGATATCGGAGAAGTCGTCGTCGGCGGCCGGCTTCGCGGCGGGCCCGGAGGCGGGCGCGGGCGCGGCCTTGTGCTTGGGCAACGGCTGCGTGGCGGCCGTCGCGGCCCCGCCCCGCCCACCGGGGCCCGCCGCTGCCACAGCGGGCACAGCGGACGCGGAGGACACCGGGGGCGCAGAGGACGCGGAGGACGCAGAGGACGCCGCGGCCCTGAGTCGGCGGCCACGCAGGAACCCGGAGACCAGGAAGAGCACCACGGCGAGTCCGGTCACCGCCACCCCGGACCACACCACGGGGTTGAACACCAGACCTGTGAGGAAACCGATGATCGCCGTGCCGATCTGCCACAGGGTGGGAAGCGCGCCGGTCAGAAAGGCGGCGACGGGTAGCAGTGACCAGGCCGCGGCGCGTAACCCCGCCGCGACGCCACGGCGCCGCATCAGCAGGAAACTCAGCACCAGCCCCACACCGGTGACCCCGGCGCAGAGCGGCAACCACGCGATCTGATTGAACGACACAGCGGACCGCCCCTCATGTTGACCTATCCGACATCCATCCTGGCACGTCGGATCGGGACGAGCCCTCCTTCTCAAGGAGGGATCATCCCCTAGGGGGTGCGGCCAGGATCGCATGAAAGATCAGGGAGGGTCCCCAGCAGGCGCTCTCCCGAAAGGAGCGCACCGGCCGTCCTCATACCATCCGCCGGACGACAGGGCCGCTCAGCGGGCACCGGCGGACAGGGAGCGCAGGACCTCCACATCGACCTCATGCAGCGACCCGACGACAAGACGGCCCGGCGCACCGGGAATCGGCAGCACGCTCGGCACCGCCACCACCCGGCAGCCCGCCGCGGTAGCCGATGTCACCCCATTCGGGGAATCCTCCAGCGCGACGCAGCGGGCCGGGTCCACCCCCAGCAGACGGGCCGCCGTCAGGTAGGGCTCGGGATCGGGCTTGGTCCTTGCGACATCGTCACCGGTGACCACGTGGTCGAAGTGATGCCTGCCGATGCTCCGCAGGCACGCCTCGGCGATCGGCTGTGCCGAGGAGGTGACCAGGGCGGCGGCCAGGCCCTCCCCGTGCACCCCCGCCAGCAGCTCGGCGGCGCCCGGCATCATCTCCACACCACCGGCGAGCCTGGAGATCATGCCTTCCACCATCCAGCTCTCCACCTCCTCGGGAGCGGCGCTCCCGCCGGAGACCCGGAGCATGTACGCCACGGCCGCCGACATCGAGCCGCCCACCATGTTCTCCTGGTGGGCGGCCCCCCACTCGCCGCCGAGCCGCTCCATCACCTCGGTCTCGACCTGGAACCAGATCTTCTCGCTGTCGACGAGAAGCCCGTCCATGTCAAAGAGAACCGCTTCCATACCCTTGTAGCCCTTCCGGCAGACGGTCACACGTTGAAGTAGTTGGCCTCAGGGTGATGGACGATCAGCGCGGACGTCGACTGTTCGGGGTGGAGCTGGAACTCCTCGGACAGCTCGACACCGATCCTGGACGGGTCGAGCAACCCCATCAGCTGGACCTGATCCTCCAGATTGGGGCAGGCCGGGTAGCCGAAGGAGTAGCGGCAGCCCATGACGTTGACCTTGAGCATGTCCTCCAGGGACTCGTCACCGCCGATGCCCAGTTCGGTGCGCACCCGCGCGTGCCAGTACTCGGCCAGGGCCTCGGTCAGCTGCACCGACAGACCGTGCAGCTCCAGGTAGTCGCGGTAGGCGTCCTTGGCGAACAGCTCGGCCGCCGCCTCGGAGACCCGGTTGCCCATCGTCGCGACCTGGAAGGCGACGACGTCGACCTCACCGGAGTCCTTGGCGCGGAAGAAGTCGGACAGGCACAGGTGCCGGTCGCGGCGCTGGCGCGGGAAGGTGAACCGGGTGCGCTCGTTGCCCCCCTCGTCCAGGATGATCAGCGAGTCGCCGTCGCTGACGCACGGGAAGTAGCCGTAGACGACCGCCGCCTCCAGCAGGCCCTCGGTCTGCATCCGCTCCAGCCACATCCGCAGGCGCGGCCTGCCCTCGGTCTCGACCAGTTCCTCGTAAGAGGGCCCGTCACCACCGCGGGCGGCCTTGAGGCCCCACTGACCCATGAACGTCGCCCGCTCGTCAAGGAACGCGGCGTACTCCGCGAGCGGTACGCCCTTGATGACGCGCTCGCCGAGGAAGGGCGCCGCCGGCACCGCGTTGTCGACGGCCACGTCGGAGCGGGTCGGCAGCTCCTCCACCGGCGTCCTGACCAGCGTGGCTCCGGTCTTGACCCGGCGCTCGCGCAACGGCGGCAGGCTCGCGCCCTTCTCGCCGCGCTTGACCGCCATGAAGGCGTCCATCAGGCGCAGTCCCTCGAAGGCGTCGCGGGCATAGCGGACCTCGCCCTGGAAGAGTTCCGCGAGGTCCTGCTCGACGTAGGCACGGGTCAGCGCGGCCCCGCCGAGCAGCACGGGGAACCTGTCGGAGATGCCCCTGGAGTTCATCTCCTCCAGGTTCTCCTTCATGACCACCGTGGACTTCACCAGCAGCCCGGACATGCCGATGACATCGGCCTTCTTCTCCTCCGCGGCCTCCAGGATGACCGACACCGGCTGCTTGATGCCGAGATTGACGACCTCGTAGCCGTTGTTGGAGAGGATGATGTCGACCAGGTTCTTGCCGATGTCGTGCACGTCACCCTTGACCGTGGCGAGCACGATGCGGCCCTTGGTCTCGCCCTCGACCCGGTCCATGTGCGGCTCCAGGTAGGCGACCGAGGTCTTCATCACCTCGGCCGACTGGAGCACGAACGGCAGCTGCATCTGGCCGGAGCCGAACAGCTCGCCGACGGTCTTCATGCCGTCGAGCAGCACGTCGTTGACGATCTCCAGGGCGGGGCGCTGGGCGAGGGCCTCGTCGAGGTCGGCCTCCAGGCCCTTGCGCTCACCGTCGACGATGCGGCGCTTGAGCCGCTCCCACAGCGGCAGCGCGGCGAGTTCCTCGGCCTTGCTCGCTTTGAGAGCCGCGGCGTCGACGCCGTCGAACAGCTCCATGAACCGCTGCAGCGGGTCGTAACCCTCCCTGCGCCGGTCGTAGACCATGTCCAGGGCGACCTGGCGCTGCTCCTCGGGGATGCGCGCCATCGGCAGGATCTTGGAGGCGTGCACGATCGCCGCGTCGAGGCCGGCGTTGACGCACTCGTTGAGGAAGACCGAGTTGAGCACGATGCGGGCAGCGGGATTGAGACCGAACGACACGTTCGACAGGCCCAGTACCGTCTGCACCCCGGGGTGGTGCCGCTTGATTTCCTTGATCGCCTCGATCGACTCCAGCGCGTCGCGCCTGGTCTCCTCCTGGCCGGTGGCGATGGGGAAGGTGAGCACGTCGACGAGGATGTCCTCGACGTTCATGCCCCACTTCGTGGTCAGGTCCTCGATGAGGCGCAGCGCGATCCGGACCTTCCAGTCGGCGGTGCGCGCCTGGCCCTCCTCGTCGATGGTCAGCGCCACCACGGCCGCGCCGTACTCGCGTACCAGCGTCATGTTCTTGTGGAAGCGCGACTCGACGCCGTCGCCCTCCTCGTAGTTGACCGAGTTGACGACCGCGCGCCCGCCGAGCATCTGCAGCCCGGCCTCCAGCACGGCGGGCTCGGTGGAGTCGAGGACGATCGGCAGCGTGGAGGCGGTGGCGAAGCGGAAGGCCAGCTCCTTCATGTCGGCCACGCCGTCGCGCCCCACGTAGTCGACGCAGAGGTCGAGCATGTGCGCGCCGTCGCGGGCCTGCGCCCGCGCGATCTCCACGCACTCCTCCCAGTCCTGGGCGAGCATCGCCTCCCGGAATGCCTTGGAACCGACGGCGTTGGTGCGCTCGCCGATGGCCATGTACGAGATGTCCTGGCGGAAGGGGACGCTCTGGTAGAGAGAGGAGGCACCGGCCTCGGGGCGTGGCCGGCGCGGGGCCGTCTCCTGCCCGCGTACCCTCTCGACGACCCGGCGCAGGTGCTCGGGCGTGGTACCGCAGCAGCCGCCGACGAGGGAGAGGCCGTAGTCGCGGGTGAAGTTCTCGTGCGCCGAGGCCAGTTCCTCGGGGCTCAGCGGGTAGTAGGCGCCATCGGAGGTCAGCACGGGCAGTCCGGCGTTGGGCATGCACGAGAGGCGGATCCGGGCGTGGCGGGCCAGGTAGCGGAGGTGCTCGCTCATCTCGGCGGGGCCGGTCGCGCAGTTCAGGCCGATCACGTCGACGCCGAGCGGCTCGATCGCGGTCAGTGCCGCGCCGATCTCCGAGCCCAGCAGCATCGCGCCGTTGGTCTCGATGGTCACCTGGGCGATGATCGGCACGTCCCGGCCGGCGTCGGCGATGGCCCGGCGTGCGCCGATCACCGCCGCCTTGACCTGGAGCAGATCCTGGGAGGTCTCGATGATCAGGGCGTCGGCGCCACCGCCGACCAGCCCCGCGGCGTTGTCGTAGTAGGCGTCGCGCAGCACGGCGTACGGCTTGTGCCCGAGAGTCGGGAGCTTGGTGCCGGGGCCGATGGAGCCGAGCACGAAGCGCGGCCGCTCGGGGGTGGACCAGGCGTCGGCCGCCTGCCGGGCGACGCGGGCACCGGCCTCCGAGTACTCGAAGACCCGTTCGGAGATGTCGTATTCACCGAGAGCCGAAAGGTTGGCCCCGAAGGTGTTGGTCTCGACGCAGTCGACCCCCACCTCGAAGTAGGCCTCGTGCACGGCGCGGACGATGTCGGGGCGGGTGACATTGAGCACCTCGTTGCAGCCCTCGTGGCCCTGGAAGTCGTCCAGGGTGACGTCGTGGGCCTGAAGCATCGTCCCCATGGCCCCGTCGGCGACCATCACGCGCTCGGCCAGGACTTCACGGAAGGACGGGGTGCTTGTCATGAGACAAGAGTACTGGGACCCGCATGGCCGTTATTGTTGTTGACAGCAATTGAACTTCTTGTCCAATTAACACGGCCACCCCTGTGAGGCACCGATGGCGACCTACCGCACCATCCTTGTCGGCACCGACGGCTCCACCTCCTCCTTCGGCGCGGTCTCCTCGGCCGCCTCCCTCGCCGCCGCCACCGGCGCCGACCTGATCCTGGCCTGCGCCTACTCCCCCATGCGCGAGCGTGACCGCAACGCCGCCGCCGACGTCCTCGGCGACCTCTCCTACAAGGTGACCGGCTCCACCCCGGCGGACGACGCCCTGCGCGCCGCCCGGGAGCGCGCGGCCGCCGCGGGCGCCCGGACGATCGAACTGGCCGCCGAGGAGGGTGACGCGGTGGACGTGCTGGTATCGCTCGCCGGCAGGCGCGGGGCCGATCTCGTGGTCGTCGGCAACCGGGGGCTCAACAGCCTGGCGGGGCGGCTGCTCGGCTCGGTGCCGTCCGGCGTGTCCCAGCGCGCGGGCTGTGACGTCCTGATCGTCCACACCACATCCGGAAGGTGACGTGAAGGCCCCCTCACGGCATAGGCTTAGCCGGATAGGACGGTGCGGTGAGAAGGAGGGGCGCGTGATCGAGATCGAAGGTCTGCCCGAGCTCGTCGACCCGGTGATGATCGCCGCGTTCGAGGGGTGGAACGACGCGGGCGAGGCCTCGAGCGGAGTGATCGCGCACCTCGAGGGCGAGTGGAAGGCGACCCCGCTGGTCTCCCTGGACCCCGAGGAGTACTACGACTTCCAGGTGACCCGCCCGATCGTCGAGATGGGCGAGGGGCTGACGCGCTCCATCACCTGGCCGACCACGAAGCTGTCGGTGGCCAGGCCGCCGGGCGTCGACCGCGACGTGGTGCTGCTCCGCGGTATCGAGCCCAACATGCGCTGGCGCGCTTTCTGCGAGGAGATCGTCCTGGTCTGCCGGGAGCTGGGGGTCGAGCTGGCGGTTCTGCTCGGCGCGCTGCTCAACGACTCGCCGCACACCCGTCCGGTGCCGATCGTGGGATCGGCGACCGACGAGGGGCTGGCCAGGGCGATCAACCTGGAGCTGAGCCGCTACGAGGGACCGACCGGCATCGTCGGCGTGCTCCAGCAGTCCCTGGGCGCGGCCGGGCTGCACGCCGTGTCGCTGTGGGCCTCGGTGCCGCACTACGTGGCCCAGCCCCCCAACCCGAAGGCCACCATGGCACTGCTCAGCCGGATGGAGGACCTGCTCGACATCCCGATGCCGCTGGGCGAGCTGGCCGAGGAGTCCCGGGCCTGGGAGCACGGCGTCGACGAGCTGGCCTCTCAGGACAGCGAGGTCGCCGAGTACGTCAAGGAGCTGGAGGAGCGCAAGGACGCCGCCGAGCTGCCCGAGGCCAGTGGTGACGCCATCGCCGCCGAGTTCGAGCGCTACCTGCGCCGGCGCGACCGCGACTCCGACGGCTGAGCCCGCGGCCGGCGGTCACCACCGGCCGTTCCCCTCCGCCAGGACCGGACGCGCGGAGACCAGGCGCCTCCGGTCCGAGTCCAAGGTCACCGGCGCCGGGCACGCCTGGTCGAACCGGGCCCACACCAGCGCGGCCAGATCGGCGTCCACCCCCAGGGGGGCGGCGACCAGGTCGGCACCGGACGTCTCCAGACGGTCCTGGAAGAAGCCCGGGGCCAGGAGGTAGGAGGCGAGCGCGATCCGCGGCGCGGGTCCTGAGCGCAGCCGCTCCAGGGCCTCGGCGATCGAGGGGGTGCCCGTCGCGGCGAAGGCCGCGGTGACGGGGCGGGAGAGCCGGACCGAAAGCAGCCGGGCCGCCGCCCGCACGTCGGCCAGCGCCGCGGGGTCGGACGACCCCGCGGCTCCCAGGATCACCGAGTCCGCCGCCCTCAGCCCCGCGGTGGCCAGTCGTCTGGCGAGCACGGCCGCGAGCAGCGGATGCGGCCCCAGCGGGGCCGTCACCGCGGCGTCCGGCCTGGCCGCGGCCACCACCGCGGGCAGGTCGATGTGGACGTGGTAGCCGCCCGCCAGCAGCAGCGGGACCACCACGACAGGGCCGGGCACGCGGGCGAGCACGTCGGCCAGCGGGGGTGAGCTGATCTCCAGGAACGCCTGCTCGACGCGCGTTCCCCGGCGGCCCTCGCGTACCAGGTCACGCAGACCGGCCAGGGTCTCCTCCCCCCTCGCGCTGCGCGTCCCGTGCCCGGCGAGGACCAGCGTCGTCACAGGCCTTCGCCTCGGTCGCAGGCCAGGCGGTAACCGCGTTTGACGACCGTCTCGACGATTCCCGAGGGGCCGAGCGCCCGGCGCAGGCGGGTGATGGCCATCTCGACCGCGTGCTCGGCCGAGTCCCGCGACGGGCCTCCGGGGAGCACTGTCCGCAGGTCGGAGCGGGCCACCACGTGCCCGGGTTTGTCGGCCAGACGCTTGAGCACCGCCATCGGCGCCGGCGGCAGCGGCTTCAGCTCGCCGTCCACCGCGACGGCGTGACCGCGGATCTCCAGCCGGTGGCCGCCCGCGACCAGGCGGGTGACGCTGTGCTCGGGCAGGTGCCTGGCGAGGGTACGGGCCAGCGTGCCCAGGCGGGAGCGCTCGGGCTGCACGGTGGGCACCCCGCGTGCCTCCAGGGGCCCGGCGGTGACCGGGCCCACGCAGGCGGCGACGACCGGCCCCGCGAAGGCCGCGACCAGTGCGTCCTCCAGGCCGTCCGCGCGGGCCGAGTTGAGCATGGCCAACACGGCCGGGGCACTGGTGAAGGCCACCGCGTCCACCCCGCCGGAGATCGCCTGGCTGACCAGGCGGCGCAGCGGCGACACGTCCCGGTAGGGCAGCCACCGGTAGACCGGCACCTCGATGACCTCCGCGCCGGCTTCGCGCAGTGCGGCCACGAAGCCGGTCAGCGGCTCCCCGTGCAGCTGCACGGCGATGCGGCGGCCGCGCAGGTCCTGGGCCAGGAGGTGCTGCTTGACCTCCTCGCACGACTCCGTGGACGGGGTCCAGTGGTCGTTCAGCCCAGCGGCCCTGACCGCGCCGCGGGCCTTGGGCCCGCGGGTCAGCAGCCGTGCGGAGGTCAGGTGCTCGGCGAGGTCGCCCGCCAGCCCCCAGCCCTCGGCGGCGGCCATCCATCCCCGGAAGCCGACGCCGGTGGTGACCACCACGTCGTCGATCGGGGCGGACAGGCCGGCGCGCGTCGCGGCCAGCAGGTCGGCGTCCTCGGCCAGGGGTACCAGGCGGATCGCGGGGGCGCGCACCACCCTGGCGCCCCTGCGTTCCAGCAGCGCGCAGAACTCCTCGCGCCGCCGGGTGGCGGTGACCCCGATCGTGAACCCGGCCAGCGCGTCGGGCGCGGTCTCGGGAGAGTCGACGGGGCTGTCCAGAACGGCGATGCTCATCTGTCGTTCACCACTCCTCGCTTGATCTTCTTCAGGTATCCGGCCGCCTGCGGGCTCACCCCGTGCCCACCTCCACCGTTTCGCCGGTGAGGCGGACCGGGTAGGTCGGCACGGCCGTCGCGGGGTCGTCCAGGCACACCCCCGTCGCAAGGGAGAAAGCCTGCTTGTGCATGGGGGAGACCACCACCGGCTCGCCGGCCCTGGTGCCCATGATCCCGCGGGACAGGACGTGGGCACCGCTGAACGGGTCACGGTTGCCGATCGCGAACAGGGTGCCGTCGAAGGCGCGGAAGAGCGCGATCTGGCGACCACCGACGAGCGCGCACACGCCACGCTCGGGCAGCAGGTCCGGGTAGGAGCAGACCGGCGTCCAGCCGGCCTGCTCCAGCTCTTCGCTCAGGGCGGTCATCGGTGAGTGCCTCTTCTCGGGATGTCGGCGGTGGCAGGCCGGAGCGGGCCTCCCACCGCGTCGGCGGGGGATGTGGGACATGGGGCGGCTGGTCAGGAACGGACCACCTCCAGTGGGATGAGGACCGGTTTCACCTGGTCACGCTGGGGTTCGAAGGCGATCGAGGGGTCCGGCGTGCCGGGGGCGTTGATGAAGGAGACGAACCGCCGTAACCTCTCCGGGTCCTCGATCGTGGCGCGCCACTCGTCGGCGTAGCCGGCCACGTGCCGCTCCATCTGCGCCTCCAGGTCGGCGCAGATTCCGAGGGAGTCCTCCAGGATGACCTCCCTGACGTAGGCCGGCCCCTGTGCCTCCAGCCAGGCGGAGGTGCGCTGCAGGCGGTCGGCGGTACGGATGTAGAACATCAGGAACCGGTCGATGACGCGGACCAGTTCCTCGGTGCCCAGATCGGAGGCGAACAGGTCGGCGTGGCGCGGGCTGAAGCCGCCGTTGCCGCCCACGTAGAGGTTCCAGCCTCGCTCGGTGGCGATGACGCCGAAGTCCTTGCCCCTGGCCTCGGCGCACTCGCGGGCGCAGCCGGAGACCGCCGACTTCAGCTTGTGCGGCGAGCGCAGCCCCCGGTAGCGCAGCTCCAGCGCGATGGCCAGGCCGACGGCGTCCTGCACGCCGTACCGGCACCAGGCCGAGCCCACGCAGGACTTCACGGTGCGCAGTGCCTTGCCGTACGCGTGCCCGGACTCGAAGCCCGCGTCCACCAGGCGCTTCCAGATCAGCGGAAGTTGCTCCACGCGGGCCCCGAGCAGGTCGATCCGCTGCCCGCCAGTGATCTTGGTATACAGGCCGAAGTCGCGGGCCACCTCGCCGATCACGATGAGCCCGTCCGGGGTGATCTCCCCACCGGGGACGCGCGGCACCACCGAGTAGGTGCCGTTGCGCTGGATGTTGGCCAGGAAGTGATCGTTGGTGTCCTGCAGGGCGGCCTGCTCTCCGTCGAGGATGTGGCCGCCGCCGAGCGAGGCGAGGATCGAGGCGACCACCGGCTTGCACACGTCACAACCGCGCCCGGCGCCGTGCTCGGCGATCAGCTGGGAGAACGTCGTGATGGCGCGCACCCGGACGATGTCGAACAGCTCCGCCCTGCTGTACGCGAAGTGCTCGCACAGAGCCTTGGAGGGTTCGACGCCCGATTTGACGAGAATCTGGTTGAGCATCGGGACGCAGCTGCCGCAGGTGGTGCCCGCGCGGGTGCAGCCCTTGATCCCGGCGACGTCGGTGAGGCCGTGGTCGGCGATGGCGGCACGCACCTGGCCCTTGGTGACGTTGTTGCAGGAGCAGACCTGCGCGTCGTCGGGAAGCTCCACGCTCGCCGGGCCACCGCTGAACAACAGCTCGCTCGGCGATCCCGGCAGATCGCGGCCGACGAAGGGCTTCAGGGTGTTGTACGGGGTGGCGTCGCCGACGCAGATCCCGCCGAGCAGGGTGCGCGCGTCGTCGCTGACGAACAGCTTCTGGTAGACCCCGCCCACCGGATCCATGAAGGTCACGTCCAGCGCGCCGTCCATGGCGCCGAACTGGGCGACCTCCACACCGAGCAGTTTGAGCTTGGTGGAGAGATCCGCACGGGTGAAGACCGCCCCGCCGCCGAGGATGCGGTCGGCGGCGACCTCGGCCATCGTGAAGCAGGGGCCGACCAGCCCGTAGACCACGCCCTCGTGCGACGCGCACTCGCCGATCGCGTAGATCGCCGGGTCGGCGGTGCGCATCCGGTCGTCCACGACGATCCCACCGCGCCCGCCAACCTCCAGCCCGGCCTGCCTGGCCAGTTCGTCACGGGGCCTGACCCCGGCGGAGAAGACCACGATCTGCGCCTCGACGGTCTCCCCGTCCGGCTTGACCAGGCCCGCCACCCGCCCGTCCGGGCCCGCGACGATCTCCTGCACACCCGCCTCGGTGTGCACCCTCAGGCCGAGCCCCTCCACGTGACCGCGCAGCACCGCGCCGCCGCCCTCGTCGACCTGGCGGGGCATGAGCCAGCCGCCCATCTCCACCACGTGCGTCGACAGGCCCAGGCCGCGCAGGGCGTCGGCGGCCTCCAGCCCCAGCAGCCCGCCGCCGACCACGACGCCGCTCGTGGCGGCCGAGGCGGCCTCCCTGATCGCGTCGAGATCGTCGATCGTGCGGTAGGTGAAGCAGCCGTCCAGTTCCCTGCCCGGCACCGGCGGCACGAACGGGCTGGACCCGGTGGCCAGCACCAGCACGTCGTACGGCTCGCGATGGCCGTCCGCGGTGGTGACCTCCTTCGTCCGCCTGTCGATGTCGACGACCCTGGACGACAGGCGCGGCACGACTCCCTCCGGCACCGGGTAGGTGAGATCCTCAACGCTTCTGCCCACCAGGTAGGAGGTCAGCGCCACCCGGTCGTAGGCCGGTCTGGGCTCCTCCCCCAGCACCGTGATCCGGCCCGTGAACCCCTTGGCGACCAGGGCCTCGACCAGCCGGTGCGATGTCGGTCCGTTTCCCACCACGACAAGTCGTGACATGATCGCGCTCGCCCTTCCGTCCGCTCCGTCTGCCCGTCCCCGATGGATCGCCCCGCTCACCGGGCGGGGCGGCTCCGTGTCCGTCCGGCGCCCGGCCGTTCCCTCGCCTCCAGCGCCGGTCACGCCGAGACTCCTTCCTGCTCGCAGAGCCAGCCGACGATGCCCTCGACCGCGTCGCGGCAGCCGCCGCAGCCGGTGGTGGCGCGGGTGGCGGCGGCCACGGCCGTGACGTCCCTGGCGCCCGACTCCCAGCAGGCCCTGATCTGCCCCTTGGTCACGTCGTTGCACTGGCAGACCTTCGCCGCGTCCGGCATCCTGACCGGGCTCTCGGCTACCGCGTTGCCCTGCAGACCGGGGAAGAGCAGACCGGCCCGGTCTCCCGGCAGCGGCCCGCCCCGGTCGAACAACTGGGTGAGGTTGCCCACCGCCGACGTCTCACCGAGGAGGATCACGCCGACCAGGCGGCCGTCGCGGATGACGAGCTTGCGGTAGGTTCCCGCCGCCCGGTGGCTGAACCGCACGACCTCTGCGTCGTCCTCGGTCAGGTGCGTCTCGCCCATCGCGGCCAGTTCCACGCTCCTGGCCTTCAACCGGGTCACCAGCCGCGATCCCCGGTATCGGGCGGCCTTGTCGGCCCCCGTGACGATGTCGGCGACCACCGCGGCCTGCTCCCAGGCGGGCGCGACCAGCCCGTAGACCCTGCCCCGGTGCTCGGCGCACTCGCCGATCGCGAAGATCGACGGGTCGTCGGTGCGCATCTCGTCGTCGACGACGATCCCGCGCGCCACCTCCAGCCCGGCCTCGCGAGCCAGCCCGGTCACCGGGCGGACCCCGCAGGCGAGCACCACCAGATCGGCCTCGACCGTCTCGTCTCCCGCGAGCCGCACACCGTCGTCGAGGATCTCCTCGACCACGACGCCGGTCCTGGTCCTCACCCCCAGCCCGCCCAGGGTCTGGCCGAGCACCAGCCCGGCCTCGGCGTCCAGCTGACGGTCCATCAGGTGCCCCGCCAGGTGCAGCAGCGTCACCGGCAGGCCGCGCCCGGCCAGGCCACGCGCCGCCTCGACTCCGAGCAGACCACCTCCGATCACCACGGCGTGCCGCGCCGCGCCGGCGGCCCGCAGGATCCTCCTGCAGTCGTCCATCGTGCGGAACGTGACGGCCCTGCCCGCCGCACCCGGTACCGGCGGCACGACCGCCGCGCTGCCTGTCGCCAGCACGAGGACGTCGTACGGCTCGCGCCTGCCCGTGGCGGTGAGCACGGCCCGGTTCTCCCGGTCCACGGCGGTCACCTCGACCCCGGACAGCGCCGTCACCGAATGATCGGCGTACCAGGCCGGGTCGAGTAATCGCACCTGGTCGGGCGGCATCGTCCCGGCCACGACGTTCGACAGCAGCACGCGGTTGTAGGGCTGCGACTCCTCGGCCCCGAACACGGTCAGCCCGACGTGCCGGTCACGGGCACGGATCTCGCTCACCAGACGGGCGCCCGCCATCCCGTTGCCCACGACCACGATCCGGGTCATCCGGCACGCTCCACTCTGACCGCGCAGACCTTGAACTCCGGCATCCTCGACACCGGGTCCAGCGCGGGGTTGGTGAGCAGGTTGACGCCCGGCCAGTGGAACGGCATGAACACGGTGTCCTGCCGGATCGCCGGATTGACCCTGGCCGGCGCCTCGGTCGCGCCGCGCCGGCTGACCACCCGCAGCATCTCCCCCGGGGCCACGTCCAGGTGCTCGGCGAGGTCGGGGTGGAGTTCCACGAACGCCTCGGGTGCCGCCATGTTCAGTGTGGCGATCCGCCGGGTCTGCGCACCGCTCTGGTAGTGCGCGAGCACCCGTCCCGTCGTGAGATGGAGCGGATACTCCGGGTCGACGTCCTCCTCGGGCGGACGGTGCTCGACCGGTACGAACCGGGCGCGCCCGTCGGGCGTGGCGAAGCCGTCCAGGAAAGGCCGGGGAGTACCCGGGTGATCCTCGGCCGGGCAGGGCCAGAACACCCCGGTCTCGGCGGCGATCCGCTCATAGGTGATGCCGGCGTAGTCGGCGATCCCACCTGCCGAGGCCCGGCGGAGCTCATCAAAGACCTCGCGCGGATCGGTGGGGAAACCCTCGGCTCCGGCTGTCCCGCGAAGTCTCGTGGCGAGCCCCCGGAGAATCTCAAGGTCGCTCCGCACCCCTGACGGCGGGGCGGCCGCCTGGCGGCGGAGCAGCACCCGGCCTTCCAGATTCGTCATGGTGCCGCTCTCCTCGGCCCACTGGGTGGTGGGCAGCACGACGTCGGCCGTCGCGGCGGTCTCCGACAGGACCAGGTCCGAGACCACGAGCAGGTCCAGTGAGCCGAGCCGCTCGGCGACGTGCCCGGCACGCGGCGCGGAGACCAGCGGGTTGGAGCCGAACAGCAGCAGCGCCCGGGGGCCGCCGCCGGCGCCGAGCGCGTCCAGCAGTTCGTAGGCGGAGCGGCCGGGTCCCGGCAGGTCACCGGGGTCGACGCCCCACACGGCGGCGACGTGGGCGCGGGCCGCCGGATCATCGATCCTGCGGTAGCCGGGGAGTTGGTCGGCCTTCTGCCCGTGCTCGCGGCCTCCCTGCCCGTTGCCCTGCCCGGTGACGCAGCCGTAACCCGACCCCTCGCGCCCCGGCAGCCCGAGGGCGAGCGCGAGGTTGACGAACGCGCTGACGGTGTCGGTGCCCTTGGCGTGCTGCTCGGCGCCGCGCCCGGTGAGGATCGCCGCCCGGCTCGCGCCCGCGAGGATCGCGACCGCGTCGCGCATCCGGGCGACCGGAACACCGGTGATCCGTTCCACCCGCTCGGGCCACCAGGCCGCGACCGAGGTGCGGACCGCGTCGAACCCGCTCGTCCTGGCGGCCACGTACGCCTCGTCGACATCACCTTCGGCGACCACGATGTGCAGCAGGCCCAGGGCCAGCGCCAGGTCGGTGCCGGGGGTCGGCTGCAGGTGCAGGTCGGCCTGCCGGGCGGTCGCGGTGACCCGCGGGTCGATGACGATCAGCCGGCCGCCCGCCGCGCGCATCGCGGTGAGGTGACGGACGAACGGCGGCATGGTCTCGGCCACGTTTCCGCCCGCGATCAGGACCGCGTCGGCACGGGCGAGGTCGGTGATCGGGAAGGGCAGACCACGGTCCATCCCGAAGGCTCGGTTGGTGGCCGCGGCGGCCGAGGACATGCAGAACCGGCCGTTGTAGTCGATCTGGCTGGTCCGCAACACCACCCGGGCGAACTTGCCGAGCAGGTACGCCTTCTCGTTGGTGAGGCCGCCGCCGCCGAACACGGCCACGCCGTCGGGGCCGTGTTCGGCCTGGACGGCACGTATCCGGTCGGCGACAAAGCCGAGCGCCTCGTCCCAGCCGACCTCCTCGCCGTGCAACAGCGGGGTGGTCAGCCGCTCGCCGGTGAGGAGCTCACCGGCGGTCCAGCCCTTCTGGCACAGTCCTCCCGCATTGGCCGGGACGTCGTGACGCGGAGTGATCGTGACGGTCTCGTCCACCGCGACGTTCATGCCGCACTGCAGAGCGCAGTAGGGGCAGTGCGTCGCCGTCCCACCCTTCACAGGTGTCTGGGGGGGAAGTGAGACCGGCATGGGTCCGATGGTGCTTTCAGGCGGTTTCACCGTGAGGTCTCCCCTGTTACCGATGTGCTACAAGCCACTAACCGTGTTCACATTCGCAATGAGGTGGATGTGAGTTATCCGTCGGCCAGGCCGGTGCCGGATGTGAGCACGGCGGGTGCCGGGCCTGGCCGGCGCTCACACCCGGGCCGCCGCCAGGCTCGGCACACTGCCTGCGGCACGCAGGTAACAGGCCCAGGTGATGACCGCGCACACCAGGTAGAAGGAGGCGAAGGAGGCCAGTGCGGCCCCCGCCCCGCCGGTCGCAGCGATGGAGCTGCCGAATCCGCGGTTGATGAAGAACCCGCCGAAGGCACCGATCGCGGAGATGATTCCGATGGCCGCGGAGGCGTCCCGCTTCCCGACGGCCACGGCGGCGTCGTGAGCGGCCGTGCCCGGGGTGACGCCCGCGACCGCCTTGGCCCGGAAGATCGCCGGAATCATCCGGTAGGTGGAGCCGTTGCCGATACCGGTGGTGGCGACCAGGAGCATGTAGGCACAGAAGAACAGCGCGAAGCCGCGCTGGGACAGCCCCTGCCAGACCAGCACCGCCGCGCCCGCCATCGCGGCGAAGTTGACGAACGTCACCCGCGCCCCGCCGAGCCGGTCCGACAGCCAGCCGCCCGCCGGGCGGACCAGGGAGCCGAGCAGCGGGCCGAGGAAGGCCAGCCAGACCAGCGAGGCCTGCTCGGGAAACTGGCTCTTGATGAGCAGTGGGAACGCGGTGGAGTAGCCGATGAAGGAGCCGAACGTACCGATGTACAGGACTGACATGATCCAGGTCTGGACCCGGCCGACGACCTTCAACTGGTCCGCGGGACTGGCCTTGGCCGAGGTCAGGTTGTCCATGAAGAAGTAGGCGCCCACCGCGGCGGCCAGGATGAAGGGAATCCAGAACAGCCCCGCGGCGGCCAGCCCGAACGCCCCGATCACCAACGGCATGAGAAGTTGGACGGAACTGACCCCGATGTTGCCGCCGGCCGCGTTGAGCCCGAGCGCGGCCCCCTGCCTGTCCCGGGGATAGAAGTGGGTGATGTTGGCCATGCTGGAGGCGAAGTTGCCGCCGCCCAGCCCCGCCGTGGCCGCGATGGCGAGGAACACCCAGTAGGGGGTGCCGGGGTCGCCGACCGCGACGGCCAGCAGCACCGCGGGCACGAGCAGGAGCAGGGCGCTGACCACCGTGAAGTTCCGGCCGCCGAACCTGGCCGGGGCGAAGGTGTACGGGATGCGCAGCGCCGAGCCGACCAGGTTGGGCAGGGCGACGATCCAGAAGAGCTGGTCGGTGGAGAAGTCGTAGGAGCCGAGTTGCACGGCCACGATGCTCCAGACGGTCCACAGCGTGAACCCGAGGTGCTCGGCGAAGATGGAGAAGACCAGGTTCCGCCTGGCCACCTTCCGGCCGTGCTCCTGCCAGAAATCCGGATCGTCGGGCCGCCAGTCGCTGATCCAGGGCCTCATCGTCTGTCCTCCTGTGGTTTCGGGGGGCTTCGATCTCCGAAACTAGGAGGGCGGCGTTACGCACATTCACTGTCTGTGATGGTGCACCGGTTACACGTAACTAACCCTGGAAATACGCAATGCACACGCCGCACACTCGCAACACTCCGGAAACCCAGGGGGCGGGAAGCCGGCGACCGTTCGGTCACGAACACGCTCTGTCACGATCCCGCGCCCCCAGGGTAGCGGCGCGGCCGGCTCCTGGAGTGTGATCGCGCTCACGCTCACGCCGCCCAGAGATGCGGGGAGAGGCCGAACGCTCGTGGAGCCGATGTGGCCTGAAGCGAGAGAACGCTCATGCCGTAAGGCGTGGGCCGGTCGGAGCGCGCCTACCGAAGCACACTCACAAGTAACGGCAATGGTTGAGCCGGCGCGACAACGGGAACCGTCACCGGTGCCGATTCATCCGCCTCGGGGAGTGCGCGTGGCCGTCCAGCCAATCCGACTGTTCGACGATCCCGTGCTGCGCACGGTGGCCGAGCCCGTGACCACCTTCGACCGCGCGTTGCGCGTCCTGGTGAAGTCGCTCCAGGCCACGATGCGTGCCGGCACGGGCCGCGCGGGACTCGCCGCCCCGCAGATCGGCGTCCCGCTCAGGGTCGTCGTCTACGAGTTGGACGGCAAGTCCGGCCACCTGGTCAACCCGCGCCTGGAACTGTCCGAGCGGAGGATCGTGGCCGACGAGGCGTGCCTGTCCGCCCCCGGCCACTGGTGGCCACTGGAACGCTCCTACATGGTCACGGCCCGCGGTCGTGACATGTTCGGCAAACCCGTCACCGTCCGGGCCCTGGGCATGCTGGCCCGCGTTCTCCAGCACGAGGCCGATCACCTCGACGGCACCCTCTTCATCGACCGCCTCCCCGAGGAGGAGCGGGAACGCTTCCTCGCCTCGATCTCTTGACTTGCACACCCCACAACTGTCCGATAGAGTGTTGCAGTTGCAGTCGTAGTTCTCAGCTTAGCCTTATCATCTCAAGTGCTTATGAGAAGTCCGCCGACAGCGGACGTTACAGTTTCTCCGGATGGTTTCCGCGGGTGCATGGTAGGGTCCGCAACGCAGCCCCGTGCCGCCGACCTGGTGGTTCGGTGAGGCTCCCAATGAGGAGAAGTAGTTTTGTCTGAGGGCACCGTTAAGTGGTTCAACGCCGAAAAGGGCTTCGGATTCATCGCACCGGATGACGGCACCGCCGATGTCTTCGTGCACTACTCGGCTATCAACTCCAGCGGCTACCGCAGCCTGGAGGAGAACCAGCGTGTCAGCTTCGTCACCACGCAGGGCCAGAAGGGCCCGCAGGCCGACAAGGTCGAGCTCATCTGACCTGGTTTGACCTCAAAGGCTTCGGGCTGAGCCCGCACCGCGCAAGCGGTGCGGGCTCAGTCATTTTCCGGCCCCTGCTCCCCCGCCGGGGAGTGCCCTCCAGGCGGCCGCCCGAAGAGCACTGACCTCAGAGCGGGCAGGGCGGCTCTCAACGCGGCTCTCAACGCCGCCGAGAGCCCCGGGCAGCGCCAGAGAGGGCCGGACGCCCCGCCTTCAGAGCGCGACTCCGAGCAGCGCGTCCGCGATCCGCCCGACAAGGAGCGGCGCGCCCGGGTCGCTGCCGCCCTCCGACAGGGCACGCTCGGCCCAGTCGTCGATGACCGCGAGGGCGCCGGGAGCATCCAGGTCGTCGGCCATCCGGGCACGGACCCTGTCGAGCACGACACCGGCGTCGGGGCCGGTCTGCAGGCCCGCCGCCGAGCGCCAGCGCGCCAGCCGCACCTCCGCCAAGGCAAGCTGGTCGGAGGTCCACTCCCAGTCGGAGCGGTAGTGATGCGCCAGCAGGGCCAGCCGGATGGCCATCGGATCGGTCTCCCCGCGCAGGCGGGAGACGAAGACCAGGTTGCCCTTCGACTTGGACATCTTCTCGCCATCCAGAGCGACCATGCCCGCGTGCACGTAGGCCTTGGCGAAAGGCCACTCGCCACACGCCACGTGGCCCTCGTGGGCGCCGCACTCGTGGTGCGGGAAGATCAGGTCGGAGCCCCCACCGGCGACGTCGAAACCACTGGACAGGTTCGCCAGAGCGATCGCGGTGCACTCGATGTGCCAGCCGGGCCTTCCCTGACCGAACGGCGAGGGCCAGGACGGCTCCCCCGGGCGCTCCGCACGCCAGAGCAGCCAGTCGAGCGGGTGCTTCTTGCCTGGGCGGTCCGGGTCCCCTCCGCGCTCGCCGAACAGGGCGAGCATCTGCTCCTCCGGGTAACCGGAGACGGCACCGAACTTGGGGGCCGCGGCCACGTCGAAGTAGACGTCACCCTCCAGGTCGTAGGTGGCGCCCTTGTCACGCAACAGCTCGATCAGGGCCGCGACCTGGTCGATCACCTCGGTCACGGCGACGTAGTCGCGCGGCGGGAGGATGCGCAGCGCCTCCATGTCCGACCGGAACAGCTCGATCTCGCGCTCGGCGAGGTCACGCCAGTCGATGCCGGTCTGCTCCGCGCGTTCCAGCAGGGGGTCGTCGACATCCGTGGCGTTCTGGGTGAAGTGCACCTCGTGCCCGGCATCTCGCCAGGTCCGGTTGACCAGGTCGAAGGCGAGGTAGGTGTTGGCGTGGCCCAGATGGGTGGCGTCGTAGGGCGTGATGCCGCAGACGTACATCCGTGCCATGGGATCCGGCTTTGTCGGGACGACATCTCGCACGGCGGTGTCGAAAAGCCGCAGCGGGACACCGGCACCGGGAAGCCGAGGAACCTTCGGCGCAGACCACGATCTCATAAAGTGAGCCTATCGAGCAGACAGACCACCCCGATCAGCTCGGGGTGGCGGATACAGAGGCATTCGTCTCAACTCCGCGAGGCACCCAGATCATTCCGTGCGGACTTCGCGGAAGGCACCCGGATCACGGGGGGCGGCGGTGAAGTCGTAGCGGACGCCGCCCGGCGCCAGGGCGAGCAGGGTGACGGAGAGAGAGCCGAAGATCCGCCCGTCGGGCAGCTCATGATGAATGATCATGGACCGGAGGTCCTCGGGGGGAATCCCCGCCCCGGTGGCGAGTTCCCGCCACTCCTCCCAGGGGCCGTCGAGCTCCGTGGGACGGCCGGCCTTTGCGAACAGGGGGCGGAAGAACGCGACGCGCTCGTTCTCCTCACCGCGTTCCCAGCCGCTGTTGACGATCATGTGGGTTCCCGGAGGAAGGACGTCTCGCTCCAGCGCGGTCCCATCCCAGTGCCACAGGCAGGCCCCGGTGGGATCGGCGCGCAGCAGGTGGAAGGGGTCATAGCGGTCAAGGTCGCTCTCCACCGGCCGGCCTCCGGCGGCCGCCAGGAGCGGGAGGTCACCGCGTGAGCGGCGCGTCTCCTCCGGGGCGAGCACGCCGTGCCCGTTGAGAAGGGCCCCGACCCTCCTGGCCCGGGGGTCGACGGCCAGCCAGGTGCCGCCGCCCTGAAGGTCTCGACCGCCGATCAGGCCGGGCCGGTCCTTGTGCCAGTGTCCCGCCGGCGGAACCCAGGGACGGCCGGTGAACTCATCACGCACCCCGACCACGATCAGGGGGATCTCGGCGCTCGGATCGATGCTGACGACAACCGTGCACATGCCCGGAGGCTACGCCTCCGCCACGAGCGGGCGCGGAGCGGGGTCCTTCGCCGGCAAGGAGTCCGAGGTCACGGCACCTGCCATCCGGGGGCTCAGATCGGCGGCCACGGGATCGCCGGCCACTCCTTGGAGGGGAGGGGGTGCAGGCCGGTGTCGAGAAGCCTGCGGACCCGCGACCAGGTCGCCTCGACCTCGGGGAGGGTGAGGAGTTCTCGGAGGCGGCGGCCGAGCCGCCCCTGCTCCAGGTCGCGTTCGAGGCGGGTCAGGACGTTCATGGCCTCGCGGGACAGGGGCTTGCCGCGCCACTGCCAGAGCACGGTGCGGAGCTTGTCCTCGGCGGAGAAGGAGACCCCGTGATCGACCCCGTAGACATGGCCGTCGGCGAGCGGCAGCAGGTGGCCACCCTTGCGGTCGGCGTTGTTGACGACGGCGTCGAAGACGGCCATCCGCCGCAGCGAGGGCTGGCGACTGCGGATCAGCACCATCAGGTCGATCTCGGGGTCGGTGTCGATCCAGAGCTGGCACATTCCCGGGCCGAACGGGCCGTCCCGGTAGACGGTGGGCGGCACGATCCGCCAGCCGATCGCCGCGGAGACCTCGTAGGCGGCGACCTCGCGGGCGGCCAGGGTCCCGTCGGGGAAGTCCCAGAGCGGGCGCTCCCCCCGTACCGGCTTGTACACACAGGCCGCCGCGAGCCCGCCGAGCCGGACCGAGCAGTAAAGCGTCATGTTGGTCGCCTCGACCAGGCGACCCGCCACATCCAGCCGTCCGTCACGGAGCAGACGCATCGCGGTCTCGTCATCCAGCCCCGCGGCCGGCGCCGTACTCAGCGTCGGCTCGCTCTCAGCGCTCATTCGCCTCCTCCACCAGATGAAGCGCTACTACCCCGGTAACCGTTGAGCCGCACACAAATATGCCCTTCGGCATCGAGAGGCTGGGCGCAGAGCGGGCAGGGCGGACGCCCGGCGGCGACGAGTGCCATGGCCCGCTTGGTGAAGGCCCTGGCGGTGCTTGGGCTGATGTGCACGCGCAGCACCGTGAGATCGGCGGGCGAGGACGGCTCGAACTCCTCCTCGACCCCGGCCTCCTGGGCCTCGATGACCACCTGGTCGGCCTCGGGGTCCCAGGCCAGGGCCATGGTGCCGACGCGGAAGTCCTCACTGATCGGCACGTCGAGAGGGGCGTTGTCGGCCAGCGCGGCCGGAGCGACGGCGGGCACCGGGACACCGGCCTCGCCGCGCCGCAACACCTCGTCGAGCAGCTGGTCGAGGCGGTCGGCCAGCGCGGCCACCTGGAACTTCTCCAGCGCCACGGTGGTCAGCCTGCCCTGTCCCCGCGCCTGCAGGAAGAAGGTTCGTGAACCCGGTTGCCCCACGGCACCGGCCACGAATCTCTCGGGTGGATCGTAGTCGAAGACCGGCATAGCCCGACCTTACGTGGTCCCGGATCCGCCGCCGACTGCGGCATCACTCCCGGTGGGATTTTCTCCCCCGTCCTCGCCTTCCGAACCCTCCGCGAGGCGCAATCCAGCCATATCCCCACCCGTGTCGTTGAGCCTGAGCACGAAGGGGCGCAAGGGGGTGTAGCGAATGACGGTGAGCGAGGCCGGATCAGCGGTTATCCGTTGGAACTGGTCCAGATGCAGCCCCATGGCGTCGGCCACGATGGCCTTGATCACGTCTCCGTGGCTACAGACGAGGTAGACCGCCTTCGGGCCGAGACGCTCGTTCCATTCCCTGACCGCCGCCACGGCGCGGTACTGGACGGCCGGCAGGGATTCTCCCCCGGGGAACGTCACCGCGCTCGGATGGGCCTGCACCACCGGCCAGAGGGGGTCCTTGACGAGTTCGGCGATCGGGCGGCCCGTCCAGTCACCGTAACGGCACTCGCCGAAGCGCTCATCGGTCAGTACCTCCGCCCTCTGTCGCCCCTCGGCGACCGCCTGCGCGGTCTCCTGACAGCGTTCCAGCGGGCTGGAGACGATCGCGTCGAGTTCCAGCGAGGTCAGCCGGGTGGCGAGGGCCTTCGCCTGGGCCTGTCCCGCGTCGCTGAGGTGAACATCCGGGGTCCATCCCGCGAGGACCGGACCGGTGAGGTGGGTAAGGCCGTGTCTGGCCAGCAACAAGGTCGTCACGCGGGCAAGTCTTGCAGCCCTCACTCCACTACTTTTAAGTGGCCGAGCGGTAATCTGGCCGGATCATGGAGCAGCGCTATGTGGGCCGGAGCGGCTTGTCGGTGTCCCGCCTGGGACTGGGGACGATGACGTGGGGGCGTGACACCGGCGCCGAGGAGGCCGCGGCGCAGCTCCGCATGTTCGCCGAGGCCGGCGGCACGCTCATCGACACCGCCGACGTCTACACGGGCGGCGACGCCGAACGGCTGCTCGGGCGGCTGCTGCGCGACTCGGTGCCGCGTTCGGAGCTGGTGCTGTCCACCAAGGCCGTGCTCACCCCCGCCGGGCGCAGACCCCGCGACGCCTCAAGGAAGCACCTGGTCGCCGCGATCGACGCCTCCCTGACCCGCCTGGGCGTCAACGAGGTCGACCTGTGGCAGCTGCACGCCTTTGATCCCGACGTCCCGCTGGAGGAGACCCTGGCCGCCGTGGACGCGATCGTGTCCTCCGGGCGGGCCGCGTACGCCGGGGTGTGCGACTACGCGGGCTGGCAGCTGGCGACCGCCGCCGTGGGGCAACGGGCGGTTCCAGGGCGGGTGCCGATCGTCGCGGCCCAGGTCGAGTACTCGCTCCTGGCCAGAGAGGCCGAGCGCGAGCTGATCCCCGCCGCCGAGCATGTCGGCGCCGGGGTGCTCGCCTGGTCACCGCTCGGGCGCGGGGTCCTCACCGGCAAGTACCGCACGGGCATCCCCGCCGACTCTCGGGCCGCCACCCCGCACTTCGCCGATTTCGTCACGCCCTACCTCGACGAGCGGTGCCGCCGGGTCGTGGAGTCGGTGACGACCGCCGCCGAAGGGCTTGGCGTCTCGCCGCTGTCGGTGGCCCTGTCGTGGGTACGCGACCAGCCGGGGGTGGCCTCCGCCATCGTCGGCGCCCGCACCCACGCGCAGCTGTCCGGGGTGCTCCAGGCCGAGGACCTGGCGTTGCCCGTGGAGATAAGGGAAGCACTCGACGACGTGTCGGCCGACTGAGACGCCCAGGACGGAAACCGAACGAGAATTCGCCTCGCGTATCACTAGTCGATACCGAATAGCAACTTTCCGTGAAAAAACCGGGCCCCCCCCACAAGACTGTCGAACAGGTGGCGGGGGCACCCGGATGTCGGCAGCACATCACGGCCGATATCCGACCCGGGGGAAGGGAGACGAGTGCGAACCGCGATGTCGGCAGGCGCACTGGCGCTGGTGCTGGGCAGCGGGATCCCGGCGGTCTCGTCGGTGGACACCGCCCGGGAGGACACCGTCACGCAGGTGGACGACTGCGATCACGGAGGGCTGCTGGGCACCGTGACGGGCGGGATCTGCCGGACCGTGGACAACGTGGTGAGCGGCATCACGGGCGACACCTCCCCGCTCGCACCCCTGCTGGCCCCGCTCTCGTCCTCGCCCGCCGGTGACGACACCGCCGGCACCACGGCTCAGACGCCCGCTGCCGAGAAGACGTCCCCCATCGGGGAGGAGGCACCGGCCACCTCGGCCGCCGAAACCCGGCCCGCAGGGGGCAAGGAGACCCCCTCCGGCAACGGGCCGCGCCCCGATGATCCCACCGGCACCTGCCGGCCCACGGCAGCCTCCCCCAAATGCCCGGACCCGTCGGAGAGTCCCCTCTCTCAGGAGGCGGCCCGGCCCAAGCCGTCGCCGAGCCCCTCGCGCGACCACGGCCACCGGCCCGCGCGGAAGGAACCGGTGCCGGTGCCGACCGGCCGGACGCGACAGCCCTCACGGTCGCCGTATCCGGAGGCCGACACACCCACGATCGACGTGGACGCGCCGGTGACCTCCGAGCCGTCACCCGTGGTCGACGCCGAGGCACCCCGGGTGGAACTGCTCTGGCCGGCCCCGCTGATGCAGGAGTTGCAGCGGCAGATGTCAAACGAACGGCCGGTGACGCCCAGCCGGTCATCCGACACGGCGGGCACCGTGCTCACCACCGCGGTGCTCATTCTGGCCATCCTCGCGGTCCGCCTGCTGTACAGCAGGCGGAAGGTCAAGGAGTCGATCCCCTTCGAGCCGGTGCCACCGGGCCATCACCGGGTGGCCTAGCCCCCTGCTCTCTGGATCTTTTGCCCACCTCGGTCACGGGCGCCACCTGACCCGCGGGACAGGATCTAGGCTCCGATGGCGTGCACGCCGCCGTCGACATGGACGATCTCACCGGTCGTGGCGGGGAACCAGTCCGACAGCAGGGCGACACACGCCTTGGCCGCCGGAATCGGGTCGTTGATGTCCCAGCCGATCGGGGCCTTGGCGGGCCAGCTGTCCTCGAACTCGCCGAAGCCGGGGATGCTCTTGGCGGCCATGGTCCGGAGCGGACCCGCCGCGACAAGGTTGACCCGGATGCCGTGCTTGCCCAGATCGCGGGCCAGGTAGCGGGAGCAGGACTCCAGGCCGGCCTTGGCCACCCCCATCCAGTCGTACACCGGCCAGGCCTTGGTGGCGTCGAAGTCGAGGCCGACGATCGCGCCGCCCTCCTTCATGAGCGGGAGCGCGGCCACCGCGAGCGACTTGAACGAGTAGGTGGAGACCTGGACGGCGGTCGCCACGTCCTCCCACGAGGTGTTCAGGAAGTTGCCGCCCAGGGCGGTCTGGGGGGCGAACCCGATGGCGTGCACCACGCCGTCCAGGCCGCCGAGGTGTTCGCCGACCCGGTCGGCCAGGGAGTCGAGGTGCTCGGTGCTGGTGACGTCGAGTTCCAGCACCGGCGGCGGCTCCGGCAGGCGCTTGGCGATGCGCTCGACCAGGCTGAGCCGGCCGAAGCCGGTGAGCACGATCTGGGCGCCCTCCTGCTGGGCCAGTTTGGCCACCGAGAAGGCGATGGAGGAGTCGGTGAGCACCCCGGTGACGAGAAGCCGCTTGCCTTCGAGAATTCCCACGTCAGTGCCCCATTCCAAGGCCACCGTCAACGGGGATGACAGCCCCCGTGATGTAGGCGGCGTCCTCGCCGGCCAGGAATCTGACCACGCGTGCGATCTCCTCAGGGCTGGCATAGCGGCCCAGGGGGATGTTCTTCCTGATCTGCTCTTGGTAGGACTCGTCGAGCTCGGCCGTCATGTCGGTCTCCACGAAACCGGGGGCGACCACGTTGACCGTGATGTTGCGCGAGCCCAGCTCCCTGGCCGCCGACCGGGCGAAACCGATCATCCCGGCCTTGGAAGCGGCGTAGTTGCTCTGCCCCGCGGAGCCGAGCATGGCCACCACCGAGGAGATCAGCACGATCCGCCCGCGCTTGAGCCGCAGCATGCCGCGGGTGGCGCGCTTGGCGACCCGGTAGGCGCCGGTCAGGTTGGCGTCGATGACATCGGTGAAGGTCTCCTCCTTCATCATCGGCAGCAGCGTGTCCTTGGCGATGCCCGCGTTGGCGACGAGCACCTCGACCGGGCCGTACTCGGCCTCGACCTTCGCGAACGCGGCGTCCACGTCGGCCGTGCTGGTCACGTCGCAGCGCACGCCGAACAGCCCCTCGGGGGGCTGTCCGGAACGGTAGGTCACGGCGACGGCGTCGCCGGCCTGGGCGAGTTCGCGGGCGATCGCGAGGCCGATGCCGCGATTGCCGCCGGTTACGAGAACAGATCGAGCCATGGTCAGACGGTATCGGCTACTTGGGGGTAACCCTCTTGTCCGGGAAGGACAAGATCACGGGGTTAGGATCGTTGACATGCGCCAGATCGACTCCGACTTTCTCGCCCTGCCGCTGCGGCGGCTGGCGGACGCGGCCCTGCAACGCGCTCGGGACCTGGGCGCCGAGCACGCCGACTTCCGGCTGGAACGCATCCGCGGAGAGACCGTACGCCTGTCCGACGCCGCACTTGAGGGCTCCATCGACGCCGACACCCTCGGCTATGCCGTGCGGGTCGTCAAGAACGGCACCTGGGGCTTCGCCGGAGGCATCGAGCTCACCCCCGAGGCGGCCGTCCGCGTCGCCGAGCAGGCGGTGGAGGTGGCGCTCGTCTCGGCGGCGATCAACCGCGAGCCCGTCGAGCTGGCGCCCGAGCCGGTTCACTCCGACGTCACCTGGGTCTCCTCCTACGAACTCGACCCGTTCGAGGTGCCGATGCGCGACAAGGCGGAGTTGCTCGCCGGCTGGTCGCGCGGCCTGCTGACAGATCCCGGGGTGGACCACGTCCAGGCGTCGCTGATGCAGGTCAAGGAGCAGAAGTTCTACGCCGACACGGCGGGGACCTCCACCACGCAGCAGCGGGTGCGCGTCCACCCCCAGCTGGAGGCGATGAGGGTGCTGGACGGCCGCTTCGACTCGATGCGGACGCTCGCCCCGCCCGCGGGCCGGGGGTACGAGTACCTCACCGGCACCGGCTGGGACTTCCCCGGCGAGCTGGCGCGCATTCCCGAACTCCTTGATGAGAAGCTCAAGGCCCCCTCCGTCGAGGCCGGCCCCTACGACCTGGTGATCGACCCGTCGAACCTGTGGCTGACGATCCACGAGTCGGTCGGGCACGCCACCGAACTCGACCGCGCCCTCGGCTACGAGGCGGCGTACGCCGGGACGAGCTTCGCCACCTTCGACCAGCTCGGCAAGCTGGTGTACGGCTCGCAGGTGATGAACGTGGTCGGCGACCGCACCGTCGAGCACGGCCTGGCCACGATCGGCTACGACGACGAGGGCGTGGCGACCAGGGAGTTCGACATCGTCTCCGGCGGCGTACTGGTCGGCTACCAGCTCGACCGGCGGATGGCGCTGCTGAAGGGCCTGGGCGCTTCCAACGGCTGCGCCTTCGCCGACTCCCCCGGCAACACCCCGATCCAGCGCATGGCGAACGTGTCGCTGCGACCGGCGCCCGACGGTCCCACCACCGAGGAGCTGATCTCCGGCGTCGACCGGGGCATCTACGTGGTGGGCGACAAGAGCTGGTCCATCGACATGCAGCGTTACAATTTCCAGTTCACCGGTCAGCGGTTTTATCTGATCAAGAACGGCAGGCTCGCCGGGCAGTTGCGCGACGTCGCCTACCAGGCCACGACCACCGACTTCTGGCGGTCGATGGCGGCGGTCGGCGGGCCGCAGACGTACGTGCTCGGCGGGGCGTTCAACTGCGGCAAGGGGCAACCGGGCCAGGTCGCCCCGGTCAGCCACGGTTGCCCGTCGGCGCTCTTCCGAGGCGTGCGCGTCCTCAACACCGCCCAGGAGAGTGGCAGTTGAGCGCGTACGGCGAGCGGGCGGATGAAGGTGGCGGCCGGGCGAGCCGGCAGGAGAGGAGCGGGATGAGCCCCCAGGAGATGATCGAGAAGGCTCTTGAGCTCTCCACGGCCGACGAGGTCGTTGTGATCGTGGACGAGGGGTCGAGCGCCAACCTGCGCTTCGCGGGCAACACCCTCACCACCAACGGCGTGTCCCGCTCCGCGCAGCTCACCGTGATCTCGATCGTGGGGCGGGGTGTGGGCGTGGTGTCACGGGCGGCGGTCCGCCCCGACCAGCTCGACGACGTCGTGGCGGCCGCCGACCACGCCGCGGAGGACGCCCAGCCGTCCGAGGACGCCCGGCCGCTGCTGGAGGGCACCCGATCCGATGGCTGGGACGACCCGGCCGAGCCGACCTCGATAGGGGTGTTCGGCGCCTTCGCCCCCGCCCTGGGCGAGGCCTTCACCGCGGCCGAGGCGAGCGGGCGCAGGCTGTACGGGTTCGCCGAGCACACGGTCACGACGACCTTCGTGGGCACCTCCACGGGCACCAGGCTGCGGCACACCCAGCCCACCGGCCGCCTGGAGCTCAACGCCAAGTCCTTGGACATGAAGCGCTCGGCATGGACGGGCGTGTCCACCCGCGACTTCTCCGACGTCGACGTGGCGGCTCTGGACGCCACGCTGGCCCGGCGGCTCGAGTGGGCGAAGAACCGTGTCGACCTGCCCGCGGGCCGGTACGAGACGCTGCTGCCGCCGACGGCCGTGGCCGACCTGATGATCTACCTGTACTGGACGGCCGGAGCCCGCGACGCCCTGGAGGGACGCACCGTCTTCTCCAGACCCGGCGGCGGCACCCGCGTCGGCGAGGTCCTCTCCGAGTCGCCGATCCGCCTGTACGGTGACCCCGCCGAGCCGGACATCGAGTGCCCGCCGTTCGTGGTGGCGCACGCCTCCAGCCGGGAGAGCTCGGTGTTCGACAACGGGCTGCCGCTGGCGGCCACCGACTGGATCTCCGACGGCAGACTGGCCAACCTGCTGCAGACCCGGCACTCCGCCGAACTGACCGGCCTGCCGGTGACCCCGGCCATCGACAACCTGATCATGCGAGGCCCCGGGGGCGGCCGGTCGCTGGAGGAGATGATCGCCTCCACCGAGCGCGGCCTGCTGCTCACCTGCCTGTGGTACATCCGCGAGGTCGACCCGCAGACGCTGCTGCTGACCGGCCTGACCCGCGACGGCGTCTACCTGGTGGAGAACGGCGAGGTCGTGGGCGAGGTGAACAACTTCCGCTTCAACGAGAGCCCGGTGGACCTGCTCCGCCGCCTCACCGAGGTCGGCGCCTCCGAGCAGACCCTGCCGCGCGAGTGGAGCGACTACTTCAACCGCGCGATCATGCCGGCGATCCGGGTGCCCGATTTCAACATGTCGACGGTCAGCCAGGCCAGCTAGGCCCTGTCTGGCAGACCGTGCCGTGGCGAGGAGGGGGCCTCCACCGGGGGCCCGCCACGGGCGGGCTCAGTCGTCCTCCAGCCGGAATCCGACCTTCATCCCGACCTGGAAGTGCCCGACCTCCCCCTCCTCGATGTGCCCTCTGATCTCGGTCACCTCGAACCAGTCGAGGTGACGCAGGGTCCGGGAGGCGCGGCGGACTCCGTTACGCACGGCCGCCTCGATGCTCTCCCCCGAAGTGCCGACTATCTCGGTCACCCGGTACGTTCGATCTGTCATCTCATGCTTCTTCCCGGAAAGCGATGATTACATGACCGTTCGCCACCAGCCGATATGAGGCCTAGATTGGGAATCGTGAAGGGATGGCACAAGCGCCCGGTGGTTCATCAGGTGACGGATGCCCAGCCCTCCCTGAGTGCCGACATCGGCAAGCGCGAGAAGAGCTACTTCATCAAGATGGGGATCCGGCTGATCTGCCTGATCCTCGCCTTCACCGTGCCCGCTCCGCTACCCGTCCGACTACTGCTCTTCGCCGGTGCGATCTTTTTACCATACATTGCCGTGATCGGGGCCAACGCGCCGCCACGTGGGGTGACGGGAGCCCCTGACGTGGAAGATTCCGGACAGAGCGAGATTCCACGCCACCGACGCGAGATCGGGTCGTGACTAAGTCTTGACGCACTCTAAGGGTTGTAGGTGTACGCTTTAGCCAAGTGCCCTGGTCCCCCGTCGGGGCACTGGTGCCGGCGTTCCGGGCCCCCGTCGGAACGCCGATGAAGCGACGCCGGGTGGTTTGCCCCCGTAACCACCCGGCGTCGCCCTTTTCTTATGACTTTTACTTGTTCTCGCCTTTTCTCTGATGTTATTTCTCACCCTGTGTATCGGTTGTCTGCTCCCAGTTACGCGCCAGCGCGGTCAGCCTTTCCACGACATCCGGCGGCGCCGTGCCCGCCCCCAGCGCCACGCCGAGCAGATAGGCCGTCAGCGGCGCGGCCGGCCGGGCCACCCCGTGCGCGACCTCCTTTGTCAGGTCGAGCACCTCGTCACGATCGACTGTCGCGGGATCGATGCCCAACTCCCGGCAGACCAGCGCGGTCCACTCCGTCAGCACGTTCAACTCTCACTCCTTCTCAGCGGTAGCGCCCGCCTGGGCCCGCGCCCGCTGTAGATCGTCCATGGTGTCGCAATCGAACCACGGCCGCCCGGCGAGATGAAGCGTGACCGGGTCGAGCGGGGCCAGCAGCCCGTGCAGCGACCGTCCCTCGTAGCGGGCGAGCGCCCACGTCAGGCTCGCCGTATGCCAGACCCCGGCGAGCCACTGCTCGCGGCCACCGTCGTCGACGAGCACCGCTCCCGCCCGTGCCCCCTCCGCGTACGCCACCGTCCCCGCGCCTGCGCCTGCCGCGTCCAGCAGCGCGGACACGTGCTCGGCGGTCAGGAACGGAAGGTCGGCGGCGAGCAGCACCACCCACGGCGCGGTCACCTCGGCCAGCCCCGCCCGCAGCGCCGGAACGGGGCCGCCTCCGGGTGGATCCTCACGGCGGAAGATCGCGCCTGGCAGCCCGGGGCGGGGCGGCCCGACGACGACCAGCCTGCCGGCGCCGGGCACGGCGGCGGCCACCGACTCGACCAGCGGGCGGCCCGAGACGTGCAGGGCGGGCTTGTCCCGGCCGCCGAGCCGTCTCGCGAGACCGCCCGCCAGGACGCAGGCGTCGTGGCGGGCGGTCATCCGCCGATGGCGGACATCGGGCGGGACGGCTGCAGGAAGGTCGGGTCGTCGATGCCGTGACCGGCCTTCTTGATCCGGACCGCGGACCGCCAGCGCTCGACGATCTCGTCGTCGCTCGCCCCCGAGCGCATCGCGCTCCTCAGGTCGGACTCGTCGGTGGCGAACAGGCAGTTGCGGATCTGGCCGTCGGCGGTGAGCCGCACCCGATCGCACGCACCGCAGAACGGGCGGGTGACCGAGCCGATGACGCCGACCCTGGCCGGGCCGCCCTCGACGAGGAACAGTTCCGCAGGAGCGCTACCGCGTTCCACCGGGTCGGCGTCGGTCAGGTCGAAGGCGGCCTGGAGCCGGGCGAGGATCTCGTCGGCCGTGATCATGTTCTCCCGGCGCCAGCCGTGCTGGGCGTCCAGCGGCATCTGCTCGATGAACCGCAGCTCGTACCCCCGTTCCAGGCAGTAGCGCAGCAGCGGCACGGCCTCGTGGTCGTTGATCCCGCGCATCAGCACGGTGTTGACCTTGACGGGACGCAGGCCGGAGGCGTGGGCCGCCTCCAGGCCCTCAAGAACGTCGGCCAGCCGGTCACGGTGGGCGAGCTTCTTGAAGGTCTCGCGGTCGAGGGTGTCGAGGGAGACGTTGACCCGGTGCAGGCCGGCGGCGGCCAGGGCGGCGGCCATCCGGCCCAGCCCGATCCCGTTGGTGGTCAGCGAGACCTGCGGGGTGGGGCCGAGCGCGGTGGTGCGGGTCACGATGTCGACCAGTTCGCGGCGGAGCAGGGGCTCGCCCCCGGTGTAGCGGACCTCGGTGATGCCCAGCCGCTCCACCCCGATGGTGACCAACCGGACGATCTCGTCGACGGTCAGCAGTTCGGGTTTGGGCAACCATTCCAGGCCCTCGGGCGGCATGCAGTAGGAACAGCGCAGGTTACAGCGGTCCGTGAGGGACACCCGCAGATCGGTCGCCACACGACCGAACAAATCCTGCAACACGGGGCGCCACCTCCCAGTCGGTCACCTATTAAGCAGGGGGCCAGCCTATGGCCGGCCCCCCACTTGGCCCCAAACAGGCCTCGACCACTTCAACATCATCACGAGATGGTTGATTCCTTGGGAGATCGCCAGATCTGTCCGGACGATCCGGTCCCTGAGATCCCTGCGTCCTCATGTCCCTCGAAACGGCCCCGCACGCCCTGGTCGCAGACCGATCGCTCAGCCCTTGACGCAGACCGGCTGCCGCAGGTGCGCGACCACCTCGACCAGGTCGGTCTGCGCGGCCATGACCGACTGGATGTCCTTGTACGCGCCGGGGATCTCGTCGATCACCCCGGTGTCCTTGCGGCACTCGACGCCGGCGGTCTGCGCCTTGAAGTCCTCCAGGGTGAAGGTCTTCTTCACCTTGTTCCGGGTCATCCGCCCGAAAACCAGTGGGATATCACGTTGGACATGGGCAAGCTGGATCTCGCAACGAAGGAGATCACCATGCCGAACCAGCCCGCACCTAACCTGGTGTCGTGGGCCAGCGAGATCGACGAGGGTACGATCATGCAGGCCGCACGCGCCGCCCGCCTGCCAATCGTCTCCGGACACGTCGCTCTCATGCCCGACGCGCACATCGGTATCGGCGCGACGGTCGGATCGGTGATCCCCACCGAAGGGGCCATCATCCCGGCCGCCGTCGGCGTCGACATCGGCTGTGGCATGGTCGCGACCGAGACGACGCTCACCGCCGCCGACCTCCCGGACACCCTTGAGGCCCTGATGCCGCTGGTGGAGAAGCGGATCCCCGCCGGCGTCGGCAAGGGCCACGACGACCCGTCCATGGACCGCGCACTGAGCGATCTCGGCCGTCCGCACACCGACCTGACTCCTCAGCAGGAGAAGAAGGTGTCCCTGCAGTTCGGCACCCTCGGATCCGGCAACCACTTCGTCGAGGTCTGCCTCGACGAGCGTGACCGGGTCTGGACGGTGCTGCACTCGGGCTCGCGCGGCATCGGCAACCTGCTCGCGACCAAGCACATCGTCGACGCCAAGAAGACGATGAAGAAGCAGGCGATCGGCCTGGAGGACCCGGACCTGGCCTACCTGGTGCAGAACACGCCGGAGTTCACCGCCTACATCGAGGACATGCTGTGGTCGCAGCACTACGCCATGGCCTCACGTGCCCGGATGGACAAGGTGCTGAGCAACGCCCTGTTCCGGGTCGTCGGTAAGGGCCAGCGGCTCCGGACGATCAATTGCCATCACAACTTCACGCAGCAGGAGACGCACGACGGCAAGGACCTGTGGATCACCCGTAAGGGAGCCATCAAGGCCGACACCGGCGACGAGGGCGTGATCCCAGGCTCGATGGGGACGCGCTCATACATCGTGCGCGGGCTCGGTAACCCGATGTCGTACAACTCCTGCTCCCACGGAGCCGGCCGCAGGATGTCGCGCACCCGGGCGAAGCGTGAGCTGACGGCCGCGTCCCTGACCGAGGCGATGCGCGGCCGCACCTGGAACGCGAACCGCGCCGCCGCTCTGGTGGACGAGCACCCGCAGGCGTACAAATCGATCGACCAGGTGATGGCAGACCAGAAGGACCTGGTCGCGATCCAGCACACGCTGCGTCAGGTGTTCAATTACAAGGGCTGAACCTGCACCTTCTGCGCCCCGTCGCCGATCACAGGTGGCGGGGCGCTGCGTTTACCGACTTCTCAGCCGGCGCTCGGGGCACGTCAAGGTCTCCGGCAAAGCCGGGGCGGTTCGGCTTTCCCTTTGCGCTACAACTGACGCAGCACCTGCATGGCGTCCTTCTCGATGCGCGAAAGATCGTGGAGGATGACGCCGGCCTGCTCGAGGTACCCCACGTCGCCGCTCTCTCCAGCCTTCGCGATCAAGGTAGACACGTCCGTCCACAGGACGGCGGCATCGGCGTACAGCCTGTGACCGGCGCGGAGGTTGCCGTTGTCGATCAGCCGGGTGCACTCGTCGAGGAAGTCGCGATAGAGGGCGCGAAACAGGGCACCGCCGGTGCCGCCCTTCTCCATCAGGAGGGCGGCCTGCGGCAGGTCCTGCTGCGGCTCGCCGGCGCGTAGCAGCCATCTGGGCACCTGTTTGCCGGCCTTCTCGATGCCGCGGTGGCCCAGGTTCGCGATGGGAGCGGCGAGGAAGGCGTCGGCGCAGTCTTTGATGGCGGGGATGATCTGGTCCTGCCAGGAAAGCGGGTGAGCCGGCAGGGTGATGGTGAAGGATCGGTTCCTGGCGGTCATCGGGCCGCGTTCGGCCCGCGCCATGGCGAGGCCGGCCCGGCTGGTGCGCACCGCTCCTCCCTGCTGGTCGGTGTCCACAAGGTAGACGTCGTGCTCGTCGTAGCCGTACATGGCGACGACATGACCGCCGAAGTGCACCTTGGAGCGGAAATAGTCCAGGTGGTAGCAGTCGAGCTGGAGGCCGACCGGCCGACCGGCGTCGATGGGGGCGGCCACGTTCTCCCACGCCTTGCGCGGTGAGGTGGTCTCCTCGGCCGTTAACGTCAGCCTCAGCCTGGCGGCCAGGTTCCTGGTGAGGTCGAAAGGCTTGACGCGGCCTCCGAGAAAGGGGAACGCCATGCCCTTGCTGTCCCAATAGATGAAGGACAGGCCCGAACCCAGCCCGAACAGCATGGGCTCGGACAGTTCAAGTCCCTCATGCCGTAACAGCACCCCCAGCGCCGTCGTCTCGCAGTGGTGCATGCCACGGGCCTCGATGTCCTTCACGATGGTCATGCGTCGCTCTCCTCATGCTGACGCGGCGAACGGTCACGCCGTCCCCATCCCTGATGCCTTCATGATCAACTACTGGGGACCGCTGGGAGTAGCATGAGGCCTCCCACAGTGGGAGAGTCCAGCCGAGACCGGACTCACCCTCGACACTCCGGCAAACCCATGACCGACTCTACGAATTCAACCTGTGTAACAGCTGAACCGCTCGATCATCCATCATCAGAGCGTTCGACGTCGAAGACCCCCTCAAAGATGTACTCGTCCGGATCCTCTTTCGACTGGACGTATCTCTTCTCTCAAAGCGCTGAGGCGCATCGAACTCGGGATCCTCGCCTGGTTTGTCGGCCGCATAGCGGATGGGCCATCGCGAGACCCGCCGACCAGGCGCACTCGACTCTCCACCCGGTAGGAGGCCCGCTCTGCCCCGGCGCGGTCAGTGGCGACCGCCGAGCGGCATCCGGCCCGGCCGCCTCTCGCGAGGGTGGCCCCGCCGGGTGGTCACCGTGGATCGACGGTCAATCGGCCGCGGTTCGGATGTCGAGATCCCGGCGTCCGTTCCGACCCGGCTGTGAGAGGTGCCCTACGGGCGCCTGGACACGGGTAGGACCGAGGAGGGATCTTCATGCGAGAGGTGACGTCGGCCGGGCCCGGCCTTCGGGCGGGGTGGCGGGAGTGGACCGGGCTGGCTGTGCTGATTCTGCCCACCCTGCTGGTGGCTCTGGACATCGGCGTGCTGTTCCTGGCACTGCCGCAGCTGAGCGCCGAACTGGGGGCGACCGGTACCGAGCAGCTGTGGATCATGGATATCTACGGGTTCATGCTCGCCGGCTCCCTGATCACGATGGGTACCCTGGGCGACCGCGTCGGCCGGCGCAGGCTGCTGCTGATCGGAGCGGCCGCCTTCGGTGCCGCCTCCATACTGATCGCCTACTCGACCAGCGCCGAGATGCTGGTCGCCTCCCGGGCCCTGCTCGGCGTCGCGGGCGCCACGTTGTCGCCCTCGACGCTGGCGTTGATCAGCAACCTGTTTCGTGACGAGCGTCAGCGGAGCGTGGCCATCTCCCTCTGGGCGACCAGCCAGTTCGGCGGTGCCGCCCTCGGCCCGGTCGTCGGGGGGTTGATGCTGGAACACTTCTGGTGGGGGTCGGTGTTCCTGCTCGGCGTGCCGGTCATGTGCCTGCTGCTGGCGGTCGGGCCGATCCTGCTGCCCGAGTATCGCAACCCGGACACCGGCCGGCTCGACCTGCCCAGCGTCGCTCTCTCGCTGGGCGCCGTCCTGCCCGTCGTCTACGGCTTCAAGGAGTTGATCGCCGGCGACACCGACACACCGGCGGTGGCCGTCGGCGCCATCACGGTCGGCGTGGTCTTCGGAGCGGTGTTCGTTCGCCGGCAGTTCCGGCTGGAGGATCCGCTGTTGAATCTTTCCCTGTTCGCGCTGCCCTCCGTCCGCGCCGCTCTGCCGGCCCTGCTGGTCTCCGCCGGTGCTCTGGCCGGGACCAGCATGCTGACCACCCAGTACGTACAGAGCGTGGTCGGGCTCTCTCCCGGTGAGGCGGGGCTGTGGCAGGCTCCCACGGGGCTGGGCATCGCGGCGGGCACCCTGCTGGCTCCGCTGGCGCTGCGCCGGCTGAGGCCGGTCACCACCATGACGGCCGGGCTGGTGCTCTCGTCGATCGCACTCGCCGTGATCACCCAGGCGGACAGCTCCGGCTGGCTGGTCCCCGTGGTGGTGGCCATCGCGGTCACCGCCTTCGGGGTGGGACCGCTGTTCGTGCTCGGCACCGGCATGGTCGTCGGCTCCGCCCCGCCGGAGAAGGCCGGGTCGGCGGCGTCGTTGTCGGAGGCCGGCAACGTGCTCGGCTCCACGTTCGGCCTGGCCATGCTGGGTAGCGTCGGAGCCCTGGTCTACCGCCGCCTGATGGCCGATAGCGCTCTCGAGGGAATCCCGGCCGAAGCCGTCGACAGTGCCGGGGAGAACGTGGCCACCGCCATCGCCGTGGCCGATCGACTGCCGGCCGGAGCCGGCGGGGACCTGCTCGACGCCGCCGGTGAGGCCTTCACCGGCGCGATGAACGTGGCCGCCGGAATCGGCGCCGTCGTCTTCGCCGCTCTCGCCGTCCTCCTCGCCACCGCCCTGCGCCGGAAGGACGGCGCCCAGGCTCCGAGCGCGGCGGCACGGGAGGGTGTGGTCGCCGACGAGAAGTCCCCGGCCGAGCTGGCAGGGTGAGATCTCTTCCGAAGCCTTTCCGGCGGCATGTCGAGAACGCGCCCGCGGCGCCGACTGCGCTGTGCACACCGACCACGATTCTCAAGGAGACCCGAACGTGGAAGCCATGAAGACGGATGCCCTGAAGGTGCCGGGCGCGACCCTGCACTACGAGGTCCGCGGCGCGGGCCCCGTCCTGCTGCTGATCTGCGGCGGGGTCTACGACGCCGCCGGATACGCGGCCCTGGCCGGGCAGCTCGCCGACCGGTACACGGTGGTGAGCTATGACCGGCGCGGCAACTCGCGCAGCCCCCTGGACGGGCCGCCGGAGCAGCAGAGCATCGAGGTGCACGGCGACGACGCGCACCGGGTGCTGGCGGCGGTGGGCGTCGCGGCGGACGAGCCCGCCTACGTGTTCGGCAACAGCTCCGGCGCGATGATCGGCCTGGAGCTGGCCGCCCGCCACCCCGGGCAGGTGCGCGCCCTGGTCGCCCACGAGCCGCCGCTCTTCGAGATGCTGCCCGACCGCGACCACTGGCGCGACGTCATCCGGAACGTGCGGGACACCTTCGCCAAGGAGGGGGCCGAGGCCGCGGGGCAGGTCCTCACCGCCGGATTCGAGATGAACAGCGGGCCGGCGCGGGACGACGCGGCCGCCGACGAGCAGCAGCGCGTTCCGGGGGGCGGACAGGGGCCGCAGGGGGAACCCGAGCCGGAGATGCTGGAGATGATGGCGCGCCTGGCGAGGAACATGGAGTTCTTCATCGGCTACGAGGTGCCGCCGTTCGCCACGTACGTCCCCGACGTCGCCGCACTCCTGGCGTCCTCGGTGCGGGTGGTGGCGGCGGTGGGCGAGGCGTCGGAAGGCGAGCCCCCGTACCGGGGCGCCCTCGCCGTGGCCGAACAGCTGGGAATCGGGCACGTGGTGTTTCCCGGCGACCACGGCGGCTTCGGCGCCCGGCCCGTGGCGTTCGCCGCGAAACTTCACGAGGTGCTTTCGAACTCGTAGAACGGCGGCTTGGCTGGAAATCGCGCAGCCCCGCGTTCAGGGGCTGCGCACCGTCCTGGGTCGGCCGGCCGGATGAAGACCGGATCTCGGCGAGGAGCCGCCACCCGGAACCTTCCTGGCGGTCGTGGCACCGTCCCCGCGAACTCCTCCCGCATCGCGCGGGCGCCCCTCGGCGTTCACCGGACCCGGTGCTAGAGGCGGAAGTCCCAGTCGATCAGGCCCGCGCGCAGGTCGTCGGCGAGGCCTCGGACATAGTCGAGTTCGGCCTTGAGCACGGCCCGCTGGTACTCGGTCTCCACCAGGAAGAGGCGCGGGAGGAACTTCGCCCCCTCGGTCAGGTCGCGGCCCAACTCCGACAGTCGCGCCTCCAGGGAGATCAGGCGCTCGTCGAGCGCCGCACGGACCTCATCGGGCGGCAGCACGGGCATGAAGGCGAGTGCGGCGGGGAACTCCGGGAACTCGCGGGCCCGCGCGGAGAGCATCGTCCGCATCCACTGCCGCAGCGTGTCACGGCCCGCGTCGGTGGGCTCGTAGACGGTCCGCTCGGGCCGGTTCTCCTCGCGCGAGGTCTCACGGACCGCGATGAGCCCGTCGCGGAGCAGCCTGTCGATGCTCTGGTAGACGCTGTTGCGCTGCGCGACGTTGACGACGTCGTCCTTGTGCCGCTCCTTGATCATCCGCTGCATCTGGTACGCGTGCATCGGCGCCTCACAGACCAGCGAGAGCAGCGCCATGGCCAGGGGGGATCGCCTCGTAGACATGGTGCACATCGTAACGGCCTACCAAATAGTAGTTATTCTATGTATAGTCATCTTATGACTAAAAAAGCCCTGATAGTCGGCGGGGGCATCGCCGGCCCGGTGACAGCGATGGCCCTGCGGCGCGCCGGCATCGACAGCGAGGTTTTCGAGGCGTACGACCAAGGTTCCGATGGCGTGGGCGCCTTCCTCACGCTCGCGGTCAACGGGCTGGAGGCGCTACGCCCCCTCGACCTGCACGATCTCGTCAGCGACCTGGGCATGGACTCCTCGCGGATGCTGATGTTCAACGGGCGCGGCAGGCCACTCGCCTCCGTCTGGCAGCCCAGCCGGACGCTGAAGCGCGCCGATCTCTATCGGGTGCTGCGCGACGAGGCCGTACGGCGCGGCGTGCGGATCCACTACGGCAGGCGCCTCACCGACGCCTCGATCACCGCGGGCGGGGTGCGCGCGGTCTTCGCCGACGGCAGCGCGGCCGAAGGCGAGCTGCTGATCGGCGCCGACGGGCTCCACTCGCGGACCCGCACGATCATCGACGCCGGTGCGCCTCGCGCCCGGCACGTCGGTCTGCTGAACACCGGCGGTTTCGCGCACGGCGTCAAGGTGCCCGGCGAGCCGGGAACGAGCCACTTCATCTTCGGCAGAAGATGCTTTTTCGGCTACCTGATCCATCCGGACGGAGCGGTGTGGTGGTTCGCCAACCCGCCGAGCCCCGGGGAGCCGACTCCGGAGGAACTCGCGGCGATCACCCCGGCGCAGTGGCGCACCAGGCTGACAGAACTGTTCGGCGATGACAGCGGGCCGATGCTCGACATCATCGGCGCGACCGACCACATCATGGCCGGCTGGAACACCTACGACTTCCCGACCGTGCCGAAGTGGTTCAACGAGCGCATGGTGATCCTGGGCGACGCCGCGCACGCGACCTCGCCCTCCTCCGGCCAGGGGGCGTCCATGGCGATCGAGGACGCCGTGGTGCTGGCCAAGTGCCTGCGGGACGTCCCCGGCACCCGCGACGCGTTCGCCACCTTCGAGGCGGTGCGGCGCAAGCGGGTGGAGCGGATCGTGGAGCACGGCAGACTCAACGGGAGCGGCAAGGCGCAGGGAGCCGTCGGCGCCTTCTTCCGCGATCTCACACTACCGATGATCATGCGGCAGGTGGACAGGAGGAACGCGCTGGCCTGGATGTACGACTACCGGATCTCCTGGAACGAGCCGGCCTCCGCGACCTCCGGCTGAGAGGCACCCGGCCTGCGGGGTCAGGATGCGGTGATGGCGGTGCCGCGCGCGAGGAGCAGCAGGACGGCGACCGCGGCGACGGCGACCGCCACGGCGAAGGGAACGCGCGGCGAGGTTCGGCCCAGCGCCACCCCGCAGGCGGTGAAGGCTCCGGCCACCGCCAGCGCCGCCCAGCCCCCCGCGCCCGGCGACCCCGTGGGGCCGAAGACGAGCAGGGCGGTCGCGGCCAGCAGCGGCAGCGGGATCAGGACGCGGACGCGGGCGACACCGAGCCGCTGCGGCCAGCCCCGGACCCCACCGGCGAGGTCCGCGGGGATGTCGGGGAGCACGTTGGCCAGGTGCGCCCCGCAGCCGAGCAGCGCCGCGGCCAGGACCGCCCACCAGGCGGGCCACGGATGTCCCGGCAGGCCCAGGGTCACGAACCCGGGAAGCGAGCCGAAGCCCACCACGTACGGCAGCCAGGAGAGCGCGGTCGCCTTGAGTCCGAGGTCGTAGGCCCAGGCCGCGGCGACGCCGACGAGGTGGACCGCACCTGCCGCCGGCCCCGAGGCCAGGGAGAGCGGCACGCAGAGCGCCAGGGCCGCGATCGCGGCGACCCACACCGTGCGGACGTTCACCGCGCCACCGGCGACGGGCTTGCCGGTGCGGCCCGCGGCGGCGTCCCGCGCCGCGTCCACCGCGTCGTTGCACCAGCCGATCGAGAGTTGCCCGGTCAGCATCGCCGCGGCCACCAGGACGCACCCGGCCGCGTCGCGCCCGCTCAGCGCGGCCAGCGCGGTCACCAGGACGGTGACCGCCGCGCTCGGCCCGGGGTGGCAGGCCAGCAGCAGCCCCCGCGCGGCCCTGAGCACCGGCCCTGTCCCCGGGCACATCGGCCGGCTCGTCGTCACTGATCGATCGTAGGCCGAGGCGCCCAGGAAAGCGGGTACCGAACATCTCAAAAAAGCGGACATCGCTACAAGAAACAGACAGCGTTGCGAGGTGAAATGCCCCGAGGAACGGACAGCGAGGCTGTCGCGACGCATGCCGCAGATCCAGCTGGGCAAAAAGCAGATGTCCGCTGTTCACGAGCCGGGGGTCTGTCCTTTGACCTCCTCCCCACGGCTGAAGCCGGGGGATTCCAACCCGCACAGGTCGGATTTCCTGCTTCACCACCAGTCGCCCGCAGGAGGATTCCCCTTTGAGGTCTTACCCCGGCTCCACAGGCGTTTTTCCTCTCCGCCCGCCCGGCGGCGAGGGTGGTGCAGGTCATGCGTGCGGCGGCTTGGTCGTCGCCACCGTTCGAACATGTTGACCATGCGGCGCCGTACCGCGTTTCCTTCCCACGCCTAAAGGCGGGGGTCTCCACGCTGAAGGGATTTAGATGACGCGAATCATCGCTGTCCGCGGCGCGCTCCCACCGAACCGGCACTCCCAGGCAGAGATCACCGAGGCGTTCGCACGGGCGTGCCTGCCCGAAGGTGCCAGCCGCCGGCTGCTCGACCGGCTGCACACCTCCGCGCGGGTGGAGTCACGGCACCTGACGTTACCGCTCGAGCAGTACGCCAAGCTGGACGGCTTCGGTGCGGCCAACGACGCCTTCGTGGAGACGGCCGTGGAGCTGGGCACCGAGGCGCTGGGCGGCGCGCTGGAGGAGGCCGGGGTCCTCCCCGAGGACGTGGACATGATCCTCTTCACCTCGGTGACCGGCGTCGCGGCCCCCTCGGTGGACGCCAGGGTGGCCGGGCGGCTCGGGCTGCGCCCGGACGTCAAGCGGATCCCCATCTTCGGACTGGGCTGCGTCGCGGGGGCGGCCGGAATCGCCCGGCTCCACGACTACCTGCACGGCTGGCCCGAGCAGCTGGCGGTGCTGCTCTCGGTCGAGCTGTGCTCCCTCACCCTGCAGCGCGGTGACGCCTCCGTCGCCAACATGGTGGCGAGCGCCCTGTTCGGCGACGGGGCGACGGCCGTGGTGGCCTGCGGTGACGAGTGGCGCCCCCGGCGTACCGGCTCGCCCGCGACCTCCCGGGCCGGTGCGGTGAGTGGCGCGTCCGCGACGACGCGGCCCGCGGGACCCGCGGGGTCCTCTCCGGCGGCGGGCGCTCCCGCGGCCGCCTGGCCCGCGGGCCCCGCGGGCTCCTCCCCCTCCACCGGCGAGCCGGCCTCCCACCGGCCCTGCGGACGGGCGGCTCCGGCGGTGGTGGCCTCGCGCAGCCATCTGTATCCCGGCTCCGAGCACGTGATGGGCTGGCACGTCGGCGACACCGGCTTCCGCGTGCTGCTCGACGCGAGTGTCCCCGAGGTGGTGCGCACCTACCTGGCCGACGACGTGCACGACTTCCTCGCCGACCACGACCTGAGCAGCGAGGAGGTGACGGCGTGGGTCTGCCACCCGGGCGGCCCCAAGGTCCTGGAGGCGGTGGCCGAGACGCTGCGGCTTCCCGAGGACGCGCTGGACCTCACCTGGCGCTCGCTCGCCGCGATCGGAAACCTCTCCTCCTCCTCGGTCCTGCACGTCCTGCGGGACACGCTCGCCCTGCGGCCACCGCCGCCCGGCACTCCGGGGATGCTCCTGGCGATGGGGCCGGGCTTCTGCTCCGAACTCGTACTGCTGCGCTGGTAGGAGCCCGATGTCCTGGCATCTGTCGTCCTGGTACCTGCTCCTTGTGCTGCTCGTCGGCCTTGAGCGGATCGCCGAACTGATCGTCGCCCGCCGTAACGCGCGATGGAGCACGGCGCGCGGCGGGGTGACGTACGGGCGGGGCCACTACCCGTGGATGGTCGCCCTGCACACCGCTCTGCTGGCCGGATGCCTGCTGGAGGCGGGTCTGGCCGGCCGGCCCTTCGTGCCCGCGCTCGGCTGGCCGATGCTCGCCCTGGTGGTCGCCGCGCAGGGTCTGCGCTGGTGGTGCGTGATCTCGCTGGGCCCTCAGTGGAACACCCAGGTGATTGTGGTGCCGGGCCTGCCGCTGGTGGAGCGGGGGCCCTACCGGCTGCGCCTGCTCCGCCACCCCAACTACGTGGCGGTGGCCGTCGAGGGGGCGGCGTTGCCGCTGGTGTACGGCGCGTGGGTCACCGCGCTGACGTTCACGGTGCTCAACGCCGCGCTGATGAGGGTGCGGATCCGCTGTGAGGAGGACGCTCTGGCCTCGCTCACCACGGCGACACCGGACGGCGCACCGCCCGCCACCGGGCGGGCGCCGGCATGATCGACGTCCTGATCGCGGGCGGGGGGCCGGCCGGGCTGGCCACCGCCATTCACGCCGCCCTGGCCGGGATGGAGGCCGTCGTCGTCGAGCCCAGGGCCGTACCGGTGGACAAGGCGTGCGGCGAGGGGCTGATGCCCACCGGGGTCGCGGCCCTGCGGTCGCTGGGGGTGCGGGTCGAGGGCAGGCCGCTGCGCGGCATCCGCTACCTGGACGGCCGTCACGAGGCGGAGGCGGCGTTCCGCGACGGGTCTGGCCTGGGCGTACGGCGGACCACGCTGCACACCGCACTGTCCCTGCGGGCGCGGGAACTGGGCGTGCGGGTCGTTCCCGGCAAGGTGGACGGCGTGCGGCAGGACTGCCGTCTCGTCGAGGCGGCGGGACTGCGAGCCCGCTGGCTGGTGGCCGCGGACGGCCTGCACTCCCCGCTGCGCGCCCTGCTCGGACTGGAACTGCCCTGCCGCGGGCCGCGCAGGTACGGGCTTCGACGGCACTACCCGGTCGCGCCGTGGACGGACTTCGTCGAGGTCCACTGGGCGGCGGACGGCGAGGCGTACGTGACGCCGGTGGGCGAGAACCTGGTGGGCGTCGCCGTGCTGAGCTCTCGACGGCGCGGCTATCCGGAGCACCTGACGGACTTCCCCTCGCTCCTGGAGCGGCTGGAGGGACCGGCCGCCACCCCGGTGCGCGGGGCGGGGCCACTGCGCCAGCGGGTCCGCGCCCGGGTGGCGGGGCGAGTGCTGCTGGTCGGCGACGCGGCCGGCTACGTCGACGCGCTCACCGGGGAGGGGGTGTCGCTCGCGCTGACGTCCGCGCGGTTGCTGGTCGACTGCCTGAGGGCCGGTGTCCCCGGGGCGTACGAGGCCGCCTGGCTGCGGCTGTCGCGACGGCACCGGCTGCTCACCGGGGCGCTGGTGGGCAGCCGCCGTTACCGGGCGGCGGGGCGGCTGATCGTCCCGGCCGCCCGGCGGCTGCCCGCCCTGTTCGGCGCGGCGGTGCATGCCCTGGCCTGACCCGGCCACCGGGCTCCGCACCGCTCCGTTCCCGGACGGAGGTCACGGACGGAGGTCACGGACGGAGGTCACGGACGCGCGGCCGTCGGGGCGGCTCCCAGCACCTCCGGCGTCCCGGGGCGGCAGGTGACCTCACATCAGCGTGGCGAGACCTTGTGGATGACCCCCAGCCTGGGGGCGTAGTGCGTCGTGCCCTCGAACCTGAGCCGCCACTCACCGCCGGTACGCCCCGCCACCATCCTGGTGAAGCGTCCGTGGGAGTCGGTCGTGGCACCGGCCGCCTTCGTCCAGTCGGCGTCCTTACCGGCCCGGTGCATGATCTCGACGGGCTGGCCGGGGAAGGGGGCGTAGTCGAGGTGCCCCTGAGGGTCGACCCGGTTCAGCGCGCCCGTCACGCGCACCCCCGAGCCTCCTGGGGCCACCTGGACTCCGCCGAACCTGGTCAGACGCTTCAGCAGGAAGCCCGTATGTCCGGTGACCTCGGTGCCGTCCGCGCCCCTCGCGGTCACGGAGACGGTCCAGGGCCCGGCCGGATACCAGCGGCTCAGGCTCTTCTCCGGCGCGAACCGCCAGGTCTCCCACCCCTCCCACGGACGGAACCCGGTCATCCCCGCCGGGCCCGGGGCGAGGCGGGCGGACACGGTCGGGCCGGGTACGGGACCGGGCGCGAGGGCGGGGCCCCTGCCGGGACCGCCGCCCGGGCGGGACGCGGTGACGGGGAAGGACGTTCCCTTCGAAGCGGGGGTCGCACCCGGCTCGACCTTGATCGTCACCCCCTCGGGGCCGATGACGCCTCGGGCCACCACCTCTATCACCATGCGCACCGTGTCGGCGGGCCCGACCACGGGATTCGCGGGACGCAGGGTCACCGAGCGGATCGTCAGGTCCTCGGCCGCGGCCGCCGGAGCTCCTGCCGGTACCGGCAGGGCCACGGCCCCGGCCGCCAGGGATGCGAGAAGGACTCTCAACGTCATGACCAGGAGGCTAGGAGTCCGCCGGTAACAGGCAGGTAGAGGACACACGCCCCGTTGGGCAAAGCGGCGCCCGGCCGCCGGCGCCGGAGACCGAAGTCCGAATCCGGAGCCGGCGGGCGGCGGGCGGCGGTCAGTCCTCGTACATGCCGTCGATGATCTCGGCGTACTTGGCGTGGATGATACGACGCTTGAGCTTCAGGCTCGGGGTGAGCTCCGCGGTCTCGGCGGTCCACTCCACCGGCAGCAGGCTCCAGCGCTTGACCTGCTGGACCCGGGCCAGTTTCTCGTTGGCGACGGCGATGGCGCCCTCGACGGCCTTGAGGACGTCGGGGTGATCGGCGAGGTCCGCCAGGGTGGTGAACGTGATGCCGTTGGCCTGCGCCCAGCCGGGGGCCACCTCGCCGTCGAGGGTGAGGATCGCCACCGGGTAGGGCCTGCGGTCGCCGTAGGCGAGGGCCTGACCGATGAGCGGGTGCTCCTTGAGGTAGTTCTCGATGTTGGCCGGGGAGATGTTCTCGCCTCCCGCGGTGATGATGAGCTCCTTCTTGCGGTCGAGGATGCTGACGAAGCCGTCGGCGTCGATGGAGCCCACGTCACCGGTGTGCAGCCAGCCGTCGGCGTCGATCAGCTCGGCGGTGGCCTCCGACCGTCCCAGGTAGCCGCGGGTGTTGGCCGGGCTGCGGGTGATGATCTCACCGTCCTCGGCGATGCGGACCTCGACGCCGGGACCCGCCTGACCGACGGTGCCGAGCTTGAAGCTGTTGGGGGCGTTGGCGGTGAAGGCACCGGTCGTCTCGGTCATCCCGTACACGTCCAGGACCCGCAGGCCGAGACCGGCGAAGAAGCGCTGGACCTCCAGCGGCATGGGCGCGGCCGCGGTGGCGAGCCAGCCCGCGTTGTCGAAGCCGATCATCGACCGGATGATCGACAGCAGCGCCGCGTCGGCCTGCTCGTAGGCGGCCAGGACCTCGGGCGAGGGGGTACGCCCGTACTGGTTGGCCTCGATGTAGGCGAGCCCGGCGGCCATGGCGTTGCGCACGCCCTCCTGCTGCTCCTCGGGCTGGGTGGCCAGCAGTGCCTGCAGGCGGGCCATCATCTTCTCCCACACGCGCGGGACGCCGAAGAACAGCACCGGCTTGACCTGGCCGAGGGTCGCGCCGAGCTGGGCGAGGTCGGTGCAGAAGTGGGTGTGGGAGAGCTTGAAGAGCGGCAGGTAGAGGCTGAGCACCCGCTCGGCGATGTGCGCGTAGGTGAGGTAGGAGATCTGGGTGCCCTTGCTGGGCAGGTCGGCCATCCTGTCGGTGGCCACGACCTCGAAGAACACGTTGGAGTGGGTCAGCGGCACACCCTTGGGGTTGCCGGTGGTGCCCGAGGTGTACAGGACCGTGAGAACGTCGTCGGCGGTCACCGCCTGCCAGCGGGCGTCGACGGCGGCGGGGTCGGCCGCGAGCCGGTCGCGGCCGAGGGCCAGGAAGTCGTCCCAGGAGACGAACCGGTCACCGGCCGGGGCACCCTCCAGCACGATCACCTTGTGCAACTCGGGAAGGTCGTCAAGGACCGGCTCCCACCTGGCCAGTTCCGCCGGTCCGCCGAGCACCGCGATCTTCGCCTTGACGTCGCCGACGACGAAGGCCACCTGCTCGGGGGTGAAGGTCGAGTAGACCGAGCACGACACCGCGCCGGCGTGCACCGCGCCCAGGTCCGCCAGCACGTGCTCACTGCGGTTCACCATCATGAGCGCGACCGCCTCGCCGGGCTCCAGCCCGAGGGCGGCGAACCCGGCGGCGATCTCCAGAACTCGCTGCCGGGCCTCGGAGTAGGTCAGGGTGGACCAGCCCCCCTCGACCGGGTCGGAGTACGCCGGGGCGTCGGGGTCACTCTCGGCCGCCTCCCTCAGCTGATCGCAGACCGTCCGGCCCGCGATCTCCCTCTCGATGGCCGCCCGCTCCTCAAGGACACCGGTCATACAGAGCCTCCTGAAAGTGCTTACTTGCACGAGTGGCATGCATCGCACCACACGCCGTTCCTCCCGGACAAGACCCTGAAAGGGAGAAGAAACATCACAATGCACGGCTGCCTTCGGCATCCCGACAGGATGCGCACGTAGAGTTGTCACTTGATCACGCTGTGACATTCTGGGGGGCGCATGCCATCGGGGAGACGTGCCCGCGAGAAGACCTTCTTCGGGCACCCGCGCGGCCTGGCGACACTGTTCGGCACCGAGATATGGGAGCGCTTCAGCTGGTACGGCCTGCGGGCCATCCTCGCCACCTTCATGGCGGCCTCCCCCGCCATCGGCGGCCTGGGCCTGAGCCAGCAGACCGCCCAGGCGGTCGTCGGCATCTACGGCGCGCTCATCTATCTCGTCGCCCTGCCCGGCGGCTGGATCTCCGACCGGGTGCTCGGTGCCCGCAGGGCGGTGCTGTGGGGCGCCTCCATCATCATGTGCGGCCACATCAGCATGGCCATCCCCGTCGAGACCGGCGCCTTCGTCGCGCTCGGACTGCTCCTCATCATCGCCGGGACCGGGCTGATGAAGCCGAACATCTCCACGATGGTCGGCAAGCTCTACCCGCAAGACGACGACGCACGCAGGGACGCGGGGTTCTCGATCTTCTACATGAGCATCAACATAGGCGCCTTCATCGCCCCCCTCGTCGTCGGCTGGCTCGCCTCGGGCAACCGCTGGCACCTGGGCTTCGGCGCGGCGGCGGTCGGCATGGCCCTGGGCCTTGCCCAGTACGTGCTGGGCAGGCGGCACCTGAAGGGCGTGGGCGAGCGGCCGGGGCACCGGCTGACCCCGCGCGAGCGCAGGCACTTCGGCCTCGTGGCGGCCGTCGCCGCACTCGTGGCCTGCGGCGGCCTGGCCGTCTGGACGGCGTCGGGCACCTTCGACCTCGACACCTTCGCACTCGTGGTGACGCTGTTCATCGTGGCCGTGCCGGTGTTCTACTTCGGCTACATCCTGCTGGGCAGCCACAACCTGACCGATGACGAGCACTCCCGGATGAAGGCCTACATCTGGCTGTTCATCGCCGCCGCCATCTTCTGGATGATCTACGACCTGGCGCCGACCGTGCTGCTGTTCTTCGCCCAGAACAAGACGGACCTGTCACTGTTCGGCATCCGGATCACCCCGGCCACCACGCAGGCGTTCAACCCGCTGTTCATCATGATCTTCGTACCGGTCTTCGCGGCGCTCTGGGTCAGGCTGGGCAACCGGGTGACCGCTCCGCACAAGTTCTCGGCGGGACTGTTCATCAACGGCCTGAGCTTCATGATCATGGCCCTGGCCGCCAAGCTGGCCGAGAGCGGAAGGATCTCGGTCTGGTGGCTGGTGCTGGTCTATCTTGTCCAGGTCTTCGGTGAGTTGTCGCTGAGCCCGGTCGGCCTCTCGGTCACCACCAAGCTCGCCCCCGAGGCGTTCAAGAGCCAGATACTGGGACTGTGGTTCATCTCCATCTCGGTGGGCGATGCCGTGGGCGGGCAGACGGGGCGGCTGAAGAACCACATGTCGGAGCCCGCGTACTTCCTGACCCTCGCACTGATCGCCGTCGTGGCGTCGCTGGTGCTGCTCGCGTTCGCCGGCAGGCTCCATGCGATGATGCGCGAGCACCGGCTGCCGAGCACCGCCCCGCCCCCCTGACGGAAATCCCATATATCCGGTCATGGGATGATTTGTCGGTGAACAATGTGCTCGATCTCGTCGGGATCTTCGTCTTCGCTCTCTCCGGCGCCCTGGTGGGCGTGCGCAGGCGGCTCGACGTGGTGGGCATGGCCGTGCTGGCCGAGATGACCGCGCTGGGCGGCGGAATCGCCCGCGACCTGATCCTGAACGTGCGGCCCGCCGCCTTCTCCAGCATCGGCTACGTGGTCGTGCCGGTGCTGGCCACGGTGATCGTGTTCTTCTGGCACCCGCAGGTGGAGCGGGTGATGCCCGCGGTGAACGTGCTGGACGCCGCGGGCCTCGGGCTGTTCTGCGCGGTCGGCACCGAGAAGGCGATGTACTTCGGCCTCACCCCCCTGCACGCGGCCCTGCTCGGGATCATCACCGCGGTCGGCGGCGGCATCCTGCGTGACGTCCTCGCCGGGCAGATCCCCACCCTGCTGTACGACCGCCAGTTGTACGCGGTGCCCGCCACGCTCGGCTCGGCGGTCATGGCACTGCTCTACACCCTGAACCTGCACGGCTGGCCGGCCACGCTGTCCGCCGCCCTGCTGGCCTTCGGGCTGCGCATCGTGGCCATGCGGCTGAAACTGCGGGCCCCGCTGGCCAGGGGCGTCACCTCCGAGTAAGCCCTCCCGGGGCGGGCTCAGAGGGCGGGGGTGAGCGGCTCGGCGGGCCGGGTGCCGTACGCCCCCCTGAGCCTGGCCTCTGCGATGCGCCGCACCGCCTCGACGAGGACCCGGGGCGGCTGGGTGAAGGGCAGCCGCAGCCGCCCCTCCAGCGTGCCGTCCACGCCGAACCACTGCCCGGGGGCCAGCCGGACCCCCTGGCAGGCCGCGGCGTCGGCCAGCGGGGTGGCCGAAGGTTCCGGCAACCGCACCCAGAGCGAGCCGCCGCCCCTGGGCGGAACGAAGCTCCAGTCGGGCATCCGCGCCGCCAGCTCGGCCACCAGGGCGTCCCTGGAGGCGCCGAGGAGGCGGCCGCGCTCGGCCCTGGCCCCCTCGATGTCCTCGAACAACCTGGCCACCACCAGCTGTTCGAAGAGCGGGCTGGCGATGTCGATGGAGGCGCGGAGCACGGCAAGACGGCGGACCGTGGCGGCGGTGGTGCGGACCCAGCCGATGCGCAGCCCGCCCCACCACAGCTTGGACGCCGAGCCGATGGTGATCACCCTCCCGTCGGTGTCGAAGGCGGCCAGCGGCGCGGCCCGGGCCTCCTCGTCGAGCGCCAGCTCACACCAGCTCTCGTCGACCACCAGAACCGTGCCGTAGCGCCGCGCCGCGTCGGCCAGGGCCGCTCGCGCCGCGTCGTCCATCAGGTGTCCCGTCGGGTTCTGGAAGTCGGGGATCACGTACGCGAGGCGGGCGGCCGACTGGCGCATCGCGCAGGTCAGCAGGTCCAGGTGGCGCCAGCCCTCGTCGGGGATGCCGACTCCGACGATCCTGGCACCGCGCATCCTGGCCAGGTCGATGGCGTGCGGGTAGGTGGGCGACTCCAGCAGCACCGGGTCCCCGCGCGAGAGCAGCATCGTGGTCACCAGGTGGATGGCCTGCTGGGCTCCGGTGGTCACCAGGATCTGCTCCGGCCGGGTGGCCACCCCCCGCGCGCTGTAGCGGGCGGCGATCGCCTGGCGCAGCGGGGCGATCCCGAGCGGGTCGTAGCCCGTCCCGAGCGTGTAGCGGGGATACTGGCCGGTGACGGCGGCGATCGCCTCGGGCAGTGTCGAGATCGCGCTCGGGGCCGCGGTGTGCATCGGCAGCAGCCCGTCGTCCTCGGCGGCGATCCACGGGTTGTCCGCGCCCAGCGAGCCCGCGTCGGGCAGCGCCGTCCAGCTCCCCGCCCCCTGCCTGCTCTCCAGGTACCCCTGCTCGCGAAGGAGGTCGTAGGCCGCGGTCACGGTGGTGCGGCTGACGCCCAGCGCCTCGGCGAGATGGCGCTCGGCGGGCATCCGTACCCGCACCGGCAGCCGCCCGTCGAGGACCAGCGACCGCACGCCCTGGGCCAGCACCCGGTAGTACGGCCTGGCGCCGGGGGCGATCGCCAGGAGACGGGCGAGCTGGGGGCCACTGAGATACCGGTCCACACCGACCACCATAAGGCCACTTTTCATGATTGGCCCTTTTATCCGGAGGCGGCGGCCTGAACGATTTGGGCCATCATGAGCGAACTCTCCCTGCCCACCCCCGGCTCCCTTCCCAACCGGCTCACCCGCCTGTACGCGGGCCTGGCTCTCTACGGCGTCGGCGTCGGCCTGCAGATCGAGTCCCAGCTGGGCAACAGCCCCTGGGACGTGTTCCACCAGGGGCTCTCCATCCACCTGGGCCTGTCGGTCGGCACCTGGATCATCATCGTGGGCGCCCTGGTCATGCTGCTGTGGATCCCGCTGCGGCAGAAGCCGGGGCTGGGCACCCTCAGCAACGTCGTCCTGCTCGGACTGTTCGCCGACGCGGTCATATGGCTGGCCCCGACCCCGGACGCGCTCGCCGCGCGCTGGGCGTACCTGCTGCTCGGCGTCGTCGCCACCGCCGCGGCCACCGGCCTCTACATCGGCGCCGGTCTCGGCCCCGGACCGCGCGACGGCCTGATGACCGGCCTGAACCGCCTGGGCCTGTCCATCCGCTCGGCCCGCACCGTCATCGAGGTCACCGTACTGGCCGCGGGCTGGCTGCTCGGCGGGACCGTGGGGGTGGGAACGCTGGTGTTCGCCCTCGCCATCGGGCCGCTGACCCAGTTCTTCATGCCGCGGACCCGTCCGGGAGCGCGGTTGCGCTCCAGCCCCCCGGGGAGCGCGCCGAAGCGTTAGCTTCAAGGCATGTGGATCGAGGACTACGCTCTCATCGGCGACATGCAGTCAGCGGCCCTGATCGGCAGGGACGGCTCCATCGACTGGCTCTGCCTGCCGCGCTTCGACTCGCCCTCGTGCTTCGCGGCACTGCTCGGCAACGCCGGGAACGGCCAGTGGTGGATCGGCCCCGCGGACGCCGGGCGGCCCCACGCCACCCGGCGCCGCTACCGGGGCGAGACCCTCATCCTGGAGAGCGAGTGGGACACCCCCGGCGGCACGGTCCGGGTGACCGACTACATGCCCACCCGGCACACCAACCCCGACCTGGTGAGGATCGTGGAGGGCGTGTCGGGGACGGTGGAGATGGCCACCGAGATCCGCATCCGCTTCGACTACGGCCGGATCGTGCCCTGGGTGCGCCGCAGCGACGGCCTGCTGCAGGCCGTCGGCGGACCCGACTCCGTGTGGCTGCACTCCCCCGTCCCGCTCCAGGGCGGTGACTACGCCCACAAGGCGAGGTTCGAGGTCTCCGAGGGCGACAGCATGGCGTTCATCTTCACCTGGCACCCCTCGCACGAGCCCAGGCCCGAGGAGATCGACCCGTACGAGCAGCTGACCGCGACCGAGGAGCTGTGGGCCGAGTGGGTCGAGCGGTGCGGCTACCAGGGCCCGTGGCGCGAGGCCGTGGTCCGCTCGCTCATCACGCTCAAGGCGCTCACCTACGCCCCCACCGGCGGCATCGTCGCCGCCCCCACCACCTCACTGCCCGAGGACCTCGGCGGCGTGCGCAACTGGGACTACCGCTACTGCTGGCTGCGCGACGCCACCATGACCCTGGACGCCCTCATCGGCTCCGGCTACCTGGACGAGGCCCGCGCGTGGCGGTCCTGGCTGCTGCGGGCCATCGCGGGCCGCGGTCAGGACCTGCAGATCATGTACGGCGTCGCCGGGGAGCGCCGGCTCACCGAGCTTGAGCTCGACTGGCTGCCCGGCTACGAGGACTCCCGGCCGGTCAGGATCGGCAACGGCGCGGTCGACCAGCTCCAGCTGGACGTCTACGGCGAGGTCCTGAACTCCCTGTACCTGTCTCGCGTCTCGGGCCTGGAGTCCGACCATCGGGCCTGGACCATCCAGTTCGAGCTGATCTCCTATGTCGAGGAGCACTGGGACGAGCCGGACGAGGGGCTGTGGGAGGTCCGCGGCCCACGCCGGCACTTCGTGCACTCCAAGGTCATGTGCTGGGTCGCACTCGACCGGGCCGTCAAGCACATGGAGACCTTCGGCAAGCCCGGCCCGCTGGCGCGCTGGAGGGAACTGCGCGACCGCGTCCACGCCGAGGTCTGCGACAAGGGCTTCGATCCGGTACGCGGCACCTTCACCCAGTCCTACGGCTCGAACGAGCTGGACGCGGCCCTGCTGCTGATCCCGATCGTCGGCTTCCTGCCGCCGGAGGACCCGCGTGTGATCGGGACGGTGGAGGCGATCCAGCGCGAGCTGATGGTCGACGGCTTCGTGCTGCGCTACCCGGTCTCGGCCGACAACGAGGTGGACGGCCTGCCCGGCGGCGAGGGGGCGTTCCTGGCGTGCAGCTTCTGGCTGGCCGAGGTCCTGGCGATGATCGGCCGCAAGGACGAGGCGGTCGAGCTGTTCGAGCACCTACTGTCGCTCCGCAACGACGTCGGCCTGCTCGCCGAGGAGTACGACCCCCGCTACGGCCGGATGGTCGGCAACTTCCCACAGGCCTTCAGCCACGTGCCGCTGATCCACACCGCCCGCGCGCTCAGCTGAGGCGGCGGCACCCGGCTGACCGTTTTATGCCCTTTAATCCCTATAGAGCGGCCAAGCCGACAGATTTCTTAAAAATCATCAAGAAATCTGGGATTCGGCTGCAACAATCCGGTGCGAGCGTGACTCTCATCCGCTGTAACACCACCGGAAAGGAACGAACCAATGAGCGATTTCGACGTGACCACCACGGACCTGGTCGACTACGACGGCGACGGGGGAACCGACGCCCAGCTGATCGACACCGACGGTGACGGCATCGCCGACGAGGAGCGCTACGACACCGACGGCGACGGCGTCACCGATGTCGTCTACATCGACCACGACGGCGACGGCTACATCGACGAGACCCGGGTCGACCTGAACGGCGACGGGGTCGCCGACTACACCGAGTACTCGGGTCCCTTCCCGACCGCCTGACGGAAAGAACCGGCGTGAGCCCGCGTGACCTCACCGGGAGGGGGACTCGGATCCGGGTCACGAGGGCCGCCGACGAGAAAGGCGATCGATGAGGAACCGACGTGTGTTCCTTCCCCTGCTGTTGCTGGCCTGGCCGGCACTGACCGGCTGCGGCGCGGTGGCGGGACTCCGAGGGGAGACCGTCGGCACGCCCGCGGCATCCCTGCGAGGCGACGGTGTCGGCTCCCTGCGCCCCGGAGAGGCGGGATCCGTCACGGTGGGAACGCCGATCGGGTTCCTCCCGCTGCCCCTGGTGCTCGCGGTTGCGGCGGGCACCCTGGCCGCGGCGGCCGCGGGCCTGTATCTGTGGCACCGCAACCGCCGCCCCGCCCAGGCACCCGTGCCGGGCACCTGGCAGGCGGCCTCGTACGAGACACCGTGGCAGGGGACGCAGCCGCAGGGGACGCCGCCGTTCCCCGCGGGCCAGGCGGGCCCGGTGCCGGACCGACCCACCACCGACCCACCCGCCGACCCACCCGCCGGCCCGTCGGACGACCCGCTGTCCGAGGCACTGGCCCAGGTCTCCGGGAGCGGGATCAGCCCGGCGCTCACCCAGCAGGTGGAGAGGCTCTTCTCCGAGGGCCACCCCGGCCGTGAGGCCCTGGTCGGGGCCTGCGTGGGCTACCGGGACCAGCTCGCGGAACGCCACCCCCGGCTGGCCGGGACACTGCTGGAGGCGCTGAACCGGGCCGGCGTCCAGGAGATCGTCGCGGACGGGCAGCGCTTCGACCCGCGCCTGCACGAGGCGTTCGGCACCGCGCCGGCCGGCAGCCCCGAACTGCACGACATCGTCGCCGAGACCGTCAGGCGAGGGTACGCCGACGGCGGGCACGTGATCCGCGTACCGCAGGTCGTCGTCTACCGCCACGTCTCACCGGGCTCCGGGGCGGAGCGGTGAGCGGCTCGGCGCCCCGCGAGAGCAGCGTGCCGCACCTCGCGACGGGCACCCGGTTCACCCCGGCCCTTCAGGCGGGCCCGCGGCCTCTCCCGGCCCGCGCGGCAGGCCGCGAGAACGCACCGGACGGCCAGGGCGGTGACGCGTGAGCACCGGACCCGCGGATCTGCTGCGCCACCTGTGCGACACCACCTCGGCCAGGCTTTCCGGCGCGGAGCTGCGCGAGCGGGTGGCGCAGGTGCGCGCCGGCCTCGACGCGCCGCTGCGGGTCGCCGTGGCGGGCGCGGTCAGCAGCGGCAAGTCGACGCTGGTGAACGCGCTGCTCGGACTGCCCGTCGCTCCGGTGGACGCCGGTGAGTGCACCTTTGTCGTCACCCAGTACGAGTACGGCGAGGACGACGGCCGCATCACGATCGAGCTCCTTGACGGCGGCGTGGCCCACTCCCGGCTGTTGCCCGGCCACCGGCTCCCCTCGGAGCTCGGCGTCGACGTGGCCCGGATCCGGCGCCTGCGGGTCTCCCTGGACCTGCCGTCGCTGCGCACCGTCACCATCATCGACACCCCCGGCATGAACACGGTGACGGCCGCCAACGAGCGGGCGGCCAGGAGCATGCTGTTCGGCTCCGGTGAGGAGGACGACCGCGCACAAGCGATGATCTACGTGCTGCGCTACGTCCAGAAATTCGACGACACCACCCTCGCGGAGTTTCGCGGGCTGACCGACGCCTGCGGAATGAGCTGCGTCAACACCCTCGCCGTGCTCGGCCAGGTCGACCGGCGCGGCGACGAGGGCGACCCGTGGCCGACCGCCAGGCGGCTGGCCGCCAAGGGGTACCAGGACCTGCGCACCTCCGTCTTCGACGTGGTCCCGGTGATCGGCCTGCTGGCCGAGACCGCGCGGGCCCTCCCGCTGGGCGGCGAGGAGGTGGCGGCCCTGGAGACACTGGCCGGGCTCGACGAGGACGACCTGGAGGACTACCTCCTGGACCTGGACGACTTCCGCTCCGCGCCCGAGATACCCGTGCCGGCCGAGGTGCGCCACCGGCTGGTGGAGCGGCTGCACCGCTACGGCATCACCAGCGCGGTCGAGGCGGTGCGCGCGGCCGGCACCGTCTCCCCCGAGGCGCTCACCTCCCACCTGCTGGAACGCTCCGGCTACTCCTCCGCCGGGCGGGCCGCGACCGGCTCCGTGGCCGCGGGCATCGCCCACTTCGCCCGCCGCGCCGACCAGCTGAAGGCACTCGACGCGCTGACCCGGCTCCGCGCACTCGCCAGGACGCCGGCGATGGGGGCCGACCGCGCCACCCTGGACGCGCTGGCGGCCCAGCTCGACGAGAACCGGCCGATCGCGACCTCCCTGGGCGGCCTGCGAATCTTCACCGCCGCCGAGGCGCTCGGCCGCGGAACGCTGGTCCTGAACGAGGAGATGACCGCCGAGCTGCTGCGCCTGGCCCGCCACGACGAGCCCGCCGAGCAGCTCGGCCTGCCCGCGGAGGCCTCCTCCGAGCAGATCGCCGCCGCCGCCACCGCGGCGTCGATGCGCTGGCGCACGCTCGCCATGATGAGCGAGGGACGTGCCGGCGGGCACCGGGCCAGGGACGTGCTGACCGTCCTGGAGGACCTCGTCTCGGCGGCGTTGGAGGAGCAGGCACCCCCCGGCGGCGGGGGCGGCGAGAAGCTCCCGCCGGTCCGCGTGGACCCCGCCGCGATCGAGACGCTGCGGGCCTCCCCCATGGTCCCGGCCGACGACCGGCGGGCGCTGGAGCTGCTGCTCTCCGGGGCCGAGCTGGCCACCCAGCTCGGGGCGCCACCCGGGACCCCGCGCGCCGAGATCGCCGGTTACGCCGCCGCCCTGAGCGCCCGGTTCCGCACCCTCACCCACCGGCCACTCCCCCTGCGGCAGCGGCGGGCGGCCGAGACCCTCTGCGAGGCGTACGAGACCATCTGGTCGCACCACGCGGACGGTTCCTGAGGCGGGACACCGCCGGAAGGCGGCACCGGCCCATCCCCATCCATCCCCGACAGGAGAAAAGGATCATGACGACCCCCGACCCGACCGGCCCCGTGGCCAGGCTGCTGCGCTACGCCAACGAGGTCCACGCGCTGGCCGGGCAGTGCGGCAGGCAGGACCTCGCGGAGGTGCTGGCCGCGTGCGCGGGCCGCTGGAAGGACGAGTGCACCGACATCGTGGTCGCCGGGGCACAGAAGCGCGGCAAGAGCCGGCTGCTCAACACGCTGGTGGGCCACCCCGACCTGCTCCCGGTCGACGCCGACGTCGCCACCAACTGCTTTCTGTCGCTGCGGCGCGGCCCCCGGCTGGCCGCCGTCGTCCACCGCAGCACCGACTCGGGGCCGCTGCAGACACCGATCACCATCGAGTCGATCCCCGACTACGCCTCGATGCGCGGTGACGCGGGCAAGCGCCGCGACGTGGTGAGCGTGGACATCACCCTCGACAACCCCCTGCTCGACGGGTTGCGGCTGCTCGACACCCCCGGCGTGGACAGCCTGACGGTGGGGCACCGGCAGGTGACCGTGGCCATGCTCCAGCGGGCCGACGCGCTGCTGTTCGCGCTCAGCGCGCAGGACCAGCCGGTGCTCAGGCACGAGCTGGAGTTCCTCGCGGAGGCCGCCGAACGGGTCCAGGCGATCGTGTTCGTGCTGACCAAGGTGGAGGATTCGACCAACTGGCGAAACCTTCAGGAGGAGAACAGGACCCGCCTGAGGACGTTCGTCACCGAGGCGATCGCCGCCGACCCCGCCAGGGCCGCGACGCTGGCCCCGCTCCTGGAGGCACCGTGGATCCCGGTGAGCGCCAAGCTCGCCGAGGCCGCCGAGGCCAAAAGGCGCGAGGGGCGCGAGGAACGGGCGAACACGCTGCGGGCGCGCAGCGGCATGGACGCGCTGGAGCGGCACCTGCGCGCCTTCGCCGAGGGCAGGGAGTCGGCGCGGGGCGCCACGGTGGTCGCCGCCGCCCTGTCGGTGCTGGGCTCGCTGGCGACCAGCGCCAAGGACGACGTCGCCGCGGGCTCCGACGACGACGGCGACGTCACCGCCCGGCTCGCCGAGGTGGACGCCGACCTGGCGGGCCTGGCCGAGCTGTCCGCGCGGCGCAGGGCGGGCATGGTGGCCAACACCTTCATCGGACGCGAGGTGGGGGGCATCGTGGGCGCGCGGGTGGCCGAGATCCGCCAGCCGTACGAGAACACGATCGCCACGCTGAAGAAGCAGGCCCAGATCGACCAGTACATGGCGGAGCTACCGGTGAGCGTCCAGCGTTCCCTGGAGGCCGCCTGGTCGCAGATCGTCTACGACGTGGAGAAGCTGGCCAGGACCACGCTGGACGCCTTCGCCCGCGATCTCGGCCTCGACCCGATCGAGCTGACCGCCGACAGGCAGGCGATGCCCAACCTGTCGCAGGTCCAGGTCAGGGGCGACATGGCCGCCGAGGCCCCGGAAAGCGTGGACCTCATCCGGGACGTGCTGCCCTCGGCCTCGATCGGACTGTCCCTGGGCGGCTTCGCCACGGCCCTGCTCGGCCCGGTGGGCTTCATCCTGGTCGCCCCGGCCATCGGCGCGGCCATCTTCATGGGGCGGCGCTCGATGGAGAAGGTGCAGCGCAGCCAGGCGGCGATCAGAGGGGCGCTGCGCGACCAGTTCGCCGTGGTCACCAGGGAGATGACACTCGACCTGGAGCGGATGGTGGCCACCTGGCGGGTGAGCGTCGAGCAGGCCGCCGACGACACCCTGGCCCGGCGGCGCAGGGAGCTGGAGACCAGACGCGCCGAACTGAAGTCCGCCTCCGCCCGCTCGGCCGCCGACCGCCTCAAGGCCCGCAAGTCGGGCCAGGACCGGATCGCCGCGATCGGCACCCTCACCACGCGCGGCCACGAACTCCGCAAGGAACTGGCCGGCGCGGTGGCCGCCCTGGGCACCGAGCAGCCGGTCCCCGCGGGAACCTGACCGGGCGGCCGCCCCCTGCGGCAGCGCCGGTCACCCGAGTCCGGCACCCTCATGGCCGGAACGACGGCCGTTCTCGTCCCTGGCCGAGGCCAGGGACGAGAACGGGTCAGAGCGGCAGGTGCACCAGGGTCGCGGGCCGGTCGCGGGTGGCGCCGGTGGCGTCGTCGGGGCGGTGCAGGCAGAGCAGGCCCGTGGCGACCCGGACGACCGGCTCGAACATCCCCGGCGTGCGATGCACCTCCCGCGCTCCGCCCGGGGTGATGTGCAGCAGCCTGCTGCGGCCCGCGTCCTGCATGGTCATCCACATCGAGTCACCGTCGGCGACCAGCCTCGGCCGCTCCCAGCGGTGGCGGGAGGTGAGGTGGCCGGCCAGGGTCGCCGACTGCTTGCCCATCAGGAACTCCAGCGTCTGGGAACGCTGGTCGAAGATCCCGACCGACCAGCCCCTGACGGGGCTCACCTGGTCGGTGCCGACCGCGTAGATCTCGTTGCCCGCGGAGAACCAGCGCAGCGCGCCGCCCCGGGGACGCGGCATGACCAGCCTGGTCCTGCCGTCCGCGGTGTCGGCCTCCAGCCCCGCCGAGCCGGAGGTGAACCACCTGCCCCGGTGCAGGACCACCTGGTGCAGCCAGCCGCGCCCCGGCTCGCGCACCGTCGGGCGCACCACGCCGCCGGGGTCGACCAGGCACAGCACCTGCCATGGCCGAAAGTCCTGGTGCCGGTTCTGGAACATCGGCTTGTTGCTGCTGAACTGCCCGAGCACCACGGTGCAGCCCGGCGCGCCCACCGAGGAGGACGGCTCGGTGCCGCTGGGCGCCTCCTGGTCGAGCAGCCGGCGCAGCCTGTTGTCCTCGTTCAGGAACCACTGGGCGTAGGGGCCCAGCTCGCGTGGCTGGGGGGCCTGGAAGGCGAAGCCGCTGCCCAGGTCGAGCTCGATCATGGCCAGCTGGCCGGTCTCCCCCCAGGGCAGGCCCATCGAGGTGTCGACACCGACGACCTGGCGGGAGTGGAAGAAGACCCACGCCGTACGGCCGTGGGCGATCACGGTGGGGTTGCCCCACATCTGCAGCGGGTGGGTGGCGCGGATGGCGAGGTCGCGGGTGAGGGCGCGGACCAGCACCTGCGCGGGCCCGACCTGCTCCACCGCCACGACGCCCTCGCTGGAGGCGGCCCACTCCACGAGCCTGCCGAAGCCGAGCTCCCGGTCGTACCGGCCCTCGATCCCGTCGAGTCTGCGCAGCAGGTGGCCGTGCTCGAAGGCCTGGTGGACGAAGACCTGGCCCGCCTCGATACGCGCCTCCAGCACGCCGTCCATCACCTTCTCGATCCCCTGGACGCTGGGCCCGTCCCCGCCCGCCGCGCCCCCTCGGCCCGCGGGCCGGCCGCCGAGCTCCCGGTGCCCTCCGGTGGCGCCGTCGCCGGGACCGGTGAGCACCCGGTGGCCGCCGGTGGCACCGCCCTCGGGACCGGTGAAGGCCCGGTGTCCACCGGTGGGAACGGCCACCGGCGCACCGGGCACACTGGGCGTGTGGTGGCCCACCGCCGGTCCGGCCGCCACCGGGCCCGGAGGATTCGCCACCGGGCCGGTGAAGGCCCGCTGCCCCGTACCGGCGACGCCGGGAGCGCCGGGAGCGCTGGGAGCGCTGGGAGCACTGGGGGCCTGTCCCGTGCCGGAAACACCCGCCGCACCGGCGGACACCCGGTGGCCGCCGGTGGGGGTGCGGCCCGCACCGGGCTCGTGGTGCTCGACCTTGAGCTTCCAGGCCAGCTGCGCGGCGCCGTAGGCGACCACGATCTTCGGGTCGTCGTAGGTCCGCACCCGGTCGCCGAAGCGCTCGCGTACCGCCTTCTGGACCAGCGGCATCCGGCTGGGGCCGCCGGTCATGAACACCGCGGCCAGTTCGCCGGGCTCGACCCCCGCGCCGCGGATCGTCTCGTCCAGGATGTCGACCGTCCTGACGATCTCCTCGCCGATGAGATCCTCCAGGTCGGCCCTGGTGATGTGCACGTCCTCGTTGATGCCGACCACGTAGTGCGAGGAGGTGTCGAACTTCGACAGCGTCTCCTTGGCCTCCCTGGCCATCTTGAGCAGGTCCGCGGCGTAGCTGACGTAGCGGCGCTCGGGGTTGGTGGTCACCTGCTGCCACCAGTCGGCGTCGAGCCCCTCGATCTGGGCTCCGAGGAACGCGAAGACCTGTTCGTCGAACCCCTCGCCGCCGATCTCGTCGCTGCCGCCCGGCTCGCCGACGACCGCGAAGTCACCGCCGTCCACGGTGAGCACCGCGGCGTCGAACGTACCGCCGCCGAGGTCGTAGACGGCCAGCCGCGACCCGCCGTCCGCCCGCCCGGCGGAGGCGAAGTAGCGGGCCGAGGCGACGGGCTCGTCGATGAGCACGATCCGCACGCCGCTGACGACCTTCCTGGCCGCCGCCAGCAGCACCGCCTTACGGTCGGCGTCCCAGGCCACCGGGTGGGTCAGCGCGATGCAGTCGGGATCGGCGCCGTCGAAGCGCCGCCGTCCCTCGCTGACGAACAGCTCCAGTAGCGCCGCCATGGTGTCGGCCACGTCCACCGGGACACCGCCGAGCAGCATCCGGCCCCGGCCGACGTAGCGCTTGGGGTTACGCTCGACCCGCTCGGGGCTGATCGCGATGCCCCGCTGGGCGATCCTGCCCGCCACGAGCGTCCCCCGCTCGTCCAGCATGACGGCGGAGGGGATGCGCCGCTCTCCCTCGACCTCCAGGACGTCGAAGCGCCCTTCGGCCGCTATCACCCCGGCGGAGAAACTCGTCCCCAGATCGACACCGAGGCACCACTGCGCCATGTCCCACTCCTCGTAGATCCAGACCTCATCATGCCCCATCTCGCGACCACGGCCAGGGCGCGGGCGGGGGCGCCGGCCGATCCTGGAAGGGGAGCGGCGGCCACCGAGGTGGGCGTGGAGGGGCGGGACACATCCTCTCGCGTCCGCGGTCGCCATGGCGAACGGTCGGCGGTCGACATCGTCCCCGTACCGGAAGAAGGTGGGGGGCTCCCGGTGCCGAGGTGTGCTCACGCCACCTCGGCTTCGGGTGGCCGGCGGATCAGCCGGCGCCGGACTCGCCGTCGGAGTGGCTCTCCGGGCGGGCGGCCATCGCCGCCAGGACGCGCGCGAAGTCCGGCGGGGGCGCGACCACCAGCCGGGTCTGTCCGTCCTGGCTGACCAGGTCGGCCCTGATCAGGGAGAGGCGGTCACCGTGCCACCAGTAGACCTGCGGGCTGAGCGCCTCGGCACGCAGATCGAACTCCCGCTGGGCGAACAGCCGGAGCCGCTCGATCGCGCGGACCACGCCGATGCCCTCGACCGGATGGACGATCAGCGTCGCCGGGTCGGGCAGCGCGACGAGGACCCCGTCGGAGGGGACGGGCAGGTAGTCGCCCAGCCTGCGCAGGTGGGCGGCGGCGCCGGCGGTGGGTCCGGTCAGCCTGCGGACCGCCACGCCACCGAGGTCGCCCTCCGTGACCGAGAGCCGCTCGTCCTGGCGGGCGTTCTCCAGGGCCACATCGAGCGCCTGGGCGGCGGTGATCGGCCAGCAGCCGACCTCCTCGGGGCGGACCGGGCGACCGGCGGGGCCGTAGCCGATGGTGAGCACCTCGACCAGGTCGGCGGTGAGGTGACGGCCGACCACGCGGGCCGAGTCGAGGTCGTCGTCGAGCTGGATGCGGGTCCGCAGCATCGGGCGCACCTGCTCCAGGTCGCAGGCGTCGAGCGGCTCGTCCGCCGTGGCCAGGACGTGGGCCAGGTGCTCGGAGACGAGCACCGGCCAGTCCTCGCGGGAGCGCCTCAGCGCCTCGGCGCGCAGCCCCGCCAGTCGCACCACGACCCGGCGCGGGCCGGTGAGCGTCAGGGCGGCGCCGCCGGGGTCGAAGGCGCAGGCATAACCGAGACTGTCCGCGACCAGGGCGAGCAAGGAGTCGAGATCGACCTCTTCGATCGGGCGCGGTAGCGCCTCGGTTCGCCGGTCACGGTGCCGCCGGAACAGTCTCACGCGTGCGCCCCCTCTGCCGGTTTCCTCCTAGGTTCGCACCTAGAGTGCCTTGTCGACGCCCCCTGTTGAGTAGGTCAGAGAGCACGATTTTGCATCAATAGCACCAAGTGCCCCAAGCAATACTGAAAATTGTGGCGCTCCATGCCCTACCGGCAGCCCCGCGATGACGGGTACCCCGAGCGGCGCGAGCAACTCCTCCAGCACCGGGTAGGGGTCACCGCAGTCGACCCAGGAGCCCAGGACGAACCCGGCCGCTCCGTCGAGCGTCCCCGCCTGCAGCAGCTGGGTGAGCATCCTGTCGATCCGGTACGGCGCCTCGTCGACGTCCTCGAGCAGGACGATCCGCCCCCGGGCCGACAGCGCGTACGGCGTGCCGCAGAGTGCGGCCAGCAGGCTGAGGTTACCGCCGGTGACCGGTGCCGTGACCGCACCGGGAACGATCACCCGGTCACCGGTGATCGGCGGCGGCGTCCCGGCGAGGGCGGCCGTGAAGTTCTCGAAGGTGCGCGGCTCGGGCCCTTCCGGGTCGCTGATCGTGGAACAGGCCGACATCGGCCCGAACCAGGAGGCGACGCCCAGCTCCACGGCGAACGCGCTGTGCAGCGCGGTGACGTCGCTGGAGCCGACGAGCGCCTTGGGATCGGCGGCCCGCATCGCCTCCCAGTCCAGCAGGCCGAGGAGCCGGGTGGCACCGTAGCCGCCGCGGGCGCAGAACACCGCGCTCACCGCAGGGTCGCACCAGGCGTCCTGCAGGTCGCGGGCGCGATCGGCGTCGGAGCCCGCCAGGTAGCGGTCCCTGTCGAGGACGTGGGCCCCGATGACGACCTTCAGGCCGAGCCCCTCCAGGACGCGGACGCCACGCGCCAGCCTTCCGAAATCGGGAGGTCCCGACGGGGCGACCACCGCCACGGTGTCACCCGGGCATGGCGAGGGCGGGACCGGTATGCCGGCCGGTTCGTTCACTCCCCAAACGGTGCCACACTGGGCTTTCATATGCGACCTCCGCCTCACATCCTGGTGGTCAACGGCATCAAGGTCCGCCACCCGGTGTTCGTGCTCGCCGCCCCGCACTCTGGCGCGGACCTGCTGGCCCGTGCCCTGAAACGCTCCCCCGGGTTCCACGTCACCATGGGACGTGCGGCGGTGGCACACGTCGTCTACGCCTTCGCCCGGCGCCCCTCGATCGCGGGGCGGGGCATGGGCGCGACCCGCGTGCTCCGCGACGCCATGGCCGAGTCCTGGCAGATCGTCCCCGGCGCCTGCGAGGAGTGCCCGGCCCCGTGCCGGGAAGCGGGCGGCGTGACCGGAGCGGGCCCCTGCGTGGCCTCGGGTTCGGTGGCCCGCTTCGGCGACGCCAGCCCCGACCTGCTCTACAGCGCCTCGGTGCTGTTGCAGGCCTTTCCGGACGCCCGTTTCGTCCAGTTGATCAGGGACGGCCGGGACGTGGCCGCCGACATGCTGGCCGACCCCGCCTCCCTGACCTGGTTCAAGCCGGCCATGCTGAGCGACGAGACGGAGTTCCCCAACCCCTTCCTCGGCGTCAGCTCCGGCGAGCACCGCGAACGCTGGAAGGCGATGCCCACGGCGGGAAAGTGCGCGCTGCGCTGGCGCAGCGCGGTCCGGCTCGCGGCCTCGCTCCACCAGGAGCTGCCCCGCGAGCAGTTGCTGACCCTGCGCTACGAGGACCTGGTCTCCTCCCCGGCCGAGGCCATGGGCGAGCTCTCCCGCTTTCTGGAGACGCGGGTCCCCAAGATCGCCCTGCTGGGCCGGAACATGCCGAAGGTCGGCGTCTGGCGCACCCGCCTGCGCGGCCAGGACGCCGAACTGGTGGCCAAGGTCGCCCGCGAGGAGCTCACCCGCCTGGGCTACGTCCCCTCATCCTGACGCCGGCCCGCGTTCCCCTCCGTCAACCGGTCACCAGTTGGCGACCACGAACATCGCACCTGGACGGATGTCCCCGGGCGGGGCCGGCCGCCGGGCGGGAGCGCTCGGCAGCGCGTCCAGGATCGCCTCCCAGGTGCCGTCCCGGCACCAGCGGCGATGCCGGTTGTAGACCGTCTTCCACTTGCCGTAGGCCTCGGGCAGCTTCCGCCAGGGGCAGCCGGTCCTGGTCCGGAAGAACACTCCGTCGATGATCGTGCGGTGATCGGCCCACCGGTTCCCCTGCCTGGCGTGATCGGGCAGTAACGGCGCCAGCCGTGTCCACTCGTCGTCGGTCAGGTCATCACGTCTAAGCCGGTCTTCCACGCCCCCATGATCTACACCATCCGCGCTGGAAGAGCCACTCGAAGGCGCGCCGCCGGCACCGTGGACGCGGTCAGGACGCCTGACTGAACTGAGTCCGGTAGAGCTCGGCGTAGACCGCCCCCCTGCTCAGCAGTTCCTCGTGCCGGCCCCGCTCGACGATACGGCCGTCCTGGACCACCAGGATCTGGTCGGCCTCGCGGATCGTGGACAGCCGGTGGGCGATGACCAGCGAGGTGCGCCCGGCCAGCGCGACCTTCAGCGCCTGCTGGACGGCGGCCTCGGACTCGGAGTCCAGATGCGCGGTGGCCTCGTCGAGGACGACCACCCGGGGCGCCTTGAGCAGCAACCTCGCCAGGGCCAGCCGCTGCTTCTCGCCACCGGACAGCCGGTGCCCCCGGTCGCCCACCACGGTCTCCAGCCCCTCGGGCAGGTCCAGCACCAACTCGGCGATCTGGGCGGCCCGCAGCGCCTCCCAGATCTCCTCCTCACTCGCCTCGGGCCTGGCGTAGCGGAGGTTGGCCCCGATGGTGTCGTGGAACAGGTGGGCGTCCTGCATGACGACCCCCACGCTGTCGCGCAGCGAGGCCAGGGTGGCGTCTCGCACGTCCAGGCCGTTGATCCGTACCGCGCCCTCGCTGACGTCGTAGAGGCGCGAGACTAGGCCCGTGATGGTGGTCTTCCCCGCTCCCGAGGGGCCGACCAGGGCGACCATCTGGCCGGGACGGGCGGTGAAGGTGACGCCGCGCAGCACCTCGTGGCCCGGCCCGGTGTCGGGGCGGGCCACCGCCTCCAGCGAGGCCAGCGACACCTCCGAGGCCGTGGGGTACCTGAACCGGACGTCGTCGAACTCCACGGAGACCGGCCCCTCGGGAAGGGGCCTGGCGTCGGGCCGCTCGGCGACCATGGGCCGCAGGTCGAGCACCTCGAAGACCCTGTCGAAACTGACCAGCGCGGTCATCACGTCCACGTGCACGTTCGACAGGCTCGTCAGCGGGCCGTACAGGCGCATCAGGAGGGCGGCGAGGGCCACCAGGGTGCCGAGCTCGAAGACGCCGGAGACGGCCAGCAGGCCCCCCAGACCGTACACCAGGGCGGTGGCCAGCGCCGCCACCAGGCCGAGCGCGACCCGGAAGACCGTCCCGTACATGCCCACGGTGACGCCGACGTCGCGCACCCGCCCCGCCTTGCCGCCGAAGGCGGCCGCCTCGTCGGCCGGGCGGCCGTACAGCTTGGCGACCATCGCGCCGGCGACGTTGAACCGCTCGGTCATCATGGAGCTCATCTCGGCGTCGAGCTCCATCTGCTCACGGGTGAGCCCGGACATCTTCCTGCCGACCCACTTGGCGGGGAGGACGAAGATCGGCAGCAGCACGAGGGCGACGAGGGTGATCTGCCACGAGAGCACCAGCATGGCGCCGAGAACCAGCACCAGCATGACCACGTTGGCCACGACCGACGACAGCGTGCTGGTCAGGGCACGCTGGGCTCCGATGACGTCGGTGTTGAGCCGGGAGACCAGGGCGCCGGTCTGGGTGCGGGTGAAGAAGGCCACGGGCATGCGCTGGACGTGGTCGAAGACCTCGGTGCGCAGGTTGTAGATGAGACCCTCGCCGATCCGCGCGGAGAACCAGCGCTGGGCCAGGGTGAGCACCGCGTCCGCGACCGCCAGGCCCGCGATGACCAGCGCGAGGGCGATCACCACCCCCTGGCGCCTGGCGACGATGCCGTCGTCGATGATCGCCTTCATCAGCAGCGGGTTGGCGATCACGATGACCGAGCCGACCACGACCAGCGCGAGGAAGGCGGCGATATGCCGCGAGAAGGGCCTGGCGTAGCGAGCGATGCGCCGGACCGTGCCCGGCGTCAGACGCTCCTTGGTCACCGAGCTGTCCCGCCGGAGCGAACGCATCATCTGGGGGCCGAAGCCCCCACCCATCATCGCCATCTGGCCTCCTCTCCCGATGCGAGCACCGGGAGAGGCGCGCTCATTCCCTCGTCAGCTTGAGGCGAACACCGGTGGCTCGTCCGGGAGAAGGGCGGCTTCTCGCCTCCCCTGCCGAGACGGGCCCCGGCCGTTTCGCAGCCGGGAGCCGTGGCGGGGGGGCGATTCACCTGCCCGGCGGTCTCCTCGCCGAACATGACGGACCGTTTGAAAGCTCGATGACCTACCCGAAAACCGCCTTGATACGCGCCTCCTGTTCGCGCGCCTCGGCCGCGGCCTGCTCCTCCAGCGTGCGCCCCGAAGCACCCTGAAGCAGCCGCTTGGTCGCCGTCGCGGCGTCACGGTTGGTCGCCAGCAGCGCGGCGGTCAGGTCGCGCACGGCCTCCGTCAACTCCCCCGGTGCGACGACCAGTTCGGCCAGGCCGATCCTGGCCGCCTCCTGCGCCCCCACGACGCGGGCGGTCAGGCAGATCTCGATGGCCCGGGACAGGCCCACCAGATCGACCAGCGGCTTGGTGCCGGTCAGGTCGGGAACCAGCCCGAGAGCCGGCTCCTTCATGCACAGTTCGGCGTCGTCCGCCAGGACCCGCAGGTCGCAGGCGAGCGCCAGCTGGAACCCCGCACCGACCGCGTGGCCCTGCACGGCCGCCACGGAGACGATGTCGGGACGTCTCAGCCAGAGAAAACCCCGCTGGGCCGCCGCCACCCGGTCGACGAAAGCCGTCTCGTCGAGTGTCGCCAGGGACGTGAACGCCCCCTGCCCTGGCACCCCCTCCGGGGTGAACATCCTCAGATCGATCCCCGCCGAGAAGGACGGCCCCTCACCTCTGATCACGACGACCCTCACCTGCTGCGGCAGGTTGTCACCGATATGAGCCAGAGCCGACCAAGTAGCGAACGTCTGAGCGTTCCGCTTCTCCGGACGGTCCAGCGTGATCGTCGCGATCTCGCCGTCCACCTCGTAGCGCAGACCGACCTCCTTCAGAGAGATCTCCTCCGCACTCCCCCCGAACGCCACTTCCACCATCGCCCGTTCTCCCACCTTCCGTTTCCGCCTCGCCCGAGCCTATCGACTCTCCAGAATGAGGTTCTATAGGCTCGGGCGGGAACGGCTTCGGCGTGTGGGGGACGAGCGGCTGCGGTCGCGCGTTCCGAGGCGGAGTCAGCGCTTGGACTTGCCTCGGGTGGCGCCACCGCGCCCGCGCAGAGTCACACCGGACTCGCTCAGGATGCGGTGGATGAACCCGTACGACCTGCCGGTCGAAGCGGCCAGAGCGCGGATGCTTTCACCCGCGCTGTAGCGCTTCTTGAGATCGGAGGCCAGTTTTTCACGGTCGGCCCCGGTAACCCGGGTGCCCTTCTTGAGAGTCTCGGCCACGAGTACCTCCTGTAGTGCCAGACTTCCGCAGCGTTACACACGCCATGATCAGTCATTTCAGCGAGATCGGCTACCTACTCCACGGGAAAAGATCCGTACCCGCTCAAATTAAGATCAGGCAAGTGCCACAAGATCGGAAAATTCGTCGCTCCATGCGTCTTCAACTCCGTCAGGTAGCAAGATCACCCTATCGGGTCGTAGAGCCTCTACCGCACCCTCATCATGCGTGACGAGCACAATCGCCCCAGAATAGGACTTTAGCGCCGAAAGAACCTGTTCCCGGCTGGCCGGATCGAGGTTGTTCGTGGGCTCGTCGAGGAGGAGGACATTGGCCGCCGACAGCACCAGCGTGGCCAGCGCCAGCCGCGTCTTCTCCCCGCCCGACAGCACCCCCGCGGGCTTGTCCACGTCGTCGCCGGTGAACAGGAACGAGCCCAGAACCTTGCGCAACTCCACGTCGGGGAGCTCTCCCCCGGCCGAGCGCATGTTCTCCAGCACGCTACGGCCGGGGTCGATCGTCTCGTGCTCCTGCGCGTAGTAGCCCAGCTTGAGCCCGTGGCCGGCCTTGACCGCCCCGGTGTCGGGCTCCTCGACACCCCCCAGAATGCGCAGCAGGGTGGTCTTCCCCGCGCCGTTCAGACCCAGGATCACGACCCTGCTGCCCCTGTCCACGGCGGCGTCGACGTCCGTGAAGACCTCCAGGGAGCCGTACGACTTCGACAGCCCCTCCGCCATGATCGGGGTACGCCCGCACGGAGCCGGCTGGGGGAAGCGCAGCTTGGCGACCTTGTCGCCGCGCCGCTCCACCTCCAGGCCGGAGAGCAGGCGCTCGGCACGGCGCTGCATGTCCTGCGCGGCCTTGGCCTTGGTGGCCTTGGCACGCATCTTGTCGGCCTGCGACATCAGGGCGGAGGCCTGCTTCTCGGCGTTGGCGCGCTCGCGCCTCCTGCGCTTCTCGTCGGTCTCCCGCTGGGCCAGATAGGCCTTCCAGCCGACGTTGTAGGTGTCGATCACCGCACGGTTGGCGTCGAGGTGCAGGACGCGGTTTACCGTCGCTTCAAGAAGCCCCACGTCGTGGCTAATAATGATCAAGCCGCCCTGGTGAGATCGTAAAAAATCACGAAGCCACCCGATTGAGTCAGCATCTAGGTGGTTTGTCGGCTCGTCAAGAAGGAGAGTCTCTGCCCCGCTGAAGAGAATTCGAGCCAGCTCCACCCGCCTGCGCTGCCCGCCGGAGAGCGTCTCCAGCGGCTGGCCGAGCACCCGGTCCGGCAGCCCCAGGCTGGAGGCGATGGAGGCGGCCTCCGACTCGGCGGCGTACCCGCCCAGCACGTGCAGCCGGTCCTCCAGGCGCCCGTAGGCGCGCACGGCGCGGTCTCTGGTGCGATCGTCCGCCGAGGACATGCCCAGCTCGGCCTCGCGCAGCTCACGCAGCACCTCGTCGAGCCCGCGAGCCGACAGGATACGGTCGCGGGCGAGCACGTGCAGGTCACCGGTGCGCGGGTCCTGCGGCAGGTAACCCACCTCCCCGCTGATGGAGACCGTGCCCGAGGCCGCCGCTCCCTCTCCCGCGAGCACCCGGGTCAGCGTGGTCTTCCCGGCCCCGTTGCGGCCGACGAGCCCGATCTTGTCGCCGGGGTTCACCCGGAACGACGCGCCCTCGATGAGCAGGCGGGCCCCGGCCCGCAGTTCGATGTCAGAAGCTACGATCATGGTTGGAGAACACTCCCAGCAGGAAATACACAGGCTCACTTCACTGTGGCCGAACCCGCCGCGCCCTGTGTCTCCCGGCTCTCGGCTCGGCCGTCTCGCCTTCATCGGGACGACGGTCAATCGGGAGTGCGCATACCGATCAGTGTACGGCGCGGCAAGGGCCCGGCTCTCCTCGATTAGGTGGGATCGCTCACCCTGATGCGGACCGCGCGGAACTGGGCGGGGGTGTCCCGCAGGACCACCAGCCTCGGATCGGGAACCGTCAGGAAGGGCTCGGCCTCCAGCGCGAAGACCGGGGCGAGCCTGCGGTCCGAGCGCAATGCGTCGACCGCGCGCCGGTCTCCACCGAGCACGACCGCCTCCAGCTCGTCCACCCGCGGCCCCAGGACGCGCAGCGCCACCTCGGCCGCCGCCTCGTGCGCCTGGTCCACCTGCTTCTCCCTGCGCCGGGCGAAGCGCCGCTGTGACCAGCCGCCCGCCGCGCTGCGCCCGTGCACCGGCCGCGAGCCGACCTTGGAGGAGAGCAGTTCCTCTCCCTGGAAGATCCCCGCCGCGTGTCCCCCCAGCCGCACCAGCAGCACCCCGACCCTGCGCTCGGTGCGCACGTGGGTGACCAGACGCGCCAGCGGACCGCCCCCGGCCTGGACGAGCGGCGGAAACGGCACCTGGCACTCGGCGACCGCGCCGTCCGCGCCGTCGAGGCGTACGGCGGAGGCCGAGGCCGTCACCCGCGGCGGCCCGTGCCTGTCGACGAAACCGTCGATCCAGCGGTTCAGGCGGTCGGGCGCCACCGAGACCCAGCGGCCTCCCCCCTTGGCCGGTCGCGACGTCATGAAACGCGACACTACCGGCTGACCTCGCGGAACACACGATCACGCTGGACAAATCCAACGAATAGCGAAATGTCAGTGAACATCGCCGCACGTTGCTTCTATGGCGCCAAAGGAACCCCCATCCTTTTGAACGTGACGACCAGAGCGCACGTCAACCCGCAGGACCCCACAGCGGCCCCCGCGGGCCTCACGCCTGTCGTCGACCTCGACACCGGAGGCGTCATCGCGCTCCAGGCGGGAGGCGCGGGCCGGGGGAACATCTCCACCACGATCCAGACCGTGCACGACGCCGCCGCCGGCGAGACCCTGCTGCCACTGGTGCTGACCCTGCCGACGGCCGCGGTGATCGGCGGCACGGCCGCGCTCGCGCCGCTCCACGAGGCCCTCCGCGCGTCCGGGCGGCGTCCCCGCGAGGTGATCCTCACCGTGCGGGGTGACTTCGCCCAGTTCGAGCGCCGCTCCCTGATCGTCGGCCTGGACGGCCTGCGCGCCATCGGCTACCTCATCGCGGTGGGCGACCTGGGCACCGGGCACATCCCGCTGGACCTTCTCGCCGACGCGGCGCCGTACCTGGCGGTGATCTCCCCGGACCTGATCGCCCAGGTGCCCCGCGACCCGCGCCGCACCGCCATCGGCGAGGGTCTGGCCCGGCTCGCCCGGGAAGCCGGCGCGCACGTGCTGGCCCCCGGCGTGCGCGACGAGGCACAGCTCTCCGCGCTCCGCGGCTGGGGGGTCCGGCTCGCGCAGGGCCCGCTGCTGGCCCCCGGCCCGTCCGGCCGGGTGCACGTACCACTCCCGGTCGTCGAACAGGAGCCGTCCCGCTTCACGCTCGGTCCACGCGTCCAGGAGCTCCTGCTGCCCGCGGTGACCCTCCCCTACGAGGCCACCGCCGAAGCCGCGATCAACGCCTTCGGCGGCGAGCCGTCCATCACCAGCGTGGTCCTCGTCGACGAGTACCAGCGCCCCAAGGGCAGCCTCGACCGCAGCCGCTTCCTGCTGTCGATCTCCGGCCGGTTCGGCCACGCCCTGCACGGCAAAAAGCCCGCCGGACGGCTGGCCGACCCCGCCCGCGCGGTCCCCAGGACGACCACCGCCATCGCGGCCATGCAGGTCGCGGGCCGCGACGCCGAGCGCGTCTACGACGACCTGGTGGTCACCGACGAGGTCGGCCGCTGCATGGGCATCGTGCGGGTCTCCGACCTGATCCGCCAGGTCGCGTCCATGCGGCACTGAGGCACGGACACCCGAGGCCGGAGGGTCTCCGTACCGGCGCCATCGCCTTTACAGTGTAGATTCATAACGGCGGCCACCGGCTCCGCGACGGCGGGCCACGGGATCATCGCCGCCCCCGGAACGGGCAGACCGGGTGGCGGCCTCCTTCACTCCGCTTCGGTGACGTATGGTACGAGTTAGGTTCACCTAACTTTGACTCCCCCGGAGTGGCATATGGCAGACGAGAAAGCCGCACGCAAGGTGACGAGCGGCCGGGTCCAGCGGGTCGAGCGGCTCACCCCGCACATGATCCGGGTGGTGCTCGGCGGCCCGGAGCTCGCCGGTTTCCGCGCGGACGAGTACACGGACCACTACGTGAAGCTGCTGTTCGCCCCGGCGGGGGTGAGCTACCCGCAGCCGTTCGACTTGGAGGCGATCCGCCGCGACCTGCCCCGCGAGCAGTGGCCCACCACCCGCACCTACACCGTCCGCCGCTGGGACGCCGACGCGGGCGAGCTGACGATCGACTTCGTCCACCACGGCGACAGCGGCCTCGCCGGGCCGTGGGCCGACCGGGTCCAGCCGGGTGAGGAGATCTGTTTCTTCGGCCCGGGCGGGGCCTACGCCCCCGACCCGGAGGCCGGCTGGCACCTGTTCGCGGGGGACGAGAGCGCGCTGCCGGCCATCGCCGCCTCCCTGGAACGCCTCCCCGCCGGGGCGCGGGCCTGGGCCTTCATCGAGGTCGAGGACGCCGGGGAGGAGCAGCGACTCGACTCACCGGGCGACGTGAAGATCGTCTGGCTGCACCGCACGGGTGGCCCGTTCGGTGAGCGGCTCGTCCAAGCGGTCCGCGAGCTGGACTTCCCCGACGACGCCGTGCACGCCTTCGTCCACGGCGAGGCGGGCTTCGTCCGCGAGCTCAGGCGCCACCTGCGCGCCGAGCGCGGCATCCCGCTGTCTCAGCTGTCCATCTCGGGCTACTGGCGCCTGGGCCGCGACGACGAGGCCTGGCGCTCCACCAAGCGCGAGTGGAACGAGCAGATCGAGGCCGAGGAGGCCGCGGCGCTCTCCTCGTGAACCCGGCTCAGAGCCAGCCCTGGGTGCGGGCGCGCTCGACGGCCTCGATGCGGTTGCGGGCGTGCGTCTTGCGGATGGCCGAGGAGAGGTAGTTGCGGACCGTACCCTCCGACAGGTGCAGGCGCGCGGCGATGTCGGCGATGCTGGTACCGCCCGAGGCGGCGACCAGGACGTCACGCTCGCGGGGCGACAACGGGTTGGGGCCGGCACTGAGCGCGGCGGCGGCCAGGCCCGGGTCGATGACGCGCTCGCCGCCGCGGACCCGCCGGACGGCGGCGGCCAGCTCCCTGGCCGGGCTGTCCTTGACCAGGAAGGCCATCGCGCCCACCTCCATCGCCCTGCGCAGATAGCCGGGGCGGCCGAAGGTGGTCAGGATCATGATCCGGCAGCCGGGCAGTGCCTCGCGGATCCGCGAGGCGGCGGTGATGCCGTCGTCGCCGGGCATCTCGACGTCGAGCAGCGCGACATCCGGCCGGGTCCGCAGGGCCACGGCGAGCGCCTCCCCGGCGTCGGCGGCCTCTCCCACCACCTCGATGTCGGGCTCCAGGCCGAGGAGCGAGGCCAGGGCGCCCCGCACCATCGCCTGGTCCTCCACCAGCAGCACCCGGATCATCGAACCCCTCTCGTCATCGGCGGGCGAAGGGTCTCGGCATGCGGCACCGTGACCCTGAGGGCGAAGCCGGTCGGCCGCGGCCCGGCGGACACCGTGCCGCCGGCCGCCCGCACCCGCTCGGTGAGCCCGGTCAGCCCGCTGCCCGGCCCGTACGAGGCCGCGCCGCGCCCGTCGTCCACGATCTTCAGGGCCGCGACCTCCTCGTTCATGGTCACCTCGATCTCGCACCGGGTCGCCCGCGCGTGCCGGATGACGTTGGTGACGCCCTCCCGCACCGCCCAGCCCAGCAGTTCGTCCAGCGCGTCCGGTAGCGGGGTGCCCGCGAGCCGGATCGTCAGCCTCGTCCCGGCGGCCTCCAGAGCGGCGCGGGCACCGTCCAGCTCGCCGGAGAGGCCACGCTGGCGGTAGCCGGTGACGGCGTCGCGCACCTCGACCAGCGCCTGCCTGGCCACCGACTCGATGTCGCGGATCTCCGCCACGGTCCGTTCCGAGCCGCTCTCCGCCAGCCGCCCGGCCAGCTCGCTCTTCAGCACGATCAGTGACAGGCTGTGGCCGAGCAGGTCGTGCAGGTCCCTGGCGATGCGCAGCCGCTCCTCGCTCGCGGCCAGCCGCGCCACCTCCTCCTGTGCCTGGCGGAGCCTCGCCACCAGCATCCGTGTGTTGCGCACCCCCATGAACAGGACGCCGAGCGTGATGACCTGGAAGACGAGCACCAGGGTGGTACCGGGGTCGTGCTCCTTCAGCAGGCCGATCAGCGCGACGGCGAGGCCCATCGCGAGGACGCCGGCCACCGAGAACCGGGGACGCAGCGCCATGCCGTAGATCACGGCCAGGTAGATCGGCAGGGTCAGCCAGCCGCCGCCGAAGGCCGCCGCCAGGCCGACCCCCAGGAGCGTGGTCATCCCCAGCAGCCAGTACGTCAGGCGGGTCGGGTCGCCGAAGTTCCTCGGGCTCAGCACCGTGGCGATGTAGAGGGCGACGAAGGCGGCCAGGCCGGCGCCTCCCCAGACGGCCCTGTCCCCGGACACCTCGCCGGTGACGATCTCCAGGACCGGGAAGCACAGGTAGACCAGGCCGATGGAGATCCCCGACAGACGCCGGAGGCGGGACGGGCGCTCGCCCGTCCCGCCGAAGGTGAGCGCGGAGACGCGCATCATGCGCGCGCGAGTGCCCTGCGGTAGGCGAACACCGCGGCGGTGCCGAGCAGCGCGGCCCAGGCCACGACGATCACCACGGCGGACGTCGGCACCGCGCCGTCGGCGACGAGGTGCTGGCCGATGTCGGCGTAGGAGAAGGAGGGCATCGCGTGCACGACGCTCTTCATGGCCTCGGGCATGATCTCCACAGGGAACCACAGCCCGCCCAGGATCGCCAGCCCGAATGTGCTGATCATCGCGGCCGACTGCGCGGCGTCCGCGGGCAGCAGCGAACCGAGGAGCAGGCCGAGCGCGGCGAACGGCACGGCGCCGATCCACAGGGCCGGGATCAGCGCGAGCCACTCCCCCACCGGCAGCCGGACGCCCTGGGTGAGGACCGCGGCCAGGCAGACCAGCACCATGGACGGCAGCACCAGCAGCAGCGAGGCGATCAGCTTGGTGACGATGATCGCCCAGCCGGGCAGCGGGGTGACCTGGAGTTGACGGAGCCAGCCGGACTGCCGCTCCTGCGCCCACGGCACGGCGGTGCTCATCAGACAGGCCGCGATCGCCCCGTACGCGGCCATGGAGACCATGAGGACGACGGCGGCCCGTACCCCGCCGGAATCCGTCTGGGCGCCCCAGATGCCGGAGAAGATCAGGTAGAACACCACGGGGAAGCCCACCACGAAGATGATGTAGCGCTTGTTGCGCAGCATCCTCAGGACCTCGATTTTGACGTAGTTCGGCATCAGGACTCCCGGGTGAGGGCGAGGAAGGCGTCTTCGAGGTCGGCGCCGATGATCCTGAGGTCGCGGATCTCCAGCGAGGTGCCCCGGTACAGGGCCGCCACGGTGGCGTCGGGGTCGGCGGTGCGCAGCGTGGCGACGCCCTGGGAGATCTCCGCGGCGGAGACGCCCGGCAGGCCGTCCAGCCCCGCGACCGGCTGCCCGCCCAGGGTGAAGCGGACGACATGGTCGCCGATCCCCGACTTGATCTGGGCGGCGGTGCCGTCGGCCACGACCCGGCCCCGGGTGATCACGATGACCCGGTCGGAGTTCTCGTCGGCCTCCTCCAGGTAGTGGGTGGCGAACAGGACCGTCCGGCCCTCGGCGGCGTAGTCGCGCATGCTCTTCCAGAACCGCAGCCGCGACTCCACGTCCATGGCCGCGGTGGGCTCGTCCAGCACCAGCAGTTTGGGCGCGCCCGCGATGGCCAGGGCGAACCTGACCCGCTGCGCCTGCCCGCCGGACAGCTTGTCGGCGCGCCGCCGCGCCAGTTCCGTGAGGTCGGCCACCCGCAGGATCTCGTCGAGACCGAGTGGCTCCGGGTAGAGCCGCCGGACGAAGTCGACCAGTTCCCTGACCGTGAGCTCACCGATGAGCTCACCGCTCTGCAGCATGGCCCCGATCTCGCCCCGGGCGACGGCCGCCTCGGGGGAGCCTCCCAGGATCTCGACACGGCCCCCGCTCGGGCGGATCAGGCCGAGCATCATGTTGATCGAGGTTGACTTGCCGGCCCCGTTGGGGCCGAGCAGGGCGACGGTCCGGCCCGCCTCGACGGCGAGGTTCAGGCCGTCGACGGCGAGCACGTTGCCGTAGCTCTTGCTCACGTCTGTGAGGGCGATGGCGTCCATGCCCCAACGCTAGGAGCGCCCGGCGGGAATCCTCAGTGCCGCTTCTCCGGGTTTGGAGATGACATTTGTCAGATCTGCGGACACCGCCGCGGGCCGGACCGGTGGCGCGGAGGGGCGCGGACGGCGGATCAGATCCGGCAGGCGAAGATGGCGGTCACCAGGATGGCCTTGGCGCCGATCTCCCAGAGCTGGTCCATGACCTGCTGGTGCCCCTTGCGCGGGACCATGGCCCGGACCGCGACCCAGCCCTCCCGGTGCAGCGGAGAGACCGTGGGGCCCTCCATGCCGGGGGTGAGGGCGATGGCCTCCTCGATCCGCTCGGCGCGGATGTCGTAGTCCATCATCACGTAGTCACGTGCCATCAGCACGCCCTGCAGGCGGCGGACGAGCTGCTGCAGGCCCGGGGCCTCCACGGCGCCGGTCCGCTTGATCAGCACGCCCTCGGAGCGGGCGATCGGCTCGCCGAACACCTCCAGGCCGATGTTGCGCAGCGTGGTGCCGGTCTCCACCACGTCGGCCACGGCGTCGGCCACGCCCAGCCGGATGGCGGTCTCGACGGCGCCGTCCAGCTTGATCACCCGGGCGTCGACGCCCTGTTCGGCCAGGTAGGACTCCAGCAGGCCCGCGTAGGAGGTGGCGACGCGCTTGCCCTTGAGGTCGGCGACGGAGGCGAAGTCCCCCGGATTCGCGGCGAAGCGGAAGGTGGAGCGGCCGAAGCCGAGCGGGATGATCTCCTCGACCTGCGCCCCGGAGTCGTGCAGCATGTCGCGGCCGGTGATCCCGGCGTCCAGGGTGCCCTCGCCGACGTAGACGGCGATGTCCTTGGGCCGCAGGAAGAACAGCTCGCAGGAGTTCTCCGGGTCGACGACCACGAGCTCCTTGCTGTCCTTGCGGGCGCGGTATCCGGCTTCCTTGAGTATCGTCTGGGCGGCCTCGGTGAGGGCGCCCTTGTTGGGTACGGCGAGACGGAGCATGGCTGGGTTCCTTACGTGTGGACGGGATCTGCCTACGAGACCGGGAGCCGGGCGCACCGGCTCACAGATGCTTGTAGACCTCGTCCAGTCCGATCCCCCTGGCGATCATGAGGACCTGCACGTGGTAGAGGAGCTGGGAGATCTCCTCGGCCGCCCGCTCCTTCGACTCGTGCTCGGCCGCCATCCAGCTCTCGGCGGCCTCCTCCACGACCTTCTTGCCGATGGCATGGACTCCGGCGTCCAGCGCGGCCACGGTGCCCGAGCCCGCGGGCCGGGTGCGCGCCTTGTCGGACAGCTCGGCGTACAGCTCTTCGAAGGTCTTCATGATCTCTCTCGGCGTCGTCGGATGTGCGCGTCAAGCCTAACGGGCTCACCGACCCCGGCGTGTGCGGGTCCACCCTCGCCGGACGCGAGCCGCCGGGTGATCTCCGGAGGTCACCACTCCATTTGACCGTCCCGTGCCCGGGCCGCCCATGGGGGCGGCCCAGGGGACGTTCGGTCGTTGACGCAGCGGAGCACCGGGCGGGTGACGAGAGCGGCCGGATCGGGCGAGCCCGTCACGTGCAGGGTGACGCTCTCACCGGGAAGCAGGGTCAGCAGCATGTCGTCCACCCAGGACGCCGGATCGAGGCGGTCGGGGAACAGGGCCAGCTCGCGCAGGAGGGTACGGGCGGTGACGGTGACATCCAGGCCGCCGGCCGCGGGCACGACCTCGGTGTCATAGGCGGCCACCGGGAAGGCGACCCGCGGGTCCTCGACGAAGAAGCGGAGCACGCGGTGCTCGCCCAGCCGTACCGAGAGCAGCTCGGCACACGGGTCCCCGGGGACGGCCACCGAGTCCGGCAGCCCGACCCTGGCCACCGAGCGCGCCGCCACCTCGACCGCGACCCTCTCGGTGGCCAACACCTCCCCGCCCAGGCCGAGCCGCGACAACTCCAGCTCACCCGACCACGGCTGCGGGCCGTCGTTGACCACGGCCACGACGCCGTCGCAGACGGTGAGCAGGCGGTCGGCGTAGACACGGCGCAGCGCGTACCACAGGGGCTTGCGCCGCCCGGCGCCGTCGACGGCCGACCAGGAGGTGACCGGCCAGCAGTCGTTGAGCTGCCAGACGATCGTGCCCGCGCAGTGCGGCGCCAGCGCCCGGAAGCGCTCGATGCCAAAAGCCACCGCCCTGGCCTGGTTGAGCTGGGTCAGGTAGTGCCAGTCGTCGAAGGTCTGCGGCCGGGGCAGGTGGTCACCGAGGCCGCGCAGCAGCTTGGCGTTGCCCTCGTGCGCCTTTTGGTGGTGCAGCACGCCGGGCGAGGCGGGGGTGAGCGGGTCGTCGCTGACCGCCCCGCGCAGCGTGGCGTGGGCGGGCGGTCCCTGGAAGCCGAACTCGGCCACGAAGCGGGGGCGATAGTCGCCGTAGCGGGTGTAGTCCTCGCGGTTCCACACGTCCCAGATGTGGACGGTACCGCGCGCGGGGTCGTTGGGCGGCAGGTCGGGGTCACCGGAGTACGGGCTGCCCGGCCAGTAGGGGCGGGTGGGGTCGAGTTCGGCCAGCAGCGAGGGCAGCAGGTCGTAGTAGAAGCCCGCCCCCCAGCTTTTCTCCCCCAGCTCCTCGCGCCAGCCCCAGTCGGCCTGGCCCTCGATGTTCTCGTTGTTGCCGCACCACAGCACCAGCGAGGGGCGCCAGGACAGCCGGGTGATGTTCTGGCGCGCCTCGGCCTCCACCTCGCTCGCCAACGGCTCGTCCTCGGGGTAGGCGGCGCAGGCGAACGGGAAGTCCTGCCAGATGAGCAGGCCCAGCTCGTCGGCCAGGTCGTAGAAGTCCTCGCTTTCGTACAGGCCGCCGCCCCAGACCCGCAGCAGGTTGACGCCCGCCCCGACTGCCTGGCCGAAGCGCTCGGCCAGCCGCTCGCGGGTGACCCTGGCCGGGAAGCAGTCGTCGGGGATCCAGTTGACGCCGCGCACGAAGACCGGCACGTCGTTGACGACGACGGTGAACCCCTCGCCGGTGCGGTCCAGGCGCACGTCGCGAAAACCGATCCGGCCCGTCCAGGTCTCCTCGCCGAGGCGTACGACCAGCTCGTAGCGGTCCTGTGCGCCGTAGCCGCGCGGCCACCACAGCCGGGGGCTGTCCACTCGCAGCTCCAGGACCGCCTCGCACTCGCCGGCGGCCAGCCGCACCTCGCGCTCGACGCCCGCGACCGAGGCCGTCACGGTCACCGGGACGTTTGTGGCGCGCTCGAGCGTGACGTGCACCTCGACGCGGCCGTCCCCGCTCACCAGCGGCCGCACCGACGCCAGTCTGGCCCCGCTCCAGGAGTGCAGCCCGATCGGCCGCCAGATGCCGGAGGTGACCACGGCCGGACCCCAGTCCCAGCCGAAGTTGCAGGCCATCTTGCGGATGAACTGGTAGGGCGCCGCATAGGCGCCGGGCCGATCGCCCAGCTCGGCCCGGCGCGCCTCGGCATAGGCCTGCGGGGAGGCGAACCGGATCCGCAGCGTGTTCTCGCCCTCGCACAGCAGCTCCCGCACCGCGAAGCGGTAGGAGCGGTGCTGGTTGGCCGTGGCCGCGACCCGCACACCGTTGAGCTCGACCGTGGCGATGGTGTCCAGGCCCTCGCAGACCAGGTCGGCGCGGTCGTGGGAGTCGGCGCTCCAGGTGAAGACCGTCTCGTAGTCCCAGTCCGAGCGGCCTATCCAGGTCAGCCGGTTCTCGTTGTCGTCCAGGTACGGGTCCTCGATGAGCCCGGCGGCCAGCAGATCGGTGTGCACGCACCCCGGCACCGTGGCGGGGACGCAGGAGATCCCGCCACCCACCTGGCGCAGGGTCCAGCCTTCGTGCAGTGCCCTAACCGTCGTCAACTCACGCTCCTTGTCAGTGTGGTGTCGCCCCGCCGGACGAGGTGCCCCGGTTCCTCCTCCACCAGCGTGGAGGGCCCTGCCGAGACGTCCTCGGCGGGGACGGCGGGATCGCCGCCGTCCCACCGGGCGGTGAGCCTCGGCACCGACGACAGCAGCTTGATCGTGTACGGGTGGAGGGGGTTGCCGAACACCGCGGCGGTGGGACCGGACTCCACCACCTGCCCCCGGTACAGGACCACGGCCCGCTCGCTGATGTAGTTGCCCAGCGACAGGTCGTGGGTGACGAACAGCACCCCGAGGCCGCGCGACTTCAGGTCGGCGAGCAGGTTGAGGACGTCGATCCTGGTGGAGGCGTCGAGCATGCTGGTGATCTCGTCGGCGACGAGGTACCTGAGGTCGAGCAGCAGCGCCCTGGCGATCAGCAGGCGCTGCAGCTGGCCACCGCTGAGCTGGTGCGGATACCGGCCCAGGACCTGCCCGGGGTCGAGGCCGACGTCCTTGAGCGACTTCTCGATCCTGCCCTCCCACTCGGAGGCCGCGACGCCGGGAAAGTACTCGTCCTTGATCATCTTGACTACCCGGTCGGCCTTGAAGACCGGGTTGTAGCAGCTGAACGGGTCCTGGAAGACGCCCTGCACGTGCCGGTAGTACGCCTTTCCCGGCCGCGCGAGGGCTCCGTCGAGGGTGATCCTGCCCCGCGTCGGGGTGAGCAGCCCGAGGACCGTCTTGCCGAGGGTCGTCTTGCCGCTGCCGCTCTCGCCGATGAGGGAGACCACCTCCCCCGGCGCGAGGTCGAGGCTCACGTCGTCGACGGCGGTGAGGGTCGCGGTGCCGAAGGCACCCACCCGGTAGGTCTTGGTGACCCCTTCGAGACTCAGCATTACGCCTTCCAACAAGCGACGTGGTGGCCGGGGGCGACCTCGATGGGCGGGGGGTCCTCGGCGCACCTGTCGAAGGCCAGCGGGCAGCGGCCCCTGAACCGGCAGCCCTGCGGCGGATCGAGCAGCGAGGGCGGCCGCCCGGGGATGCCGGAGAGCCTGCGCTCCGCGTGGCGGACCCCGACCTCGGGCAGCGAGGAGATCAGCATCCGGGTGTACGGGTGGCGCGGCTCGCTGACGATCACGCTCGCGGGGGCCTTCTCGGCCAGCTTCCCCGCGTACATGACCATGATCGTGTCGGCGATCTGGTAGGTCAGCGAGATGTCGTGGGTGACGAAGATCATGCTGCGCACGAAGCCCCGGTCCCGAAACTCCACGAGGGTCCTGGCCACGGCCTTCTGGGTCGACACGTCCAGCGCGGAGGTGATCTCGTCGGCGATGAGCAGGGAGGGGTCGAGCAGCGTGGAGATGACCATCACCATCCGCTGCTTCATCCCGCCGGACAGCTCGATCGGGTAGCGCCCCAGGATGTCCCTGGGCAGCTCCACCAGGTCCAGCCGGCGCTCCAGCTCGGCTGTGTCCACGCTCTCGCCCCGGGAGGCGAGCAGCTCGGTGATCATCCTGCCGATCCTGCGGGTGGGGTTCATCGCGCTCATGGAGTACTGCGGGATGAGCGACACCCGCTTGAAGCGGAAGGGGTTCATCCGCCGGTCGTCGCCGATGGGCAGTTCCTCGCCGTCCAGCGAGACGGTGCCCCCGGCCAGCCGCATCCGGCCGTCCATCCTGATCAGGCTCTTGCCGAGGGTGGTCTTGCCGCAGCCGGACTCGCCGGCCAGGCCGAGGATCTCGCCGTCGCCGACGCCGAAGCTGACGCCGTCCAGCGCCTTCACCTCGCCGCGCAGAGTCCTGTAGTGGACCCTGAGGTCGTCCACACGCAGAGTCATCTACAGCTCCCGCAGTTTCGGGTTGAAGACCTCGTCCAGGCCGACGTTCATCACGTACAGGGCGCCGACGATGGCGGTGATCCCAGCTCCCGGCGGGATGAACCACCACCACATGCCCAGGTGCAGGGCGCTCCAGCGGGCCGCGTTGTTGAGCATCAGGCCGAGCGAGACACCCTCGCTGGGGCCGAGCCCGATGAAGTCCAGCGAGGCGGCGATCAGGATGGACCCGCCGAACAGCAGGATGAAGGTCATGAAGAGGTACGAGCTCATGTTGGGCGCGATCTCCCTGGCGATGATCTTCCAGGTGCGCACGCCGCTGAGCTTGGCCAGGTCCACGAAGTCGCGCGAGCGCAGCGAGAACGTCTGGGCCCTGATGGCCCTGGCCGCCCACGGCCAGGAGGTGAGCCCGATGAAGAGCGCCTGCACGCCGACGCTGCGGACCCCGAGGTAGGCGTTGACGATCAGCAGCACCGCCAGCGCGGGCAGGACCAGGACGATGTTGGTGAGCATGTTCAGCACCTCGTCGACCAGGCCGCCCCGGTATCCGGCGGTGAAGCCGATCGCCATCCCGATGATCGCGGCCAGCCCGCCGCCGAGCAGCCCCACGATGAAGGTGACGCGCAGGCCGTAGACGAACTGGGCGAAGATGTCCTGGCCGAACATGGTGGTGCCGAACCAGCGCTCGGCCGAGGGCGGCGAGGCCGGGGTGGCGACGTAGGCGTTCGGGTCGCCCCCCGCGATCAGCGGGGCGGCGGCGGCCAGGACGAGCAGCGGGACCAGCACGACCAGTCCGGCCAGCAGCTTCCCGTTGCGCAGCGCGAAGTACAGACCCTCGTTGCGCCTGGTGGGCACGGCCGTCATGCCGCCTCCCCTCCTATCCCGGTCCTGGTACGCGGGTCGACCAGGACGTAGACGATGTCGATGATGAAGTTGGCGACCAGCACGCCCACCACGATGAACAGGAAGGTCCCCTGCAGCAGGAAGAAGTCCTGGTTCTGGATCGCCTGGAGGATCAGGTGGCCGAGCCCCGGATAGGAGAAGACGATCTCGGTGACCAGGGCTCCGGCCACGAGCACGCCGAGTTGCAGGGCCAGGCCGGTGATCTGCGGCAGTACCGCGTTCCTGAAGGCGTAGCGCCGGATGAGCCGCCGCGAGGCCCCCAGCGAGGACAGGTAGGTGGAGTAGTCGGCCTCCAGCTCATAGATGATCATGTTGCGCATGCCGATCGCCCAGCCCCCGAACGCGACGAGGAAGAGCGAGACGAACGGCAGGAACCAGTGCAGCGCCAGGTTGCCGACGAACTCCCACGACCAGTTGGGCCGCATGGCGAAGCTGTAGCCGCCGGAGACGGGGAAGATCCCCGCCACGATGCCCAGCCCCCAGGCCAGCAGGATCGCCAGCCACATGTAGGGCGTCGCGGTGAGCACGTACCCGATCGGCAGCGCGGTGTTGTCCAGCCACTTGCGCCTGGCGGCGAAGGCGCCGAACCTGTTGCCCGCCCACCAGCTGAGCAGGATGGACGGGATGAGCAGTGCCAGCGTGTACGGCACCGCCCGGATGATGATGTCGGTCACCGGGGTGGGGAACAGCCAGATGCTGGTCCCCAGATCACCCCGGAACAGCGCGGCCCAGAAGTTGCCGTACTGCTCCCAGAGCGGCAGGTCGAGCCCGAACAGGCTCGTGTAGTGGGCGCGCATCGCCTCAACGGCGGCGGGCTGTGACACGTTGGCCCTGGCCAGCATGCTCTGGACCGGGTCTCCCGGCATGAAGCGCGGGATCATCCAGTTGATCGTGACGGCCACGAGGAAGGTGAGCCCGTACACGAGCAGCTTCCGGCCGAAATAGCGTCGCACGCGATCCTCCCGAATCGGCGAGATGAGCCCCTCCCCGCGCCGCGCGCGGGGAGGGGGCGAGAGTCGCGGGGGATCAGCCGCCGGCGGGCTTCAGCTCGGTCAGGGTCAGCACCCCGCCCAGCTCCAGCCAGTTACGCCACATGGTCGGCGGGCTCTTGGGCGTCGCGGGGTCGGAGGAGGGCCAGTTGGTCCAGACCGCGTTGCTGGTCTGTGCCCACAGGCCGTTGTACCAGAGCGGGATCACCGGCAGATCGTCGAGCTGGATCTTCTGGATCTCCGAGGCGACCTGCTTCATGCCCTCGACGTCGTCGGCCTTCTTGCCGTCGAGATCCTGAACCAGGTCCCAGACCTTCTTGTTCTCGTAGCGGCCGAAGTTGACGGTGTTCTGCTGCTTGTTGATCGGCAGCCGGAACATGTAGTCGTAGTACATCCAGGGGGTGTTGGACAGCTGCCGCTCGTTGTTGAGCAGCAGGTCGAACTTGCCGGACCCGCGCTGGTCGACCAGCGCGTTGTAGTCGGGGAACTCGGGGGTGAGGTCGATCCCGGCCGCCTTGGCGCCCTCGGCGATGACCCGGCTCGCCTCCATCCAGTCGGTCCAGCCGGCCGGAACGATGATCTTCAGCGAGGCCTTGGAGCCGTCCTTGTTCTCCACGAACCCGTCGCCGTCGCCGTCCTTGTATCCGGCGTCGGCCAGCAGCTTCTTCGCCTTCTTGGTGTCGAAGGAGAAGCCCTTCTCGCTCACCACGGCCTGGTCGACGTACTTGTCCCACTGGGGCAGCAGCCCGGTGGGGCCGGCCGCCTTGACCAGGTTGCCGTAGACACCCTCGACGATCTTCTTGGTGTCGATGGAGTTGGCGATCGCCTTGCGGAAGGCGGGGTCGTCCAGCGGCTTCTTCGCGGTGTTGGGCACCAGGAAGGCCGTGTTGGCCGAGAGCATGTACGGCGGCTCTGGATAGTAGGTCTTGATACCGAAGTTGCCCTGGACCAGGTTGGCCACGCCGGGCAGGAAGTTGTTGCTGAGGTCCAGGCCCTTCTGCAGCAGCAGGCCCATCGCCACCTCATTGCTGGAGTTGACGATGTCGACGACGTACTTGGGCTTGACCTCCTTGCCCAGCGCCGCGGTGGCCCACCAGCCGTCGCGCTTGACCCAGGCCATGCGGTCCTGGTCGTGGCTGTGGTAGGCGTACGGCCCGGTGCCGACCGGCTTCTCGTTGACGCCGTTCAGCACCTCGTCCTCGGAGAGACCTTCCCAGATGTGCTTGGGGACGATCGCGTTGCTGTAGACCCAGTTGGCCCACTGCTGGTAGTTGGCCTTGGAGAAGGTGAACCTGACGGTGCCCGGGTCGACCGCCTCGACCTTCTCCAGCCAGTCCCACAGGTTGGCGTAGGGGATGGTCTTCATCTTGCCGAGCTCGACGGTGAAGACCACGTCGTCGGCGGTGAAGGGCTTGCCGTCGGCCCAGGTGACCCCCTGCCTGAGCTTGAGGTCGTAGGTCTTGTCGTCCGTCCAGGTGCCGCTCTCGGCCAGCCAGGGCGTGAACTTGTCGGTCTGGGGGTCGTACAGGAAGAGCGTCTCGTAGACGAGCCCCTTGGTGCCGGTGGCCGAGTCCCAGGTCCGCAGCGGATTCCAGTTGGCCGGCGGGCCCCACTGGGTGCCGCTGGTGTACAGGGTCTCGTTGCGGGGGAACGCGGCGTTCGCCGCCCCCGCCCCCGCCGAGGGGGCCGCGGCGCCCGACCCCTGCGGCGCCTCGCTCGGAGCTGACGGCGTCGTCGACCCTCCCGTGCACCCGGCCGCGACCATGCAGGCCGCCACCCCGAGGATCGCGAACCTTCGTCGAATCCGCATCTATGTTCCCCTCTCCAACATGGGAGCGCTCCCAAACAACTAAACGCGACCGCATGCGTTTGCTGAGCCGGATAAGTATCGTGACCGTAAAGTCCACGTGTCGGCACTGTCAATAGGCGACTGGACCGGTTCAGCTGAAATCGCGGAGGAGATCATGAAACGACCGACGATCGCGGACGTCGCCAGACGGGCCGGGGTGTCCAAGGGAGCCGTCTCGTACGCGCTCAACGGGCAGCCCGGCGTGTCGGAGAGCACCCGGGCCAGGATCCTGGCGATCGCCGAGGAGATCGGCTGGCGCCCCAACAGCGCGGCCCGCGCCCTGAACGGCGCGCGGTCCCACACCGTCGGCCTGGCCATGTGCCGCCCGGCGCGCACGCTCGGCGTGGAACCGTTCTTCATGGAGCTCATCAGCGGCATCGAGGGCGAGCTCTCGGCCCGCTCGTACGCGCTCATGTTGCAGGTGGTCTCCGACCACGGGCAGGAGGTCGCGGTCTACCGCCGCTGGTGGGGTGAGGGCCGCGTCGACGGCGCCATCCTGGTCGACCTGCACGTGGGCGACCCCCGCATCCCCGAGTTCGAGTCACTCGGCCTGCCGGCCGTGGTGATCGGCCATCCGTCGGAGGCCGGGTCGCTGCTGCCCATCTGGTCCGACGACGGCGGTGCCGTCCACGAGACCGTGGAGTATCTCGTCGCGCTCGGCCACCGCAGGATCGCCAGGGTCGCCGGGCTGCCGCGCCTGGCCCACACCGCGCTGCGCGACCACGCCTTCGCCGAGGCCTGCGACCGCGTCGCCGAGCACGTGACCGTGCACACCGACTACACCGGTGAGGAGGGCGCCCGCGCCACCCGGCGCCTGCTGAGCTCGCCCTCCCGGCCCACCGCGATCGTCTACGACAACGACATCATGGCCGTCGCCGGGCTGTCCGCCGCCCAGGACCTGTGCCTGGACGTGCCCCGCGACCTGTCCATCGTCGCCTGGGACGACTCACCCCTCTCCCGGGTCGTCCGCCCCCCGCTCACCGCCCTGAGCCGCGACATCTCCGCCTACGGCGCCCACGCCGCCCGCCATCTCCTCGCCCTCGTCTCCGGCGAGAGCCCCGGCCCCTACCAGGACGAGGCCGCCCGCCTCACCCCCAGGGGCAGCACCGCTCCCCCGCCCGGGCGGGTCCGGTGACGGCGGCCCTTCCGGGGGCCGGGCCGGAACGCGGAGCGGCGGCGGTCCCGGCGGGTCGGGCCGCTCCAGACGAAGGGCCGGCACGGCGAATGCCGTACCGGCCCTTCAGGGTGCTACGAGATGATCAGCGGCCGTAGCGGCTGCCGCCGCGCGGGGCGGAGCCGCGGCCGTCGGCGCGGAACTCGCCACCGCGGAAACCGCCGCCCTGACGGTCACCGCGGAAGGGCTCGCGCTCGCCCGCGGGACGCTCGGAGCGGTAACCACCACCGGCCGAGGCCGGACGGTCGGCGCGGAACGGCTCGCGCCGCTCGCCGCCGCGGTAGCCACCGCCCGCGGGACGCTCGGAGCGGAAGCCGCCACCGGCCGGGCGCTCACCGCGGTCGGCGCGGTAGCCACCGCCCGCGGGACGCTCGGAGCGGTAACCACCGCCGGCCGGGCGCTCGGAACGGTACTGGCCGCCGCCACGGGAGTCGTCACCGAAGGAACGCTCACGGGGCTGCTGGCCCTCACCGTGGGCGGGACGCTCGGAGCGGAAACGACGCGGGCCACGCCCGCCACCGTTGCCGCCGAAGCCGCCGCGCCCCTGGCGCTGCCTGCTGGCCGGAGCCGAGGGCTCCCAGACCGGGATCGGCTCGCCGCTGGGGGTACGCGCACCGGCGACCTCCTCCAGGCGCGGGTGGCCCGGGGTGACCCTGGCGCGGAACGGCTTGATGCCCGCGCGGCGGGTCATCGCGTCGGTGGAGCGGCGCTCGTTGGGGAGCACCAGCGTCATGACGGTGCCCTTCTCCCCGGCGCGGGCGGTGCGGCCGCCGCGGTGCAGGTAGCTCTTGTGGTCCTGGGGCGGGTCGACGTGCAGCACGAGGCTGATGTTGTCGACGTGGATGCCGCGGGCCGCGACGTCCGTGCAGACCAGGACGTTGATCGTGCCTTCCTTGAACTCGGCCAGGATGCGGGTGCGCTGGTTCTGGCGCTTGCCGCCGTGCAGGCCGCCGGCCTTGATGCCGACCTGGGCGAGCTGCTTGCACAGCCGGTCCACGCCGTGCTGGGTGCGCACGAAGATGATCGTCCGGCCCTCACGGTTGGCGATCTCGGCGGTCACCGGGAACTTGTCGTCGCGGTGCACCTCCAGCAGGTGGTGCTCCATGGTGTCGACCGAGGAGGCGGCCGGGGCCATGGAGTGGGTCACCGGGTTGGTGAGGAAGCGGCGGACGAGCTTGTCCACGTCACCGTCGAGGGTCGCGGAGAAGAGCAGGCGCTGGCTGTCGGCCGGGGTCTGCTGCAGGATCGCGCTGACGACCGGGAAGAAGCCGAGGTCGCACATGTGGTCGGCCTCGTCGAGGATCGTCACCTGGACCTCGTCCAGCATGCACTCGCCCTGCTGCATGAGGTCGGTCAAGCGGCCGGGGGTGGCCACGACGACCTCGACACCGCGGCGCAGCGCCTCGATCTGGCGGCCCATGGACATGCCGCCGACGACGGTCTTCATCCGCAGCGACAGGCCGCGGCCGAGGGGCTCCAGCGCGTCGGTCACCTGCATGGCGAGCTCGCGGGTCGGCACCAGCACGACGGCCAGCGGGTGGCCGGGACGCGCCTTGGCCCCGGCGATGCGGGTCATCATGGGCAGGCCGAAGGCGAGCGTCTTGCCCGAGCCGGTCTGGCCGCGGCCCAGGACGTCGTGGCCGGCGAGGATGTCGGGGATCGTGGCCCGCTGGATGGGGAAGGGACTGTCGATGCCCGCACGGGAGAGACCGGTCACCAGCGGCTTCGGCAGACCGAGAAGGGTGAACTCGGACGTGCCTGCGGGGGCCTGGGAGATTTCGGTGATTTCGGTGATTTCGGGCAGAACAGCGTCAAGCATGGTCACGAAGACTCGTGCCTTTCGATAGAAGAACGGGGCACGTCACTTCTGCGAAAGGACGAGCCTGGAACGCGCGGCCTGAGGCCGCGCTTGATCAACACCCACATGGGGGCGGTGGTGCGGTGCAAGTCGAGGCGCACCGCACGGGGCGGGTCTAGCTTACCCGCACGCAGTCAAACCACGATCAAGCATACCCGGCGTTCGCAGTGCCGAGTTCGGTCGGGGCGTCCGGCGTGAGCCGGTCGCTTGTCCGTCGATTGGAGCCAACACTCCCGGCCGGGCTTTTCTTCCCGGCCTCCGTGATCCTCTCACACAATTGGGTACGGCCCGAACCCGGGGGGTGCGAGCCGTACCGGTGACCGCGTCTCAGACGTTGAAGCCGAGCATCCGGAGCTGCTCGCGGCCCTCATCGGTGATCTTGTCCGGGCCCCACGGCGGGAGCCAGACCCAGTTGATCTTCACGTCGGAGACCATGCCGTCCAGGGCCGAGTGCGCCTGGTCCTCGATGACGTCGGTCAGCGGGCAGGCCGCGCTGGTCAGCGTCATGTCGATGGTGGCGACCGGCAGGGCGTCCCCCTCGCCCCCCTCCGCGGGGTCGAGGTGGAGCCCGTAGATCAGGCCCAGGTCGACGACGTTGATGCCGAGTTCGGGGTCCACGACATCCTTGAGGGCCTCCATGACCTCGTCATGGGTGGTGTCCCCGTCGTACGCCGTGGTCGGCGTCTCAACAGCCTTGCTCATTTCGTGCTCCTCACGACCGCGTCCTTGTAGGCCATCCAGGCCAGTAGCGCGCACTTCACCCGGGCGGGGAACTTCGCGACCCCGGCGAAGGCCACGGCATCGCCCAGCAGGTCCTCGTCCGCCTCGATCTTTCCTCTGCCCTGCATGAGCCGGGTGAACTCCTCCACGACGCCGAGCGAGTCGTCGACGGTCGAGCCGGTGGCCAGCTCGTGCAGCACCGAGGCCGCGGCCTGGCTGATGGAGCAGCCCTGCCCGTCGTAGGAGACGTCCTCGACCTTGCCGCCGTCGCCCAGTTTCACCCGCATGGTGATCTCGTCGCCGCACGTCGGGTTCACATGGTGGACCTCGGCGTCGTACGGGTCGCGAAGACCCCTCCCCTGCGGGTGTTTGTAGTGCTCCAGGATCAGCTCCTGGTACATGGACTCGGCGATCATAGGGTCGTGCTCACCTTCTCGTTCGCTGCGCCGTACGCTCGCGCGTCGCCGGACGCCGTGCCGTGGGCGTGTGGCGCCCGCCGTTCGCTCGCCCGCCGGCTCGACTGCTCGGGCATGACTAGGCGAACACCTTCCGCACGTGGTGGAGGCCGCGGACCAGAGCGTCGATCTCGGCCGTTGTGTTGTACAGGTAGAAGGACGCCCGCGTGGTCGCGGGAATCCCGAATCGCAGATGGAGCGGACGGGCGCAGTGGTGCCCCACGCGCACCGCCACGCCGAAGTTGTCATCCAGGATCTGCCCGACGTCGTGCGGGTGAATCCCCTCCAGCGTGAACGAGACGGTGCCGCCGCGGTCGGCGAGGTCCAGCGGGCCGATCACCTTCAGGCCCGGGACCTCTCCCAGCGCACCGAGCGCGTAGGCGGTGAGCTCGTGCTCGTGCCGGACGACGGCGTCCATCCCGATCTCGGACAGGTAGTCGACCGCGGCGCCGAGGCCGACCGCCTCGACGATCGGCGGCGTACCCGCCTCGAACTTGTGCGGCGCGGGCGCGTAGGTCGAGCGGTCCATCCAGACCGCCTCGATCATCTCGCCGCCGCCCAGGAACGGGGGCATGGCCGAAAGCAACTCACCGCGGGCCCACAGCACGCCGATCCCCGAGGGGCCGACGACCTTGTGGCCGGTGAAGGCCAGGAAGTCGACACCCAGCGCGGCCACGTCCACCTGCTGGTGAGGCACCGACTGCGAGGCGTCGAGCATCATCAGCGCGCCGACCTCGCGGACCCTGGCGAGCACCGGGGCGACCGGGTTGACCGTGCCCAGCACGTTCGACTGGTGCACGATCGAGACGATCTTCGTGCGCTCGGTGACGAGCTCGTCGAGGTTCGACAGGTCCAGGCGGCCGGAGTCGGTGACGGAGAACCAGCGCAGCGTCGCACCCGTGCGCTGCGCGAGCATCTGCCACGGCACGATGTTGGAGTGGTGCTCCATCTCGGAGATGACGATCTCGTCTCCGGGGCCGAGCCGGAAGCGCGGGTCCTCACCGATGGGGTTACCGAAGGCGTACGCCACCAGGTTGAGCGCCTCGGAGGCGTTCTTGGTGAAGACGATCTCGTCGCGGTCGGGCGCGCCGACGAAGGCGGCGACCTTGTCCCTGGCGTTCTCGTACGCCTCGGTGGACTCGGCGCCCAGCGCGTGCATGGCACGGCCGACGTTGGCGTAGTGCATCGCCATGTGCTCGCGCATCGCCTCGACCACCTGGGTCGGCTTCTGCGCGGAGTTGCCCGAGTCGAGATAGATCAGCGGCCTGCCGCCGGGAAGCTCTCGGGAGAGGACCGGGAAGTCCTTCCTGATCCTCTCCACGTCAAGGCCGGTGTCCACCATCAGGCCGACGCCTTTGTGTAGGCCTCGTAACCCTCGTTCTCAAGCCGCTCGGCGAGCTCGGGGCCGCCCTGCTCCACGATCCGCCCCGCGGAGAAGACGTGGACGAAGTCCGGCTTCACATAACGCAGGATGCGGGTGTAGTGGGTGATGAGCAGCACACCGGTCTCGCCGTTCGAGCGGAAGCGGTTGATCCCCTCGGAGACCACGCGCAGCGCGTCGACGTCGAGGCCGGAGTCGGTCTCGTCGAGCACCGCGATCTTCGGCTTGAGCAGCTCCAGCTGGAGGATCTCGTGGCGCTTCTTCTCACCGCCGGAGAAGCCCTCGTTGACGTTGCGCTGGGCGAAGGCCGCGTCGATGGACAGGGCGTCCATGCCGGACTTGAGGTCCTTGGCGAACTGGCGGAGCTTGGGGGCCTCGCCGCGGACGGAGGTGACCGCGGTGCGCAGGAAGTTGGAGACGCTGACGCCGGGGACCTCGACCGGGTACTGCATGGCGAGGAACAGCCCGGCGCGGGCGCGCTCGTCGACGGTCAGCTCCAGCAGGTCGACCCCGTCGAGCAGGACCTGGCCACCGGTGACCGTGTACTTGGGGTGACCGGCGATCGCGTATGCGAGCGTGGACTTGCCCGAGCCGTTGGGGCCCATGATGGCGTGGGTCTCGCCGGCCCGCACGGTCAGGTTGACGCCGCGCAGGATCTCCTTGTCGGCGACGTTGACGTGCAGGTCGCGGATCTCCAGGGTGGAACCCGAGGGAACTCGGCTCGTGTCAGACACTTTTATGACTCCTTCGAGAGCGAGACGAGGACGTCATCGCCGTCGATCTTGACTCGGTAGACGGGGACGGGCTTGCTGGCGGGCGGACCGGTGGGCTTGCCCGACCGCAGGTCGAAGCACGAACCGTGCAGCCAGCACTCCAGGGTGCCGTCGTAGACCTCACCCTCGCTGAGTTTCACCTCCGCGTGGGAGCACACGTCGTGCAGCGCGTAGACCTCATCGCCCCGGCGGACCAGGGCGACGGGGGTCTCGCCCACCTCAATGCCGATCACGCCCTCGTCGGGGATGTCGGCGAGCTTGCAGACCTTCTCGAACGTCACTTCTCAAGCTCCGCCTCGACCCGGGCGAGCACCCGCTCGCGAAGCTCGGAGACCTCGATCTTCTCCACCAACTGCGCGAAGAAGCCCCTGATCACGAGGCGACGCGCGTCCTCGTAGGGGATCCCGCGGGCCTGCAGGTAGAAGAGGTGCTCGTCGTCGAGGCGGCCGGAGGTGCTGGCGTGGCCGGCACCGGTGACCTCTCCGGTGAGGATCTCCAGGTTGGGCACCGAGTCGGCGCGGGCGCCGTCGGTGAGCAGCAGGTTGCGGTTGAGCTCGTAGGTGTCGGTGCCCTCGGCCTCGACCCGGATGATGACGTCACCGATCCAGACCGCGTGGGCGTCCTGGCCCTGCAGCGCCCCGCGGTAGTCGACGTTGCTCCGGCAGCCGGGCCGGGAGTGGTCGACGAGCAGGCGGTGCTCCAGGTGCTGGCCGGCGTCGACGAAGTAGAGGCCGTTCAGCTCGGCGTCGCCGCCGGGCCCGGAGTAGGAGACCGAGGGGGAGAGCCGGACCAGGTCGCCTCCGAGGGTGACCACGAAGCTGCGGAAGGTCGCGTCCTTGGCGAGCAGGGCGTGGTGGTGGGAGACGTGCACGGCGTCGTCCGCCCAGTCCTGCAGGCTGATGACCTTGAGCGTGGCGCCCTCGCCCACGACGAACTCGACGTTGTCGGCGTAGAGCGCGCTGCCCTGATGGTCGAGGACGACCACGGCCTCGGCCATCGGCTCCAGCTTCACGACCGTGTGGCCGTAGGCGGCGCCCCGGCCGGACCCGGTGAGGGTGACCACCGTCGGGGTGGAGGCGACGGCCTCGCGCGCCACCGTGATCACGGTGGCCTTCTCGAAGGAGGCGTAGGCCTGGGCGCTGACCCGGTCGGCGGGCACGTAGGCCCGGCCGAGCCGCGCGTCGTCACGGCCGACGGTCTCCACGGTGACCTCGGGGGCGGCGTCGACGTGCACGACCACGTTCGCGGAGGCCGCGACGCCCTCGTGCAGGCCCTTGAGCCGGGAGAGCGGGGTGAAGCGCCACTCCTCCTCCCGGCCGGTCGGGACCGCGAAGTCCGCCACGTCGTACGAGGCCTTCTCGTGGAGCGTCGACAGGGGTTTGGCGGTGTCGAGACCCATCAGCCGACGGCTCCTTCCATCTGCAGTTCGATCAGGCGGTTCAGCTCCAGGGCGTACTCCATCGGGAGCTCGCGGGCGATCGGCTCGACGAAGCCCCGGACGATCATCGCCATGGCCTCGTCCTCGCCCATGCCGCGGCTCATCAGGTAGAAGAGCTGGTCGTCGGAGACCTTGGAGACGGTGGCCTCGTGCCCCATGGAGACGTCGTCCTCGCGCACGTCCACGTAGGGGTAGGTGTCGGAGCGGCTGATCTGGTCGACGAGCAGCGCGTCGCACTTGACGGTGCTGGCACTGCCGTACGCGCCCTCCTCGATCTGGACCAGACCGCGGTAGGAGGTGCGGCCGCCGCCCCTGGCGACGGACTTGGAGATCACCGAGGAGCTGGTGTTCGGTGCGAGGTGCACCATCTTGGAACCGGCGTCCTGGTGCTGGCCCTCACCGGCGAAGGCGACGCTGAGGGTCTCGCCCTTGGCGTGCTCGCCCATGAGGTAGACGGCCGGGTACTTCATGGTGACCTTGGAACCGATGTTGCCGTCGATCCACTCCATGGTCGCGCCCTCGTACGCCACGGCGCGCTTGGTGACCAGGTTGTAGACGTTGTTCGACCAGTTCTGGATGGTCGTGTAGCGGCAGCGCGCGCCCTTCTTCACGACGATCTCCACGACCGCGCTGTGCAGCGAGTCCGAGGAGTAGATCGGCGCGGTGCAGCCCTCGACGTAGTGGACGTAGGAGTTCTCGTCCACGATGATCAGGGTCCGCTCGAACTGGCCCATGTTCTCGGTGTTGATCCGGAAGTAGGCCTGGAGCGGGATCTCCACGTTGACGTTCGGCGGCACGTAGATGAAGCTGCCGCCGCTCCAGGTCGCCGTGTTCAGCGCGGCGAACTTGTTGTCGCCGACGGGGATCACGGTCCCGAAGTACTCCTTGAAGATCTCCTCGTGCTCCTTGAGGGCGGTGTCGGTGTCGACGAAGATGACACCCTTCTCCTCAAGGTCCTCACGGATCTTGTGGTAGACCACCTCGGACTCGTACTGGGCGGCGACGCCGGCGACCAGGCGCTGCTTCTCCGCCTCGGGGATGCCGAGCTTGTCGTAGGTGCTCTTGATGTCGTCGGGCAGGTCCTCCCATGAGGCGGCCTGCTTCTCGGTCGAGCGCACGAAGTACTTGATGTTGTCGAAGTCGATCCCGCTGAGGTCGGAGCCCCAGTTCGGCATGGGCTTCTTACCGAACAGGCGCAGCCCCTTCAGGCGAAGGTCCAGCATCCACTCCGGCTCGTTCTTCAGCGCGGAGATATTGCGGACGACCTCTTCGGACAGGCCGCGCCGGGCCGTCGCTCCCGCGGCGTCCGAGTCGGCCCAGCCGAACTTGTAATTCCCGAGGCCTTCCAGCTCCGGGCGGTCGGTGACAGTCACCTTCCGGTCTCCTTGCTCGATATGTCGATCGTTTCGTGGGTTGCTGGTGATCGCACCGGCGTGGATGCCGGGGCGTTCGCCGCGCGCTCCCTCGCGCCCGGCCCGGAATCCCGGTGGGGACTCACATGCGTGGTGCACACGCCGTCACCGTGGGCGATGGTCGCGAGCCGCTGCACGGGAGTGTCGAGGATGCGCGCGAACGCCTCCGTCTCGGCCTCGCACAGCTGCGGGAACTCCGCGGCCACGTGCGCCACCGGGCAGTGGTGCTGACACAGCTGTTCACCGCCGAGGCTGGCCTTGCTCGCCGAGGCGGCGTAGCCGTCGGCCGACAGCGCCTCGGCCAGGACGCGCACCCGCTGGTCGGCGGGGACCTCGCGCATCTCCGGCCGCAGGCGGGCGACCAGGCCGGCCACCTGTGATCGGGCGAACTCCGCGACGGCCTCCTCGCCCACGCGCTCGGCCAGGAAACGCAGCGCGCTCCCGGCGAGACCGTCGTAGGCGTGCTCGAAGGCGCTCCGGCCGGCGTCCGTTATGGCGAACAGCTTGGCAGGCCGGCCACGCCCGCGCTGGCCTCGTGGCCTGGCGGTACGCGTCTCGGCCATTCCCTCGGCCAGCAGTGCGTCCAGGTGCCTGCGGACCGCTGCGGGGGTGAGACCCAGCCGCTCGCCGAGAGCGGCGGCGGTGACGGGCCCGTGCTCCAGGATGAGCCGGGCGACACGCGCTCGCGTGCTGCGCTCGGCGGACACGGCGGAGGGCCGCACGATGGCGGCTCCCTCGGTGCCCTGCATCCCGGTCACGTATTTCACAACATCAGTGTGCCGTAATTGCTTCCCGAGTTACAAACCAATGTTCAGCCGCCTCAAATGCGATTTGTCACGCAGGCAAGGCTTACCTAACCTGCGGAAACATTCCGCGTGCCTCCTCGCAGCCCGGTGAAGGCCAGGAGCGAGACGAGGGTGAAACCGGCCAGCACGACGGCCATCGGCAGCGCGGAGCCCTCGCCCCCCAGGCCCACCAGCGGTGCGGCGAGCGCGCCGAGCGCGAACTGCAGCACACCCGTCAGCGCGGCGGCACTCCCGGCGATCTGCGGGGGCTGGCCGGCCAGGGCGAGCGCGGCGCTGCCGGGCATGACGAAGCCCGCACCACACATGATCACGAACAGCGCGGCGACCAGCACCGGCAGGGGCAGGTGGAACAGCGCCGTGGCGAGCAGCGTCACGGCTCCGGCCACGCTCGTGAACAGTCCGATCAGGATCAGCCGGGCCGGGGCGATCCGGCGCCCCGCGAGGCGCCCGCCGATCTGCGCGGTGACGGTCAGCCCCAGGGCGTTCAGCCCGAACACCAGGGAGAAGGTCTGCGCCGAGGTCTCGTAGACCTCCTGGAGCACGAAGGGCGATCCGGAGATGTAGGCGAACATGCCCGCGAAGCCCAGCCCTCCGGCCAGGGCGGGGGCCATGAAGGACCGATCGCCGAACAGGTGCCGGAAGGTGACGAGGGTGTGCCGCAGCCCCCCGCCCTCACGCTGGTCCGCGGGAAGCGTCTCGTGCACCCCGGACAGCGCGGCGGCCAGCAGCAGCAGGCCGGCGACGCTCAGCGCGACGAAGACGCCCCGCCAGGAGGTGTGGTTGAGCAGCTGCGCGCCCGCGAGCGGGGCCAGGATCGGCGCGAGGCCGGTCACCAGCATGAGGGTGGCGAAGATGCGGGCGATGGCCGCCCCCTCGTACAGGTCCCGGACGACCGCGCGGACGATCACCAGCGCGGCGCCGCCCGCGATGCCCTGGAGCAGGCGCAACCCGACCAGCCCGTACACCGAGGGCGAGAAGGCGCACAGCAGCGAGGCGACGGCGTAGGCGAGGATGCCGAGCAGCAGCGGCCCCCGGCGGCCGCGCACGTCGCTGAGCGGGCCGGCGACGACCTGCCCGACGGAGACCCCGATGAGGCAGGCGGTGAGGGTGAGCTGCACCTGTGCCTGCCCGGTGCCCAGGTCGGCGGCGATGGCCGGGAAGGCCGGCAGATACATGTCGATCGACAGGGGACCGATCGCGGAGAGCGCACCCAGGATGATCAGCAACAGTCTGCGCCGCGTGCCCGGCACCACGTCCGACTCGCCGACGACGGCGGTCATATCCGTACTCCCCTTTTGATCGCAGGCCACGACGGGCCCGCAGGGGCCGAAGCGTCCCAACCATCAACAGGTCATCCGAATTCCTGGATTTAGGAAATTTCCCAGAAAGAATCTCAAAGCACTGACCAGCAAAAGCCCTCTGGAAGCACCCGGCGCCTCAGGGCCGGAACTCCTGGCCGGTATGGAGCGGCCCGGACGCGTGGTCCGGGAACATGACCGGCGGCCGCGGTCCCTAAACTCGTGGCCATGGAATCCCCAGCCGTCGAGATCGTCGACCTGGTCAAGAGATACGGCGGAACGACCGCTATCGACGGCCTGACCTTCAACGCCGCCCGAGGCGCGGTCACCGCCGTGCTGGGCCCCAACGGGGCCGGCAAGACCTCCACGCTGGAGATCTGCGAGGGATTCCGCCGGGCCGACGGCGGCAGGGTGAAGGTGCTCGGACTCGATCCGTCCACGCCGGAGCTGCGGGCCAGGGTCGGGGTGATGCTCCAGGCGGGCGGCGTTCCCCCGGCGACCCGCTGTGGGCAGTGGCTGCGGCTGATGGCCCGCTTCCACGCCCACCCGCTCGATCCCGCGGCGCTGCTGGAACGGCTGGGGCTGACCGAGCACGCCCGCACCCCGTACCGGAGGCTCTCCGGCGGCCAGCAGCAGCGCGTGTCGCTGGCCGGAGCGGTCATCGGCCGTCCCGAGCTGGTCTTTCTCGACGAGCCGACCGCGGGCCTGGACCCGCAGGCCAGGCACGCCTGCTGGGAGCTGGTACGCGAGCTGCGCGCGAGCGGGGTTTCGGTGGTGCTCACCACCCACCACATGGACGAGGCGGAGAAGCTCTCCGACCAGATCGTGATCATCGACCGCGGCCGGGTGGTCGCCGAGGGCACCCCCTCCTCCCTCACCGGCGCCGAGCGGCAACTGCGCTTCCGTGCCCGCCCCGGGCTCTGCCTGGACGAGTTGCTCGCCGCGCTGCCCGTCGGCAGCTCGGCCAAGGAGTCACCGGCGGGGCACTACATCATCGAGGGTCAGGTCGTGCCCGGCCTGCTGGCCACCGTGACGACCTGGTGCGCCGCCGAGGGCGTGAGCACCGACGACCTCAGCATCGAGCGGCGTACCCTGGAAGACGTCTTCCTGGAGCTGACCGGGCGCGAGCTCCGGTGACGCTCCCGGCACCCCCCTCACCACGCATGGATCCGGGCGCGGCCCGAGCCAGACCACAGGAGAGCCGCTTGACCACCCTGGACCTCACCCCGGCCCCCGGAGCCGCGCCGCTGCGCCGGATGGTGGCGGCCCAGACGGGCGCGGAGATCCAGGCGATGCTCCGCAACGGCGAGCAGCTGCTGCTCACGATGATCATCCCGGTGCTGCTGCTCGTCGGCCTCTCGGTCGCCCCGATCATCGACGTGGGCGGCGGTTCCCGCATCGACTTCATGGCCCCCGGAGTGCTCGCGCTGGCCGTGATGTCCACCGCCTTCACCGGGCAGGCCATCGCGACGGGCTTCGAACGCCGCTACGGCGTGCTGAAGCGGCTGGGCGCGACCCCGCTGTCGCGGACCGGGCTGATGCTGGCCAAGACGCTCGCGGTGATCGCCGTGGAGGTCATCCAGGTCACGGTCATCTGCGGGGTGGCGCTCGCCCTGGGCTGGCGTCCGGCGGGCTCGCCGCTCGCGGTGCTGCTGCTGGTCGTGCTGGGCACCGCCGCGTTCAGCGGGCTCGGCCTGCTGATGGCCGGCACGCTGCGCGCCGAGGCCACGCTCGCCGCGGCGAACCTGGTCTACCTGGTCCTGCTCGCCTGCGGCGGGATCGCCTTCCCGCTGACCAGGTTCCCCGAGTCGGTACGGCCGGTGCTGGAGTCGCTGCCGATCTCCGCGCTGAGCGGAGGGCTCCGCGCGGTCCTGAGCGAGGGGGCGGGACCGCCTCTCGCCGCGCTGGCGGTCCTCGCGGCGTGGGCCGCGGTGTCGCTCTTCCTGACCTCGCGAACCTTCCGCTGGGAATGACGTGACCTCTCCGGTTCACGGTGGCCCGTCCCATGGCGGCCGTCCTCTTTCCTGAGCCCGTCTCGCATCGCGGACGTCGCTGAAAACGGGAGCCCCCGGTAAGTAAGGTGCCATTAACTATTTTGCGCCTGGCACAAGGAGTGTCGTGACCGCCGAAGCCCTGCCTGGGCCCGCCGAGCCCCGCAGACCGGGAGCGCTGCTGAGGGCCGCCTCCGACGCCATCCCGCCCTCCGGGCTGGTGCTGCTGGCCATCCTGTCGGTGCAGGTGGGCGCGGGTTTCGCCAAGGACCTGTTCTCCCAGCTGCCACCGAGCGCGGTGGTGTTCCTGCGGATCGCGACGGGTGCGCTGATCATGGGGATGATCGCCAGGCCCCGGCTGAAGGGACTGACCCGGGCGGACCTCGCGGCGGGCGCGGCCTTCGGCCTGACGCTTGGCCTGATGAACCTGTCGTTCTACGAGGCGCTGGCCCGGCTGCCCATGGGCATCGCGGTGGCGATCGAGTTCCTCGGGCCGCTCGGTGTCGCGGTGGCGGCCTCGCGCCGCCGCCTCGACCTGCTCTGGGTCGTGCTCGCCGCCTCCGGCGTGGTGCTGCTGGCCCCGTGGGGCACCTCGGCCTCCAGGATCAGCTGGGCCGGAATCGCCTTCGCCCTGGTCGCGGGGGCCTGCTGGGCCGGCTACATCCTGCTGGCGGCCTCGGTCGGCCGGCGCTTCCCCGGGGCCACCGGCCTCTCCCTGGCGATGATCATCTCCTTCGTGCTGATCGCCCCCTTCGGGATCACCTCGGGCGGCGCCGACCTGCTCCGGCCCGAACTGCTGCTGATCGGTGTCGGGGTGGGCCTGCTGTCGTCGGTCATCCCCTACTCGATAGAGCTGGAGGCGCTGCGCAGGATGCCCAAGCGGGTCTTCGGCATCCTGATGAGCCTGGAGCCCGCGGCGGCCGCGCTGGTCGGCCTGCTGGTACTGGGCGAGGTGCTCCAGGTACGCGAATGGGCCGCCATCGGCTGCGTGGTCATCGCCAGTGTCGGCGCCACCCGCGGCTCGCGCTGACCCGCGCCGCTACTCGGGGCGGCTGGCCCAGATGCCGCGTACGTGCCGGATGTGCTCGCGCATCAGCCGCTCGGTACCGCTCACGTCTCCCGCCGAGAGCAGGTCGAGCAGCGTGAGGTGCTCGCGGGCGGAGTCGACCAGGCCCCCCCGTTGGTGCAGGGCGGACAGGCCGTACAGACGGGCCCGGTTGCGCAGGTCGCGGACCACCTCCACGAGGTGGGAGTTGCCCGCCAGGGCGAGCAGGTCCAGGTGGAAACGGATGTCGGCGTCGACGTAACCGAGCAGGTCGCCGCGCTCGGCCGCGTCGACGATCGCCTGGGCCTGCGGGCGGAGCGCCTCGAAGTTCGGCGCGCCCACGGTGCCGGCCGGTCTGCCGGCCAGTTGCGACACCGTGGGCACCTCGATCAGCCTGCGGAGCTCGGTCAGCTCGTCCAGGTCGCGCTCGGACAGCTCGGTGACCCGGAAGCCCTTGTTGCGCACCGCCTCGACCAGGCCCTCCTTGGCCAGGTCGAGCATCGCCTCGCGCACCGGGGTCGCCGAGACGCCGAACTGGGCGGCGAGGGCCGGGGCGGAGTAGACCATGCCGGGTCTCATCTCACCGGTGATCAGTGCCGCCCTGAGCGCGTGCGCCACCTGCTCCCGCAGGCTCTGCCGCTCACTCACAGCCGGCAGGTCGGGCCGGCCGTCCGCCCTAGGAGCCATACCCAACCCTCTCGTGTCGCTCGTGTCCACACCTGGTGGGCCGAGCCCGCCACCTTCACATCCTCCCAGGCCATGCGCGTGCTCCCGAACACCCGGTGCCCTCATCCGGAAGGCACGGCACCGGCGGCGGCCCCGTCTCCCCTAACCCCCGCCGAGGTAGGCCTCGGCCACCCGGGGGTCCCGGCGGAGCTCGGCGGCGGGTCCGTCGAGGACGCACTCGCCGTTCTCGATCACGTAACCACGGTGCGCGATCCCGAGGGCGGCGACGGCGTTCTGCTCGACGAGCAGCACCGAGGTGCCCTCGGCGTTGATGCCCGCGATGAGTTTCATGACCGAGGCGACGACCAGCGGTGCCAGGCCCATGGACGGCTCGTCCAGCAGCAGCAGCCGGGGTCCGGTGACCAGTGCCCTGCCGATGGCGAGCATCTGCTGCTCGCCGCCCGACAGCGTGCCCCCCTGCTGGGCGCGCCGCTCGGCCAGGCGGGGCAGCAGCTCGTACACGTGCTCGATCCGCCTGCGGATCTCCGCCTGGTCGCGGACCAGGTAGCCGCCCAGCTGGAGATTCTCGTGGACGCTGAGCGTGCTGAAGATCCTGCGGCCCTCGGGGACGTGCACCAGGCCGCGGGCGGTGATCCTGTGCGGCTTCCGGCCGGTGATCTCGTGGCCGTCGAAGAGCACCCTGCCGCCGCTGGGGCGCAGCAGCCCCGAGACCGCGGCCAGCGTGGTGGTCTTGCCCGCGCCGTTGTTGCCCAGCAGGGCGACGATCTCGCCCTCGGCGACGCCGAGGGACAGGCCGCGCAGGGCGTGCACGCCGCCGTAGTGGACGTCCAGCCCGTCGATGTCAAGCATGCGCGTCGCTCCCGGCCGAGTCCTCTTTCCCCGAACCGCCCTTCCCCGCGCTGTCCTTCTCCGGCACGGTTTCCCCCAGCACGGTCTCCTCCAGGGCGGCGGGATCGCCGCCGAGGTATGCCTCGATGACCGCCGGGTCGCGCCGGACGTCCTCGGGGCGGCCGTCGGCGATCTCCCTGCCGAAGTTGAGCACGACCACGCGTTCGGAGACCTCCATGACCAGCCCCATGTCGTGTTCGATGAGCACGATGGCCACGCCGAGTGCCTGGATGCGCCGGATCAGGTCGAGCATCTCGGCCTTCTCGCCGTGGTTGAGCCCGGCCGCGGGCTCGTCGAGCAGCAGCAGGTCGGGCCGGCGGGCCAGGGCGCGGGCGATCTCGGTGCGGCGCTGCTCGCCGTAGGGCAGGGCTCTGGCCTGCCCGTACCGGTCGCCGCGCAGGCCGACGAAGTCCAGCCAGTGGTGTGCCTGCTCGGTGCACTCGCGCTCGGAGCGCCGGTAGCGCGGGGTGTGCAGCAGGGCGTCCAGGACGCTCTGGCGCAACCACAGGTGCGATCCGGCACGCACGTTGTCCAGGACCGACAGCTCGCCGAACAGGCGCAGGTTCTGGAAGGTCCGCGCGACGCCCAGGCCCGCGATGGCCGAGGGCCGCAGTCCGGGCAGGTCCCTTCCGCGCAGGGTGATCCGGCCCGAGGTGGGCCGGTAGAAGCCGGTGACGCAGTTGAAGGCCGACGTCTTGCCCGCCCCGTTGGGCCCGATCACCGAGACGATCTCCGCCTCGCCCACCGAGAACGACAGGCCGTCGATGGCCACCAGCCCGCCGAAGGACAGGCGCAGGTCGGCCACGCTCAACAGGCTCAAGGGACCTCCTTGGAACGGGCCGGCCAGAGCCCCTGCGGGCGCAGCAGCATGAAGGCGATGAGCAGGACGCCGAAAAGGAAGAACCGGTAGTCGGCGAGGTCGCGCAGGATCTCCGGCAGGATGCTGATCACGACGGCCCCGACGACGACGCCGGGCATCGAGCCCATGCCGCCGAGGACCACGGCCATCAGCACCAGCGCCGACGACAGGAAGGTGAAGCTGCCCGGCGAGATGGCCGACAGGTGCGCGGCGAACAGCACCCCGGCCAGGCCGCCCCAGACCGCCCCCGCCACGTAGGCGGCGAGCTTGACCCGGTAGGTGTGCACGCCCATCGCCTCGGCCGCGTCCTCGTCCTCCCGGACGAAGCGCCAGGCCCGGCCCAGGCGGGAGCGGCCCAGCCTGGCCGCGCCGAGGACGGCCAGCGAGACGACGACCACGGTGAGGTAGTAGAAGGCCACCGGACCTTCGACCAGGTGCGGGATGCCGTAGATGCCCGAAGGGCCGCCGGTGACGTCCAGGTTGTTGGCGGTGATCCGGATGATCTCACCGAAGCCGAGCGTCACGATGGCGAGGTAGTCACTGCGCAGCCGCAGCGTCGGCGCGCCGATGACGATCCCGGCGACGACCGTGACCACGATCACGGCGGGCACCGTGGCGAGCAGCGGCAACTCCAGGCGGGTGGCCAGCACCCCGCTGGTGTAGGCGCCGACCGCGAAGAAGGCGACGTAGCCCAGGTCGAGCAGGCCGCAGTAGCCGACCACGATGTTCAGCCCGGCGGCGAGCATCACCGCGATGGCCGCGCTGGTCATGACCGACAGCGCGTACGGCGTGGCGTCGACGAAGGGGGCCAGCAGCGCGACCAGCAGCCCCGCGAGCCCGGCCCGGCGGTTCTGCAGCAGCTTCGAGGCCCTGCTGGGCGGTGAGTCCGTGCCGAGACGGCGGACCTTGGTCGCGCTCACACCCGCTCCGTCACACGCTCGCCGAGCAGGCCGGTGGGCCGCACCGTCAAAAACAGGATCAGCACCCCGAAGGCGAACACGTCCCGCCACTCGCCGCCCAGCCAGAACGTGCCGAACGACTCCAGCAGCCCGAGGAGCAGGCCGCCGAGCATGGTGCCGGGGATGTTGCCGATGCCGCCGATGACCGCCGCCGTGAAGGCCTTGAGGCCGATCAGGAAGCCCATCATGAAGTCGATCTTCCCGTAGTAGGCCCCCGCCATCACGCCCGCGGCCCCCGCCAGGGCCGAGCCGACGAAGAAGGCGCGGGAGATCACCGCGTTGACGTCGATGCCCATCAGCGCGCTGGTACGCGGATCCAGCGCGATGGCCCGCATCGCCCTGCCCTCGCGGGTCCGGGTGACCAGCAGGTTGAGCCCGGCCATCAGCAGCACCGCCACGCCGATCAGGACGAGTTGCTGCGGGGTGATCCTGGCGCCGAGGACCTCCAGCGAGGTACCGCCCAGCCGCACCGGGTAGACCCGGGGGTCGGCCCCGGCCACCGCGCGCATCCCGTACTCCAGGGCGAAGGAGGCGCCGACGGCGGTGATCAGCAGGGACAGCCGCGGGGCGCGGCGTAGCGGCCGGTAGGCGATCCGCTCCAGCGCCACCCCGGCCAGGCCGGTGACGACCATGGTCGCCAGGAGCACCGCGAGCAGCAGCGGCAGGGCCATGGCGGAGGACACGCCGCCGACCGCGCCGAGGATGGCGAAGCCGGCGAACGCGCCGAGCATGTACAGGTCGCCGTGGGCGAAGTTGAGCAGCTTGATGATCCCGTAGACCATGCTGTAACCCAGGGCCACCAGGGCGTAGAACGAGCCGACGAACAGCCCGTTCCAGATGAGTTGCGTCACTTCAGGGAGTCCTGCAGGGCGAATTTGTCGCTCTTGACGACGAGGATCTGGAAGCCTCCGTTGGCCAGGGTGTGTTCGGGGGTGAACTTCAGCGGCCCGGAGAACATCGGGAAGCCGTCGATCGCCTCAAGCGCCGCGATGACCTTGGTTCCGTCGGTGCCGCCCGCCTTGGTGACCGCCTCCGCGGCCAGTCGTACCGCGTCGTAGGCCTGGTTGGAGTACGGGCCCGGCTCGGCGCCGTACTTCTTCTTGTAGGCGTCGATCCAGCCCTCGGCGCCCTCCAGGGTGTCGGGGGTCTGGGTCATCGTGGCGTAGAGGCCCTCGGCGGCCTCGGCTCCGGCGATCTCGACCAGCTTGGGAGAGACCGAGCCGTCGCCGACCATGATGGACCCCTTGTACCCGGCCTGCCGGAGCTGGCGCGCGATCAGGCCGCCCTCCTGGAAGTAACCGGTCCAGTAGACGAAGTCGGGCTTCTTGGCCAGCACGTTGGTGATGTTGGCGCTGTAGTCGCTCTCCTTCGGGGTGACCGCCTCGGTGACCGCGGCCTCGGCCCCGCCGGGGGCCTCCAGCAGGGCTTGGGTGCGCAGCGCGATGTCCTTGGAGTAGCTGGTGTTGTCGTGCATCAGCGCGACGCTCTTGGACCCCTGCTTGGTGATCCACTTCTCCGCGGCCGCGGCCTGCTGGGAGCCGGTGCCGTTGATCAGGAAGACGTGCTTGAGCTTCTGGTCGACCAGCTCCTGGGAGTTGGCAGCCGGAATGATCATGGGAATGCCGGCCTTGCCGAAGATCGGCAGGGTGGGGAGCGTCGCTCCGGAGCAGTAGCCGCCCACCGAGACGTCGATTCCCTCGGTGACCAGCTTGTTGGCGCCGGCGGCGGCCGACTGGGCATCACAGCCGTCGTCGGCGGTCTTCAGTTCCAGCTTGCGGCCGAGCACGCCGCCCTTGGCGTTGATCTCGTCGATCGCGAGCTGCGCCGCGTTGCTCATGTAGGGACCGATGGCGGCCTCGCTGCCCGACTGCGGGATCAGCATGCCGAGGACGATCGGCTCCTCCTTCCCGGCCGCGGTCTGCCCGGCGCCGTCACCACCGCCGAGCAGTCCCTGGCCACACCCGGTGACCAGGAGGCCGAGAACGACCAGCGACGTGAAGGATTTCAGGGGGATGGCACGCATGTGCTGCTCCTCACATCTGGCGATGTGTGACATTGCACGTGCATTTCAAAGGACGCGTCAAGGCCCAAAACAAGATCGTTAGCGTTAGGACACCGCTTCTTCCGCAAGCTGCGACCCACCGGGACGCGGATCGCCACCGGAGCCGGGAACGGTGACGTCTCCGCTGGTCAGACCGGGTACGACCGACTGCGGGCCAGCCGGGGGGGCCGACCGGGGCCGACCGGCCGGAGAGCGGCGGGTCAGGCCCGGTCAATCCAGATGTCAGCAGGTCGGCGGGGTAGCGGGTCAGAGGAGGAAACCCTCGGGGAACGGGTCGCGGGGGTCGAGGAAGTACTGGGCGGTGCCGGTGACCCACGCCCGACCGGTGATGGCGGGGACCACCGCGGGCAGGCCCGCCACCTCCGTCTCCCCGACGAGCCGCCCGACGAACCGGGTGCCGATGAACGACTCGTTCACGAAATCGGTGTCCATCGGGAGCTCGCCCCTGGCGTGCAGCTGGGCCATCCTGGCACTGGTGCCGGTGCCGCAGGGCGAGCGGTCGAACCAGCCGGGATGGATCGCCATCGCGTGCCGCGAGTGCCTGGCGTCGGAGCCCGGCGCCGTGAACTGCACGTGATGGCAGCCCCTGATACCGGGGGCCAGCGGGTGCACCGGCTCGTCCTGCTCGTTGATCGCCCCCATGACGGCCAGCCCCGCGTCGAGGATTCGCCGGCCGTGCGAGCGCTCGAACGGCAGGCCCACGGACTCGATCGGCAGGATCGCGTAGTAGTTGCCGCCGTAGGCGAGGTCGTAGGCGACCTCACCGATGCCGGGCACCTTGACGACACGGTCCAGCCCCGCGCTGAAGGAGGGCACGTTGGTGATGGTCACCTCGGTGGCGGCCCCGTCCTCGACCCTGACCTCGGCGACGACCAGCCCGGCCGGGGTGTCCAGCCTGATGGTGGTGACCGGCTCGGCGACCTCCACCATCCCGGTCTCGACGAGGACCGTGGCGACGCCGATGGTGCCGTGCCCGCACATGGGCAGGCAGCCCGACACCTCGATGTAGAGCACGCCGTAGTCGGCGTCGGGCCGGGTGGGCGGCTGCAGGATGGCCCCGCTCATCGCCGAGTGGCCGCGGGGCTCGTACATGAGCAGGGTCCGCAGGTGGTCCATCTCGGCCAGGAAGTGCTCGCGCCGCTCGGCCATGGTCACACCGGGGATGACCCCCACTCCCCCGGTGATCACCCGGGTGGGCATGCCCTCGGTGTGGGAGTCCACCGCGTGAAAGACCCTCTTCGTCCTCATCGACTCTCCTCGTGAGAAAGGGAAAACGGGACCGGCCTACCGCAGGCCCTCGGCCAGGGCCTTCTCGGTGGCCGCGCGGACCGCGGCCTCCTGCTCGCCGGGGAGCCCGAGCCTGGGCGGGCGGCACGGGCCGCCGTGGCGCCCGGCCAGGTCCATGGAGAGCTTGATGGCCTGCACGAACACCGGTTTGGAGTCCCAGCGGAGCAGCGGGTGCAGCGCTCGGTAGAGCGGCAGCGCGGTGGCCGTGTCCCCGGCGGCGGCCGCCCGGTAGAGGGCGACCGTCGAGGCGGGCAGCGCGTTGGGGAAGCCGGCCACCCAGCCGACCGCTCCGGCGGTGACCAGTTCGAGCAGCACGTCGTCGGCTCCGGCCAGCACGTCCAGCCCCGGGGCCAGCTCGGCGATCTCGTAGATCCGGCGGACGTCGCCGCTGAACTCCTTGACGCCCGCGATCAGGCCCTCGGAGTGCAGGGCGGCCAGCAGGCGTGGGGTGAGGTCCACCCGGGTGTCGAAGGGGTTGTTGTAGGCCACCACCGGCAGACCGGCCCTGGCCACCTCGCGGTAGTGCTCCAGCACCGTCCTGTCGTCGGCGCGGTAGGCGTTCGGCGGGAGCAGCATCACCGCGCGGCACCCGGCCTCACCGGCCTGCTCGGCCCAGCGGCGGGCCTCCAGGGCGCCGTAGGCCGCGACACCCGGCATGACGCGGTCGCCGCCGACGGCCGCGACCGCGGTCTCCACCACCGAGGCCCGTTCCTGGGAGGTCAGCGTCTGGTACTCCCCCAGCGACCCGTTCGGCACGACGCCGTCACAGCCGGAGGCGACCAGCCACCGGCAGTGCTCGGCGTAGCCGTCCAGATCGACCGAGAGGTCCACGCGCAGGGGCAGCGCGGTGGCCACCGTCACGCCGTGCCAGGGTTTCACGCGGGTCGCCATGCTTCATCCTTCCGAGGGGGGTTCAAGCCGGTACGAAGTCAGGGGGCTCCGGCCCGTCCGGGTCGGGGAGGGTTCCCCGCCGGTCCGGGGAGGCCGGGGTCCGCGCGGCGAGGTCGCCGAGCCTGACGGGCTGGGCGATCGGGCGCCGGGGCGGCGCGGGATCCTCGCCGACGAGGCAGGCGACCGCGTAGCCGCACATCCGGCCCTGGCACCACCCCATCCCCGGGCGCGCCAGCAGCTTGACCGAGCGCGCGTCGACGGCGCCCATGGCCTGGGCCTCGCGTACCGCCGACAGGGGCACCTCCTCGCAGCGGCACACCAGCGTGTCGTCGCGGAGCCAGTCCTGCCAGCCCGGCCGTAGCGGGTAGGCGCCCTGCAGGGCTCGCGCGAAGGCGGCGAGCCGGTCCCTGCGCCGGGACAGGGCGGGGTCGGGCGGCGTGGGGCGGCCCAGGTCGGCGGCCGCGGCCCGGCCCGCGATCCGGCCCTCCACCTCGGCGAGCGCGGCCCCGCCGACACCGGTGGCCTCCCCCGCCGCGTAGACGCCGGGCACGCTGGTGCGCATGCCCGCGTCCACCGCGACGACCGGGCCGCCGTCGGGGTCGCGGCGGGTGGCGCAGTCCAGCTGGAGGGGCAGGTCGAGCCGGGGGACGAAACCGTAGCCGCAGGCGAGGGTGTCGCAGGCGACGGTTCTCGTCGAGAGCGTCCGCCAGGCGGGGTCCAGGCTCGCCACGGTGACGTGGGTCAGCGCGGTCTCACCGTGCGCGGCGATCACCGCCTCACGGCCACGGTAGGGAACCCGGTGGCGGGCCAGGCGCGCCACGTACCCGAGGGCCTCCGCCGCCCGGCCGGCGGCGAGCAGCGGATGCCTGGCGAGCCCGAACCTGCGGTTGGCCTCGTGCACGCCGAGCACCTGGGCCCCCGCGTCCGCCAGGCCCGCGGCGACCGGGAGCAGGAAGGGGCCGGTACCCGCGACCACGACCCTGCGGCCCGCGAGGACCAGGTCACCCTTGAGCAGTGCCTGCGCACCGCCCGCGGTGAGCACGCCCGGCAGGTCCCAGCCGGGGAACGGCAGCGGCCTGTCGTGGGCGCCGGTGGCGACCAGCAGCCCGCGCGCGGTCACCGTACGGGGCCGTTCCTCGCGGTCTCCCTCCAGGCAGCGCACGGTGATCGTCCCGTCCGCGCGCTCGACGGCCCAGACCCGCGTGCTCAGCAGTACCTCGGCGCGCTCGCGGAGCGTCTCCCACTGGCGGGTGAACCTGTCCAGGCCGTGGTGGAGCGCGCCGGGCCTGGCGGCGTGGAACCCCTCGGCGGGGCGCCGGAAGTACTGGCCTCCCGGTCGTCCGGCCCCGTCGACCAGCACGACGTCCAGCCCGGCCAGGGCGGCGGTGAGCGCGCCCGCGACCCCGGCGGGACCCGCGCCGACGACGGCCAGGTCGTGGATCTGGGTCATCGGCCGCTCACCGCTCCCCTCCGGCGCCGGGAACGTCCCGCACCGGAGCGTCTCCGGTGGTGACCAGGTCTCCTGGGCGGGCCTCGGTCAGGCAGGCACGCAGGGAGGGGACCCCGTTCACCGTGACCAGGCAGTCGAAGCAGACCCCGATGCCGCAGAAGAGCCCGCGCGGGCGCCCGCCGAACCTGGTGGTGCGCCACGAGCGGATGCCCGCGCCGTGCATGGCGGCGCCGACACTCTGGCCTGGGATCACCGCGACGGGGGCGCCGTCCACGCTGATCTCGAACTCCGGCTCCGGCCGCGCCCGCACCAGGCGGTACGGCCCCCTCATCGGACACCCTGGGTCATGACGCCTCCAGCGGGAAACGGTCCGGACGGAAGGGGGCGAGGTCCACCTCGGGGCGGAGTCCTGCCAGGAGCCGGGCGATCAGGTGGCCGGTGGCCGGGGCCAGGCCGATACCCGCGCCCTCGTGGCCACAGGCGTGGTAGAGGCCGGGGACCCGGGGATCCTCGCCGATCACCGGCAGGTGGTCGGGGCAGTAGGGACGGAAACCGCAGTAGGCCCGGATCACCCGGTAGGCCGCCAGGACGGGGAACAGTTCGACGGCCTGGCGGGCGAGGCGTTCGAGCACCGGAACGGAGACCGTGCGGTCGAAGCCGACCCGCTCGCGGCTGGCGCCGATGAGCACCGGCCCCGACGGGGTGCTCTCCACGACGGCGGACGTCTCCAGCCCCTCCGAGTCGCTGGCCACCGCGGTGACGTAGTCGGCGGTGTAGACCTTGTGCCTGATGAGCGGCCCGGCGAGTGGCTCGGTGACCAGGATGAAACCGCGCCTGGGCAGGATGGGTACGCGCACCCCGGCCAGCGCGGCGATCTCACCGCCCCAGGTGCCCGCGGCGTTGACGACGGCTCCGGCGAGGATGTCGCCGCAGGAGGTGGTGACGCCGGCGACCCGGTCGCCGTCCCGGAGGAAGCCGGTCACCGTGACACCGGTGCGCAGCATCAGGGCGCCGTGCCCGAACCGTTCCGCGCCCCGCCGGATGAGCCTGGCCGCCGCCAGCATCGGCTGCACCTGGGCGTCGTGCGGGTAGAACACGCCACCGGCGAGCCCTTTCGCCAGGTGTGGCTCGTAGTCGCCGAGCTCTCCGGCGGCGACGGCGACGCACTCGACGCCCTGCCTGCCCGCCAGGCCGGTGAGTGCCTCAAGCACCTCGTCCGTCTCGGCGACCACCAGGCCGCCCTTGGCCTCGAACTCGAACCCACCGTCGAACCCACCGTCGGGCCCGTCGGCGGCCAGGTCACGCCAGAGCCGGTTGGAGAGCAGCGCCAGGTCGAGTTCGGGGCCCGGCTCCTTGTCGGAGATCAGCACGTTGCCCTCGCCCGCGCCCGTCGTGCCGCCCGCCACCGCCCCCCGGTCGACGACCACCACGTCCAGCCCCGCGCGGGCGGCGTAGTAGGCGCAGGCGGCGCCGACGACCCCGGCTCCGACGACCACGACGTCCGGCATGACTCACCTCGCTCCCGGGCTCGCCAGTAATATGTCACATACCTTTTTATGGATCAATGCACCGGACCGGACGTCACGGGCGTGCCACCGGCTCAGCCCACCCCTACCCGTGGACCCGTGAGGCACGCCGTCCGAGGTGAGCGGCCCCTGCCCGAGATGCCGGCAGGCGTGAACCGGCCGGGGCGAAAGCCTCCGTACCGGCCCCGGCGCCAGGGGGCCACGGCGGGACCGCCCTCCTCGCCGCCTAGCATGTGAGCCGTGAAGCACCTCCTTGACCAGACCCGTCTGCGGACCGCGAAACTGACCTGGATCGTGGGGCCGCCGACCTTCCGCACCCTGCGCCGCTGGGCGCTGGCGTCGGTGGCGGCCAACGTCGGGATCACGGTGACGGGTGCCGCGGTGCGGGTCACCGGCTCCGGCCTGGGCTGCCCCACCTGGCCCAGGTGCACGCCGGACAGCTTCATCCCGGTGGCCCACGACGACATCTCACCGATCAACATGGCGATCGAGTTCGGCAACCGGCTGCTGACCTTCCTGGTGCTGGCCATCGGCCTGGCCTGCCTGCTCGCCGCCCTGCGGCTGCTGCCCCGCCGCCCCGATCTGGTCAGGCTGGCCTGGCTGCAGCCGATCGGCGTGGCCGTGCAGGGACTCTGGGGCGGCCTGGTCGTGCGCACCGCGCTCAACCCGGTCACCGTGGGCGTGCACTTCCTGGTCTCCGTCGGCATGATCGCCGCGGCGTACGCGCTGTACGCCCGGGCCGGCGAGGGCGCGGGCCCGCCGCGACGCCTGGTCAACCAGCACGTCCGCACACTCGGTTTCGTGCTCACCGCCGCGGTGTTCGTCCTGCTCGTCGTGGGCGTGGTGGTGACCGGCACCGGGCCGCACTCCGGGGACGTGATGGCCTCCCGGTTCGACTTCGACATCGAGACCGTGGCGAGGATCCACGCCGACGTCGCCTATGTGGTGGTCGGCCTCACCTTCGCGCTGGCGTTCGCGCTGCACATCACCGACGCGCCCGGGAACGCCCGGCGGGCCGCCTGGACGCTGCTCGGCGTGGAGGTGGCGCAGGGCGGAATCGGATACGTCCAGTACTTCCTGGGCGTGCCCGCGGCCCTGGTCAACCTCCACGTGCTCGGCTCGACCCTGGTCTGGGTCTGCGCACTGCGGGTGGTGTTCACGATGCGCTCACGCGGCCCGGCGGGCGCGACGGCCGCCGAGAGCGCGGACCAACTCGACCGGGTCCCGGCCTGACCGTCGGCTCCGCTCCTGCCGTGAAAGGCCCGCGACGGCCGCGTGGAAACCGATCCGGAGGATCCTGACCCCCCGGACGCGTTCGACTCGGCCGTCACCTGACCGCGACAATGGCCGGATGCCGCTGTCGCGAAGGTTCCTCCGGCTCTCCTACCAGGGCGCGGTGCTGCTGAGCGTCCTGGCCGTCGCACCGCTGACCTGGGTCTGGCTGGCCAGCTCCGGCCACCGGGTGATCGCGGACTCCTCACCCGGCTGGATCGCCGGGGTTCCCGAGGCGCCGGTGGCGCTGGTGCTGGGGGCGGCCGCCTTCGGGGGCGCCCCTTCCCCGATGCTGGCCAGACGGCTGGACATCTCCGCCGAGCTGTACCGGGCCGGCAAGGTCAGGGCGATCCTGCTGTCGGGCGACAACGGGCGGATCGAGTACGACGAGCCGACCGTGATGCGCGACTACCTGCTCGCCCGTGGCATACCGGCCAGGGCGCTCGTCCTCGACTACGCCGGTTTCGACACCTGGGACTCGTGCGTGCGTGCCCGCGCCGTGTTCGGCGCCACCCGCCTCACCGTGGTCACCCAGCTCTTCCACCTGCCCAGGGCCGTCACCCTGTGCCGTACGGCGGGCCTGGAGACCTTCGGCGTGGGCGACGACTCCTCCCAGCGGTGGGCCTCCACCTACGCCTACGCGGCCCGCGAGTTCGCCGCCTCCGCGAAGGGCCTCCTCGACGCCGTGGTCCTCGACTCCGCTCCCGTCTTCCCCGGGCCGCGCGAGACCTCCCTGGAGGCCGCGCTTCAGTCGGGGTGAACGCCGCGCCCGGGGGGCGGACGCCACTGAGCGGCGTCGGAGTGCCCCGAGGTCCCGGGGGTACCGCCCCACGGATACGGCGAGCCGCCCGGCGGCCGGGCGCCGGGCCCGTACCCCGGCGGGACGTTGCCGCCGGGGGGCTGCGGTGGCGGTGGTGGCGGCTGCGGGGGGAACTGGGCGCGGGAGGCGGCCATGCACTCCAGCAGCGCCCGCTGCTCCTCGTTGAACGTACGCTCGTCGATCACGTGCCCCCTGGCCCGCTCGTGGAGCAGGCCCAGCTCGGTGGCCGCGAGCTGGTAGTCGCTCATCGCCCGCAGTCCCGTCCTGCCGCCGTTGTTCCTGGCCCACTGCCTGGCGTGGCGGCGCCCCGGCAGAGAGGAGAGCATCGCGATGTCGTACGAGGAGACCAGCCCCGTCGCCCAGTAGGCGGGCAGGTAGGTCTGGATGAGCCCGATGATCCGCTTGCGGTCGCGGAAGATGATCCAGATCAGCACGAACAGCACGATCATCAGCAGCAGGTAGGCGATGGCCAGGCCGGCGAAGCCGACGTAGGAGGCGAAGCCGTTCCAGATGCCGTGCAGCAGCATCGCGCCGATCCACCCGGCGGCGATGACGAAGATCCGGCCAGACCCCCGGCGCTGCGCCGCGTAGGCCACCGCGACACCGATCATGGAGGTGAACAACGGGTGGGCGAACGGTGAGAGGACTCCGCGCAGCACGACGGTCACCGCCAGGCCCTGCGCGCCCATGTCGTCGAGCGCGGCCACGTAGTAGCTGACGTTCTCGCTCATGGCGAAGCCGAGGCCGACCATGCTGGCGTAGATGATGCCGTCGGTGGGCCCGTCGAGCTCCGCGCGCCTGAACCTGAGCAGGCCCAGCAGCACCAGGCCCTTCATCGTCTCCTCGACCACCGGGGCGCCGAACGTGGCGGCGATGTTGCGCGCGTAGTCGTAGCCGAGCCCGGCGGCGTTCTCGATGTAGACGAGGCCGAGGGAGTTGACGACCCCGGCGACCAGGACCGCCACGCCCGCTCCCCAGGCGAACGCGAAGATCAGGTTGCCTCGCGGCTCGGGCTCGATCCGGTCGAGCGCCAGCACTGCGGCCAGCAGCACGGGAACGGGCGCCAGCGCGAGGATCAGGGCGATGAAGAAATAGACGGGGTCGCCGTTCAGCACGTCGAAGGAGAGCGACACCAGGCCGCACAGTCCCGTCAGGACGAGTCCGGTGATCAGCGCGAGCGACGGGCGGTCCCTGAGCACCCACCGGGGGTCACGGCTGGCCATGAGGTAACCGTAACCGTTGGCTTCCACCCCACGAATCAAACCGGGACATCCCATCGTGAAGGTCTACGATCGGCACCTGGCGGGCGGCCCTGCACGCCCCGGATACGCAAACCATGCCGAGCGCTGGAACGGTCCCGGGACCGGAGCGGCGATCCGGCTCCCGAGGTTTTCCGACGACCATGAGTTGCCCTCCCCACGACCAGGCCCGACCCGGGCCGGCCAAGAAAACGTGTTCCCCACCCGGGAGACGTCTCCCCCTCGAACGGGACGCGGAAACGGGCAGGTGGCAGGAGAGCGTACCGGTGAGAGGGCTCAGACGAACATCGAGTCGATGGCGACGGCGAGGAACAGCAGCGCCAGGTAGGCGTTGGACCAGTGGAAGAAGCGCATCGGGCGCAGATCGACCCCTGTCTTGCCCGCGTTGACCCGGCCGAGGAGGCGGTGAACCTCCCACAGGCAGGCGGCGCCGAGGACGGCGGCGACGGCGGGATAGAGCAGGGTGGTTCCGGCCACCGGCCACAGCAGCAGCGAGCAGAGCACCGTCGCCCAGGTGTAGACGATGCTCTCCAGCACCACCCGGCGCTCGGTGGCAACCACCGGGAGCATGGGGACCTTCGCCGCGGCGTAGTCCTCCTTGTAGCGCATGGCGAGGGTCCAGGTGTGCGGAGGCGTCCAGAAGAACACCACGCCGAAGAGCACCACGGGGGCCCAGTCGAGGCCGCCGGTGACGCCGGCCCAGCCGATCAGCACCGGCATGCAGCCCGCGATACCCCCCCACACCACGTTCTGCGAGGTCCGCCGCTTGAGGATCATCGAGTAGACGAGCACGTAGAACAGGTTCGCGGCCAGCGACAGGCCGGCGGCGAGCCAGTTCACGGTCAACCCGAGGCCAAGGGTCGACAGCACCCCGAGAATGACTCCGAAGATCAGCGCATTGGTCGGCGGCACCAGGTCGCGGGCGAGCGGGCGGCGCCGGGTACGGCGCATGGCCGCGTCGATGTCACGGTCGATGTAGCAGTTCAGGGCGTTCGCGCTGCCCGCCGACAGGGTGCCGAACACCAGGGTGTTGACGGCGATCCACAGCGGTGGCAGGCCCTTGGCCGCCAGGAACATCACCGGCAGCGTCGTGATCAGCAGCAGCTCGATGATCCGCGGCTTCGTGAGGGCGACGTAGGCCTTCACGACGTCGCCGAAGGAGCGAGGCACGACGCCTGCGGCCGTGCCCGCCTCGGGCGGGACCGTCGATTGCTTGTCGGTGAGCACCATCTAAGGCGCTTCCAGCACGTGCGGGGTCAACGCGTAACCTCTGATTAGAGCGGATCCGTGAATGCGGGCACCAGCCAGCCTTGAGGACTCACTGTAGTTGCAGGGGGGGCCGGTCCCGGCACGGGGTGCGGAAGCGGCGCGAGACGACAACCGCCGGGGAACCGCCCATGAGTCCCGTGGACCCGCACCTGGTCGACCTACGCCACGGTAGCGCGGCCGAAACCGTTAGGGTCCCATGTGGGCGGGAAATACCAGACCGGCGCCACCATCACACTATTAGATCCGGAGACCGAGCAGTTGAGCAGCGAACTCGTGCCAGCCCTTGAATGGAGCGACCTGGACCGCCGCGCGGTCGATGTCGTACGGGCCCTGGCCATGGATGCGGTAGAGAAGGCGGGCTCGGGCCACCCGGGCACCGCGATGAGCCTGGCGCCCGCCGCGTACCTGCTGTTCCAGCAGGTGATGCGGCATGATCCGTCAGACCCCTCCTGGGTGGGCCGTGACCGGTTCGTCCTTTCGGCCGGTCACACCAGCCTGACCCTCTACATCCAGCTCTACCTGTCGGGCTACGGCCTGAGCCTGGACGACCTCAAGGCGCTGCGCCAGTGGGAGAGCCTGACCCCCGGCCACCCCGAGCACGGCCACACCGTCGGCGTCGAGACCACCACGGGGCCGCTGGGCCAGGGCCTGGGCAACGCGGTCGGCATGGCCATGGCCGCCCGCCGCGAGCGCGGCCTGTTCGACCCGGACGCGGCGCAGGGCGCGAGCCCGTTCGACCACCACATCTGGTGCATCGCCTCCGAGGGGGACATCGAGGAGGGCATCAGCCACGAGGTCAGCGCCCTCGCGGGCCACCAGAGGCTGGGCAACCTGACCGTCGTCTTCGACAGCAACCACATCTCGATCGAGGACGACACCCAGATCGCGCTGAGCGAAGACGTCGTCAAGCGCTACGAGGCGTACGGCTGGCACACCCAGACCGTCGACTGGACGCGGACCGGCGACTACGTCGAGGACGTCGAGGCGCTGCACCAGGCGCTGGAGGCCGCCCGCGCCGAGACCGGCAGGCCGTCGTTCATCCGGCTGCGCACGATCATCGGCTGGCCCGCCCCCAACAAGAAGAACACCGGCAAGATCCACGGCTCGGCGCTGGGCGCCGACGAGGTCGCCGCCACCAAGAAGATCCTGGGCCTTGACGAGACCAAGAGCTTCGACGTCCCCGCCGAGGTCCTCGAGCACGCCCGCGAGGTCGTCGAGCGCGGCCGCGCCGCGCGGGCCGAGTGGGACAAGCTCTACCAGAGCTGGCGCGAGGCCAACCCCGAGCGCGCCGCCGAGTTCGACCGCATCTCCGTGCGGCAGCTCCCCGCCGGCTGGAGCGAGGCGCTGCCGCTCTTCGAGGCCGGCTCCTCCATCGCCACCCGCAAGGCCTCCGGCGAGGTGCTCAACAGCCTCGCGCCGGTGCTGCCCGAGTTGTGGGGCGGCTCGGCCGACCTGGCCGAGTCCAACAACACCACGATGAAGGGCGAGCCGTCCTTCATCCCCGAGGAGTTCCAGACCAGGGACTTCCCCGGCAACCCCTACGGCCGCACGCTGCACTTCGGCATCCGCGAGCACGGCATGGGGGCGATCCTCAACGGCATCGCGCTGCACAACGGCACCCGCCCCTACGGTGGCACGTTCCTGGTCTTCAGCGACTACATGCGTCCGGCCGTGCGGCTGGCGGCGCTGATGAAGCTGCCGGTCACCTACGTGTGGACGCACGACTCCATCGGCCTGGGCGAGGACGGCCCGACGCACCAGCCCGTCGAGCACCTGTGGGCGCTGCGCGCCATCCCCGGCCTCGACGTGGTCCGCCCCGCCGACGCCAACGAGACCGCCGCCGCCTGGCAGGTCGTGCTCGAGCACAACGACCGCCCGGCCGCGCTGGCGCTGACCCGCCAGAACCTGCCGGTCTACGAGGGCACCCGCGACGCGACGAAGGTCGCCCGCGGCGGCTACATCCTGCGAGAGGCCTCCAACGGGCAGCCCGCGGTGGTCCTGATCGGCACCGGCTCCGAGGTCGAGCTGGCCGTCGAGGCCCGCGAGATCCTGGAGGCGGAGGGCATCGCCACCCGGGTCGTGTCGATGCCGTGTGTGGAGTGGTTCCACGCCCAGGACACGGCCTACCGGCAGACGGTGCTGCCCTCCTCGGTCCGCGCGCGCGTGGCGGTGGAGGCGGGAATCTCACTGGGCTGGCGGGAGTTCGTAGGAGATGACGGGGAAGTGGTCAGCCTGGAGCACTTCGGTGCCTCGGCTCCCTACAAGACCCTCTATGAGCAGTTCGGCCTGACCGCCGAGCGCGTGGTCGCCGCAGCCAAGGCGAGCCTCGCCAAGACCGGAGCCGACAAGGGCGAGACGACAGGAAACTGATCATGAGTGAGATCCTGAGGAAACTCTCCGAGCAGGGCGTCTCCATCTGGCTGGACGACATCAGCCGCGAGCGTCTGCGCACCGGCAATCTCCAGTCGCTGATCCGCGACCGGCAGGTGGTCGGCGTCACCTCCAACCCGACGATCTTCGCCTCCGCGCTGAGCAAGGGCGACGCCTACGACACCCAGCTGCACGATCTGAAGATCCGCGGCGTCGACGTCGAGGAGGCGGTGCGCTCCATCACCACCTACGACATCCGCTGGGCCGCCGACGTGCTGCGCCCCGTCTACGACGCCACCGGCACCGTGGACGGCCGGGTGTCGATCGAGGTCGACCCGCGCCTGGCCAGGGAGACGGAGAAGACCATCGCCGAGGCGCGCGCGCTGTGGTGGCTGGTCGACCGGCCCAACCTGTTCATCAAGATCCCGGCCACCGTCGAGGGCCTGCCCGCGATCACCCAGGCGATCTCCGAGGGCATCAGCGTCAACGTCACGCTGATCTTCTCCCTGGAACGCTACCGCGCCGTGATGAACGCCTGGCTGAGCGGCCTTGAGCAGGCCAAGGCCAAGGGCCTCGACCTGTCGAACATCGAGTCGGTGGCCTCGTTCTTCGTCAGCCGGCTGGACGGCGAGATCGACAAGCGCCTGGACAAGATCGGCACCCCCGAGGCCCTGGCGCTGAAGGGCAAGGCCGCGCTCGCCAACGCCCGGCTGGCCTTCGCCGCCTTCGAGGAGGTCGTCGCCTCCCCGCGCTGGCAGGCGCTGGCCCTGGCCGGAGCCCGGCCGCAGCGCCCCCTGTGGGCCTCCACCGGTACCAAGAACCCCGACTACCCCGACACCCTCTACGTCGACGGGCTGGTCACCTCCGGCACCGTCAACACGATGCCGGAGAAGACCCTCGAGGCGGCCGCCGACCATGGCAGGATCACCGGTGACACGGTCCGCCCCTCCTACGAGGAGGCCTGGAACACCATGGCCGCGCTCAAGGAGATCGGCATCGACTACGACGACGTCGTGAGGTTCCTGGAGGAGGACGGCGTGGACAAGTTCGAGGCCTCCTGGACCGACCTGCTGGCGACCGTCACCGCCGAGCTGAAGAAGGCATGAGGGAACACATGTCAGTGTCCGTAACGTTCGGCGAGGACGACCTCACCGAGCAGGCCTCGGAGACGGCCGGCCGGCTCGTCTCCGAGGGGGTCCCCCAGTCCCTGGCCGCCGGCGACCCCACGCTGTGGGGCCCGGAGGCCGAGCCCGAGGCGGCCGTCCGCCTCGGCTGGCTCAACCTCCCGCTGACGAGCAGGCCACTGCTCGGTGAGATCGGCGAGCTGGTGGAGTGGGCCCGCGCCGAGGGCCTGGACCACGTGGTCCTGGCGGGCATGGGCGGCTCCTCCCTCGCTCCCGAGGTCATCACCGGCTCCGCCGACGTCCCGCTGACCGTCCTCGACACCACCGACCCCGGCCAGGTGCGCCGCGCGCTGGAGGACCGGCTGGAGAGCACGCTCCTGGTCGTCGCCAGCAAGAGCGGCGGCACCGTCGAGACCGACAGCCACCGGCGGATCTACGAGAAGGCCTTCCGCGACGCCGGGATCGACCCGGCCAGAAGGATCGTCGTCATCACCGACCCGGGCTCGCCGCTGGAGCTCAGTGCCCGCGAGGCGGGCTACCGGGTGGTCCTGGCCGACCCGAACGTGGGCGGCCGCTACAGCGCCCTGACGGCGTTCGGGCTGGTGCCCAGCGCGCTGGCGGGCGCCGACGTCGAGCGGCTGCTCGACGACGCCGCCGAGGTGCTGCCGCTGCTGTCGCGCTCAGCGGGCAACCCCGGCCTCGACCTGGGCGCCGCCCTGGGTGCCGCCGCGGTCGCCGGGCGCGACAAGCTCGTGATCGAGGACGGCCTTTCGGAGATCAACGGCCTGCCCGACTGGATCGAGCAGCTGGTCGCCGAGTCCACCGGCAAGTCCGGCAAGGGCATCCTGCCCGTCGTGGGCGCCGACCCCGGCGACGCCGACGACGAGCTGCTCGCCGGGATCGACACCGACGGCGTGGTGACCGTCGCCGGCCCGCTGGGCGCGCAGTTCCTCATCTGGGAGTACGCCACGGCCATCGCCGGGCGCGTCCTGGGCATCGACCCGTTCAACCAGCCGAACGTGGCCGAGTCCAAGGAGAACACCGCCAAGCTGCTCGACCAGAGCGAGCTGCCGGTCGGCACCCCGATCCTCGTCGACGGCCCGGTGGAGGTCTACGGCGAGCTGCCGCCGGGCGTGGAGGCCCCCAAGAGCCTGTCCGACGTGCTCACCGGGCTGCTGGAGGCGATCCCCTCCGACGGCTACCTCGCGGTGATGGCCTACCTCGACAGGGAGGCGGCCTTCGACGCCCCGTACCCCGAGGGCGCCTCGTTCGAGGAGATGACGGACGTGTGGAGCGCGGCCGACCCGGCCACGCTCCGCGGGATGCTCGCGGTCCGCACCGAGCGGCCGGTCACCTTCGGGTGGGGACCCCGCTTCCTGCACTCCACCGGCCAGTACCACAAGGGCGGCCCGCAGAACGGGGTGTTCCTGCAGATCACCGGGGCCGTCGAGAACGACCTGGAGGTTCCCGGCAAGCCCTACACCCTGGGCCGCCTCCAGCTCGCCCAGGCGCTGGGCGACCTGGGCGCCCTGGCCAGCCGGGGGCGCCCCGCCGTGCGACTGCACCTGACCGACCGTGCCGCCGGTGTCGCGCACCTGCTCGCCGCCTCACGGGAGGTCTGATGGGCCGCCGGAGGTTCGAATGAGCAAGGAGAACTCCCAGCCCCAGGCCGACCGGCCTCGGGCCGAGGAGCTCACCACCACGGGCACCGCGCACGAGGGGGCGGTCACCACGGCCACCGCCGCCTCGACCGCCGGCATCACCGATGCCCTGATCGAGTCCAACCCGCTGCGCGACCCGCGCGACAAGCGCCTGCCGCGCGTGGCGGGGCCGTGCGTGCTGGTGCTGTTCGGCGTGACCGGCGACCTGGCACGCAAGAAGCTGCTACCGGCGATCTACGACCTGGCGAACCGGGGGCTGCTGCCCCCGGGCTTCTCCCTGGTCGGCTTCGCCCGCCGGGACTGGGAGGACCAGGACTTCGCGCAGCTGACCCACGACGCCGTCAAGGAACACGCGCGCACGCCGTTCCGCGAGGAGGTCTGGAAGCAGCTGTCGGAGGGCATCTTCTTCTGCCGCGGCGAGTTCACCGACGACGGCGCCTTCGACGCGCTGGCGATGATGCTCAAGGAGATCGACGAGACCCGGGGCACCGGCGGCAACTACGGCTTCTACCTGTCGGTACCGCCGAAGTTCTTCCCCGTCGTGGTCCAGCAGCTGAAGCGGACCGACCTGGCGGACGGTCCCAAGGGCTCCTGGCGCCGGGTGGTGATCGAGAAGCCGTTCGGGCACGACCTGCGGAGCGCCCAGGAGCTCAACGCGATCACCAGCGCGGTCTTCCCGGAGAGCTCGGTGTTCCGCATAGACCACTACCTGGGCAAGGAGACCGTCCAGAACATCCTGGCGCTGCGGTTCGCCAACAACCTGTTCGAGCCGATCTGGAACCGGGGTTATGTCGACCACGTGCAGATCACGATGGCCGAGGACATCGGCATCGGCGGCCGGGCCGGCTACTACGACGGCATCGGCGCGGCGCGCGACGTGATCCAGAACCACCTGTTGCAGCTGCTGGCCCTGGTCGGCATGGAGGATCCGACGTCGTTCGGAGCCGACTCGCTGCGCAGGGAGAAGGAGAAGGTCCTCAAGGCGGTGCGGCTGCCGTCGGACCTGTCGCTGACCACCGCGCGCGGCCGTTACGGGGCCGGCTGGCAGGGCGGCGAGCCGGTCATCGGCTACACGCAGGAGGAGGGCATCCCGCCCGACTCGATCACCGAGACCTACGCCGCCATCAAGCTGGAGATCGCCAACCGGCGTTGGGCGGGGGTGCCGTTCTACCTGCGCACCGGCAAAAGGCTCAGCCGCCGGGTCACCGAGGTGGCCGTGGTGTTCCAGCGCGCGCCGCACCTTCCGTTCAGCAAGGACGACACCGAGATACTCGGGCAGAACGCCCTGGTCATCCGGGTGCAGCCGGACGAGGGCATCACTGTGCGGTTCGGTTCCAAGGTTCCGGGCACCGCCATGGAGGTCAGGGACGTCTCGATGGACTTCGCCTACGGCGAGTCGTTCATGGAGTCCTCCCCCGAGGCCTACGAGCGGCTGCTGCTCGACGTGCTGATCGGCGACCCGCCGCTCTTCCCGCACCAGCGCGAGGTCGAGCTGTCCTGGAAGATCCTCGACCCGATCGAGGACTTCTGGAGCACCCAGGGCCCGCCGGAGGAGTATCCCGCGGGCACCTGGGGGCCGGCCTCGGCCGACGAGATGATGGCCCGTGACGGGCGCGTCTGGAGGCGGCTTTAGATGACCAGCTTCATGCTCAGCGGCACGACCGCCTCGAAGATCTCCTCCCAGCTCACCCACCTGCGCCACCAGATGGGCACCCCGGCCGTCGGCATGGTGCTGACCCTGGTGGTGGTCTGTGGCGAGAGCGACCAGTACGACGCGGTCCGGGCGGCGACCGAGGCGGCCAGGGAGCACCCCTCCCGGATACTGGTCGTCATTCCTCGCGACCCGAACGAGCCCAACCGGCTCGACGCCGAGATCCGGTTCGGCGAGTCGACCCCGGGCGAGGTGATACTGCTCCGTCTGTACGGGGAGCTGACCAGGCACGCCGACTCGGTGGTCAGCCCGCTGCTGCTCACCGACACCCCGGTGGTCGCCTGGTGGCCCAGCGACTGCCCCGAGGTCCCGGCCGCGGATCCGATCGGCATGCTGGCCCAGCGCCGCATCGTCGACGCGCGGTCCGCACCCGACTCGGTCAAGGCGATCGCCGGCCGGGCCCGCGGGTACGTGCCCGGCGACACCGACCTGGCCTGGACCCGGCTGACGACGTGGCGGAGCCTGCTGGCCGCCGCGTTCGACCAGCCGGTGGCCAAGGTCAAGCGGGGCACCGTGGAGGCCGTGCCCGGCCATGCCAGCGCCCTGCTGCTGGCGGCCTGGCTCGGTGAGCGCCTCGGCGCGCCGGTGAAGGTCTCCGACTCTCCCGGCCCCGGCCTGACCGCCGTCAAGCTGGTCTCGGGCGACGGCGACATCACCATCACCCGGGGCGACGGCCGCCTGGCCATGCTCTCGCGTCCCGGCCAGCCGGACCGCCGGGTCGCGCTGGCCCGGCGCCCGACGTCGGACCTGCTCGCCGAGGAGCTGCGGCGGCTGGACCCCGACGAGATCTACGCGGCCGCGATCCAGCGGCTCGCCCGGACCCGCAAGTCCTGAGCCGTGAGCGCCCCGCGGCCTGCCGCGGGGCGCCTTTCCTTGAAAGAGAAGTTCCGTGAGCGTTCCCACTGTGATCATCCATCGCGACGCCGACGTGCTCGCCAAGGCCGTCGCCGCCCGGGTGGTCATCCGTGCCATCGACGCCCAGGCGGCCAAGGGCTCGGCCCAGCTGGTCCTGACCGGCGGCACCGTCGGCCTCGCCACCCTCGCCGAGATCGCCGCCTCCCCGGCCAGGGACGCCGTCGACTGGCGCAAGGTGGACATCTGGTGGGGCGACGAGCGTTTCCTGCCGGCCGGTGACGCCGAGCGCAACGAGACCGGCGCCCGCAAGGCCCTGCTGGACCACATAGACCTCGACCCCGAGCGGGTGCACGTGATGCGCGGCCCCGACTCGGGCATGACCGCCGAGGAGTCGGCCGACGCCTACGCCGAGGAGCTCCGCCGGGCCTCGCGCCCCGAGGACCACGGCCCGGCGCCGTCGTTCGACCTCATGATGCTCGGCATGGGCCCGGACGGCCATGTGGCCTCGCTCTTTCCCGGCATGCCCGCCCTGTACGACACCCGCCCGGTGGTGGCGGTGCACGGCTCGCCCAAGCCGCCGCCCACTCGCATCTCGCTGACGATGCCGGTCATCCAGGGCTCCCGCGACGTGTGGGTGATCGCCGCCGGTGAGGAGAAGGCGAGAGCGGTGCGGCTGGCACTGTCGGACTCGGGAACGATGCAGGTCCCCGCGGCCGGTGCCCGAGGCAGCCGGCGAACCCTCTTCCTGCTGGACCGGGCCGCCGCCTCCAAGATCCCCTCCTCCCTGGGCCGGATCTCCTCCCCCTGAGCCCGGCCCCTCGCTTTCGCCTTGGTCCGGCCCGCGTCGACCATCATGGTCACGGTGTGCGATTCACTGATTACCGTTACGGTGGCCCTCGGTCCGCGACGGGGCCGCACGAACACTGCGGAATGGAGGGGACGGTGGCCGAACCATCCGACGTCACGCCGATGCCCGCCGAGCAGTTCGACGAGCCGGACGAGGCGCCCGTGCTCCGCGAGGCCGCGCGGCGACGGCGCGCCTATCGCGAATCGACATGACCTGACGATCGTGATCTTCGAGATGGCCGTCATGGGCGGTCAGGGTGCCGTCCCGGAGGGCTGGGCGGTGAGAGCGTCGATCTCGTCGAGGATCTCCTTCTTGCCCGCCGGGTCCATGGACGAGGCCTCGACGGCGTTGCGGGCCAGAGCGGCGAGGGTGGCGCGGTCCAGGCCCAGGTGTTCGGCGGCGGTACGGTACTCGCCGCTCAGGGTGGTGGCGAACATGGGCGGGTCGTCGCTGTTGAGGGTGACGAACAGGCCCTCCTCGATCATGCGGGGCAGCGGGTGCTCCTCGATGCGGGCGACCTGGCCGGTGCAGACGTTGGAGGTGGGGCAGACCTCCAGCGGGATCTGTGTCTCGCGCAGGTGGGCGACCAGGCGGGGGTCCTGCACGCAGGCGATGCCGTGGCCGATCCGCTCGGCGCCCAGGTGGTCGAGGACCTCCCAGATGGTCTCCGGGCCGCTCATCTCGCCCGCGTGCGGCAGGCTGCGCAGCCCGGCGGCGGTGGCGGCGCGGAAGGCGTCCCGGAAGGCGTCGCGATATTTCGGACGCTCCTGTTCGATCCCGGCCAGCCCGAAACCTACCAGCTCCTGGGGAGGTTCTCCGAGCGCGTGGTCCAGGGTGAACCGGGCCGCCTCGACGCCGTACTCGCCGGGGATGTCGAAGACGTACGCCATCCGCACGCCGTGCTCCTCACGGGCACGCCGGGCGGCCAGGTCGAGTGCCTCGGTGACCTCCCGCATCGGCATGCCCATGACGTGGTGCGCGTACGGGGTGACGGTCAGCTCGACGTAGCGCCCGTTCTGCCGGGCCAGGTCCGCGGCCAGGCCGAGCACCAGGGTCGCCACGTCCTCGGGCTCCCGGACCAGGGCGTTGATCGCCTGGTAGATCTCGGCGAAGTGCGGGAAGTCACGGAATTTGTAGAAGGCGAGCAACTCCTCCTCGGTCGTGGGAACGCCCCCGCCGGGGTGGCGGCGGGCGAGTTCCAGCACGGTGGCGGGCGAGGCGGAGCCGATCAGGTGGACGTGGAGCTCGACCTTGGGGAGGGCGTCGATGAACGTGTCGATCGTCATGCGGGCGACCCTACGCACGCCACACCCGGGTTTAAAAGTCATTTACCCTGAATCTAACAGTAAAATGTACGATTACGGCGGCGAATGCCGGGCGGCGCGAGAATTTCACCGGAGCTTTTCCTCCCGCTCACCGGACGTCTGGCGCATAGTGGGGGCAAGCACCTCGACACCCCTCACGGAGGCTCCCAGTGTTCGAGCGCTTCACCGACCGTGCCCGCCGTGTCGTGGTCCTGGCCCAGGAGGAGGCCCGGAGACTCGGCCACGACCACATCGGCACCGAGCACATCCTGCTCGGCCTGGTCCTTGAGCAGGACGGCGTCGCCGGCCGCGCCCTGCGGGCCCTGGACATCGAAGGCGAGCGGGTCAGGAACGACGTGGAGGAGATCATCGGCAGGGGTGAGGAGACCCCCGGCAGTCACATCCCCTTCACCCCGCACGCCAAGAAGGTGCTCGAACTGTCGCTGCGGGAGGCACTCGGCCTGCACCACACCTACATCGGCACCGAGCACATCCTGCTCGGTCTGATCCGCGAGGGCGAGGGCGTGGCCGCCCGGGTACTGGCCGGGCAGGGGGCGCACCTGGACGCCGTACGCGCCCAGGTGATCACGCTGCTCGGGCAGCGCGGCCCCGACCGCGTGGTGACCACCGAGGAGGGCTTTCCGGTGATGGGCGCGTCACTCTCGGCCAGACTGGAGCGCATCCAGGAGAGCCTGGACCGGATCGAGCGCAGGCTGGACGCCATCGACGCCGCTGACGCGCCCCGCGAGCCCGGCCCACCAAAGGAGCAGGCTCCCTGAGAACCCTCCCGCAGAACCGGGTAGGGCACACGCCCGCTAGGCGGGGTCAGAGAGGGAACCGCCCGCACCCGCCCTCGTGAAAGGGCATGGGAGCCCGCCCTCGTGAGAGGGCATGAGAGTGGGCCCTCCCCGCTTCGGGAGCCCTGAGCGATCCCGAAACGGGGAGGCCGAATGATGGGTTCAACTCGGGGATGCCGTCGCCATCACTCCCACGGCCAGCCTGGCTTCCACCACGCCGGGGTCCTCGGTGTAACTCAGGGTCGCGCCAAGTGAGACCAGGAGCCTGCGCATGCGCACGTTGTCGGAGAGCAGGGTGGCTCTGACCTCGGCGAAGCCCAGGTCCCGGGCCTGGCCGACGAGCATCTGGGCCAGGGACGCGCCCAGTCCCCTGCCCTGCCAGCGGTCCTCGACCAGGAAGGCCATCTCGGCGATGCCGGGGTCGGGGGTGAACATCAGGTTGGCGAGGCCGACGACCTGGCCGTCGTGCCCGGCGACGATGGAGTGACCCTTCGTGCGGTCGCAGAGCCGGTCGAAGACCTTCGGCGGCAGCAGGGGCATCGCGGTGAAGTAGCGGAACCTGCGGGCCTCGGGCGAGCAGCGGTCGTGCAGGTCGCGTACGGCCTCGCGGTAGAGCCGGGTGAGCGGGCGGACCTGGACCTCGACGCCGTCGGAGAGCGTGATGTCGCGGTCGGTGCCGGACTGCTCGACGGGGGGCTGCGCCAGCCGCACGAAGGAGGCCGCGCGGGCGGCCTCGGTCAGGGTGAAGGGCAGCTCGGCCCGGCGCACCCTGATCGCGCGGCGCGGGGCCACGGGCACGGTGAGCAGCGTGGGGTCCGGGAGATCGCTCATCTCGGCACCGTAGACCCAGCGGGAGTCGTCGGCGCGCAGCAGTTCCCCAAGCAGCTCGGGCAGGCGCCAGGGTGTCGTACGCAGCCGGGAGGCGAGCAGGAGCACGCGGGTGGGCTCGTCCGTCAACTCGTGCGCGGTGGCGGGGACGACCAGGACCTCGCGTCCACCGGCCGCCTCCAGGGCCTCGCGCACCGCCTCGGCACCGGCGGGGATGTCCGTGACGAACTCGTCGACCGTGCCGTCCGCGTCGGTCTGGACGCTCAGACCCAGGATGTTGCCGCCCTTGGCGGCGAGCGCGGCGGCCAGCGAGGCGAGACGCCCCGGCCGTTCGTCAACGGTAGTACGAATCCTCAGAAACCCCATCAGAATGCTCCCTCTGTCGGGAGATAGCCTTACCTGACCCTGTTACGGGACTGCTACACATGAGTGAGCCTGCCGTTACATCTAGCGGATCACTCATTACGTGGCAGGACTGCTTTTCTGCAACGGTTTCCGTTGACAGGCGCATCACAATAGACGGATATAGCAGGATATGAGGCCATGAGCACGCGTGTTCCCCTGGCTGGGGATTTCGTCAACGGAGACGTCTCCTTCTGGTACCGCTCCCTCGGCATCCCCACGGCCGGCACTCCCCTCGGCGGCGACCTCGACGCCGACGTGGCCATCGTCGGCGCCGGCTACACCGGCCTGTGGACCGCCTACTACCTGAAGAAGGCCAGCCCCACCCTGCGGGTCGTGGTGCTGGAGAAGGAGTTCGCCGGCTACGGCGCCTCAGGGCGCAACGGCGGCTGGCTGGTCGGCGAGCTGGCGGGCACCCCCGAGCGCTACGCCAGGACGCACGGCGCGGACGCGGCCAAGCGGCTGCAGCGAGTGATGTTCGAGGCGATCGACGAGGTCATCACGATCGCCGAGGACGAGAACATCGACGCGGACATCGTCAAGGGCGGCGTCACCACGGTCGCCACCAACGCCGCCCAGGACCGGCGGCTGCACCGGTTGCTCGCCCACGAGCGCCACTGGGGCTGGACCGAGGATGACGTGCGGCTGCTCGATCCGGCGGAGCGGGAGGAGCGCCTGCGGGTGGCCGGCGCGGTCAGCGCGATCTGGAGCCCGCACTGCGCCAGGATCCAGCCCGCCAAGCTGGCCCGCGGCCTGGCCCAGACCGTGCGGGACCTCGGGGTGAAGATCTTCGAGCGCACCCCGGTCACCGAGATCGCCCCGCGCGAGGCCCGCACGCCGCACGGCACGGTCCGCGCCGACTACGTCATCCGCGCCACCGAGGGTTTCACCGCCGAGCTGAAGCAGTACCACCGCGCCTGGCTGCCGATGAACAGCTCGATGATCGTCACCGAGCCGCTGGGCGGGCTGTGGGACGAGATCGGCTGGGAGGGCCACGAGCTGCTCGGCGACATGGCGCACTACTACATGTACGCCCAGCGCACCGCCGACGGCCGGATCGCGTTCGGCGGGCGCGGCAAGCCCTACCTCTACGGCTCCCGGGTGGACGAGCGGGGCCGCACCCACGAGTGGACGATCGAGGCGCTCTGGGAGTTGCTGACCAGGATGTTCCCCGCGGTCAGGGCCTCGAAGGTGGCGCACGCCTGGTCCGGGGTGCTCGGCGTGCCGCGCGACTGGTGCGCCACCGTGCACGTCGACCACGCCACCGGCATCGGCTGGGCGGGCGGCTACACCGGCCACGGGGTGACCACGACCAACCTCGCCGGCCGTACCCTACGCGACCTGATCCTGCGCGAGGACACCGAGCTCGCCTCCCTGCCCTGGGTGGACCGCAAGGTGCGGGGCTGGGAGGTGGAACCGCTGCGGTGGATCGGCGTGCACACCATGTACGACCTCTACCGGCGGGCCGACGCCAGGGAGAAGGCGGGGCTCGGCCGCACCTCGGTGCTGGCCCGCGTCGCCGACTCCATCACCGGACGCTGAGCGCCGGGGAAGACGGCCCCGGACGCCGGACGGCGGCGGGCGCCCGGAGAAACTCACCCTGGACCTCGGCCGGTCGAGCGTGCAGTGTAGGTGATCAAGCGGCATCCCGGGGGCGTCAGCGACCTCCGGGCCACCGACAGAAGGATGGTGCAACAGTGAGCGACCTGCTCTTCCTGGGCGGCCGGGTCTTCCTCGCCACCGACGCCTTCGCCGAGGCGGTGCTGGTCCGTGACGGCCGGATCGCCGCCGTAGGCACGGAGTCCGACGTCGTACGGCTGGCCGCCCCCGGCCACGAGGTCGTCGACCTGGACGGCCGCCTGCTGACCCCCGGGTTCACCGACGCGCACATCCACCCGGTGCAGGCCGGCCTGGAGCGGGCCAGGTGCGACCTGTCCGAGGTCTACGGCCTGCCGGAGTACGTGGAGAAGATCGTCGCCTACGCGGACTCCCACCCCGGCCACGAGTGGATCGACGGCGGCGGCTGGGACATGTCGGCCTTTCCCGGCGGCCTCCCGCACCGCTCCCAGCTCGACGTCGTCGACCGCCCGGTCTATCTGATCCAGCGCGACCACCACGCCGCCTGGGTCAACAGCCGGGCGCTGGAGCTGGCCGGGATCACCCGCGACACCCCCGACCCGGCCGACGGCAGGATCGAGCGCGACGCCGACGGCACGCCGAGCGGTGTACTGCACGAGGGCGCGATGGACCTGGTCGGCCTGCTCACCCCCCGTCCCAGCGCCCGGGACATGCACGAGGCGCTGCTGGCGGCCCAGGACCATCTGTTCTCCCTCGGCGTCACCGGCTGGCAGGACGCCATCGTCGGCTCCTACGCGGGCTACGACGACCAGCTGTCCACGTACGTCTCGGCGGCGGCCTCCGGCGCGCTGCGGGCCCGCGTCGTGGGCGCGCTGTGGTGGGACCGGACGCGCGGCGCCGAGCAGATCCCCGAGCTGCTGGAGCGGCGCGAGTCGGCCACGGGCCTGGAGCGGTTCCGCGCCACCTCGGTGAAGATCATGCAGGACGGCATCGCCGAGAACTTCACCGCCGCGGTGATCGAGCCCTACTGCCGCTGCGGCGGCACCGGCCTGTCGTACGTGGAGCCGGCGCTGCTGAAGGAGTGCGTCGCCGAGCTGGACCGGCACGGCTTCCAGGTCCACTTCCACGCCATCGGTGAGCGGGCGGTCCGCGAGGCGCTGGACAGCTTCGAGGGGACCGACCCGGCCAACCGGCACCACATCGCGCACCTGCAGATCGTCGAGCCCTCCGACGTGCCGCGCTTCGCCGAGCTCGGCGTGACCGCCAACCTGCAGCCGCTCTGGGCCACCCACCACGCCCAGATGGACGAGCTGACCCTGCCGTTCCTGGGCGAGAAGCGCTCCGGCTGGCAGTACCCGTTCGCCGACCTGCTGCGCTCGGGCACCCGCTTCTGTGCGGGCAGCGACTGGCCGGTCTCCAACCCCGACCCGATCCAGGGCCTGCACGTGGCCGTCAACCGCACCGAGCCGCCCAGCTCGGTGCACGCGGACTACCCGACGGCACAGACTCCGTTCCTGCCCGGCCAGCGCCTGGATCTGGCCACCGCGCTGACCGCCTACACCGCCGGCTCGGCCCGGATCAACCACGACGACGACGCGGGGACCGTCGTCCCCGGCAACCGCGCCGACCTGGTCGTCCTGGACCGCGACCCGTTCACCGAGCCGCAGACCGAGATCTGGCGGACGAGGGTCGCGATGACCTTCGTCGGCGGCGAGCAGGTCTACCGGCGCTGACCCGGTCGAAGGAGTTCCGAAGTGAACGATCTGCCCATCTGCGTCACCTGCGGGGTCCAGTACGCCGCGGCGCGGGATGACTGCCCGATCTGCGAGGACGAGCGGCAGTACGTCGGCTGGGAGGGCCAGCGCTGGACCTCCCTCAACGAGCTACGCGAGAGCGGACACAGGCCGCACCTCGCCGAGGAGGGCACCGGGGTCGTCGGCATCGGCACCGACCCCGCCACCGCCATCGGGCAACGCGCCCTGCTGGTCCGCACCCCCGCCGGCAACGTGCTCTGGGACATGGTCAGCCACCTCGACGACGAGCTGATCAGGCAGGTCGGCGAGTTCGGCGGGATCGACGCCATCGCGATCAGCCACCCGCACTTCTACGGCTCGATGGTCGAATGGGCGCACGCCTTCGACGCGCCGATCCACCTGCACGCGGCCGACCGCGCCTGGGTGGCCCGCCCCGACGAGTCGGTGCTCTTCTGGGAGGGCGACACCCACGAGATCCTCGAAGGAGTGACGCTGGTCAACGCGGGCGTGCACTTCGACGGCGGCCAGGTCATGCACTGGCGCGACGCCGAGGACGGCCGGGGTGCGCTGTTCTCCGGCGACATCCTCCAGGTGGTGGCCGACCGCCGCTGGGTCAGCTTCATGTACAGCTACCCCAACCTGATCCCCGAACGCCCCGCCACGATCCGCCGCGCCCTGTCGCTCCTGGAGCCGTACGCCTTCGACCGCGTCTACGGCGGCTGGTGGAAGCGGATCGTGCACACCGACGGCGCCGAGGCCGTCCGCCGCTCCGCCGACCGCTATCTCTCCTTCGTCCTGGACGATTAACCGCTGGAAAAGATCGCCAAGGTGAGGGATAGTCCCCTGGTGCCGGGATCAGAGGAAGCAGAGAACGTGCGCCCGCTGTGGCGGGACCGGAACTTCAACGTCTTCTGGGTCTCCCAGACGCTCTCCGTCGCCGGGGACTCGTTCGCCTACATCGCCATCCCGCTGCTGGTGCTGAACGTGACCGGGTCGGTCGCGCAGATGGGCCTGCTGACGGGCGTGGCCGGTGCCGCGTCGGTCGGTGCCGGGATCTTCGCCGGGATCCTGGCCGACCGGCTCGACCGGCGGACCCTGCTGATCTGCTGCGACCTCGCCCGCCTGGTGCTGTACGGGCTCGTCCCGATCGTCTGGGCGTTCGGCCCGCAGGTCTGGCTGCTCTACGTGGTGCTGCCGCTCAGCGAGGCGATCGGGATGGTCTTCCAGGTCACCTACGTGACCGCGGTGCGCAACCTGGTGGAGGGAGACCGCATCACCGAGGCCAACGGCCGGCTCTACGCGACCGCCGCGGCGGCCGGTGTCGGCGGCCCACTGCTCGCCGGGGTGGTCTCCGGACAGTTCGGCCCGACCGCGGCGATCGCCATCAACGCGGCGAGCTTCGCGCTGTCGGCGGCGGGCCTGTACTTCGTCCGGTTCAAGCGACCCGAGGCCGGCGCGCCCGCGCCGCCGCGCCAGCGGCCCTGGCAGGAGTTGCTGGCCGGTGCCCGGTTCCTCTGGCGGCACCCGGTGCTGCGCTCCCTGACGATCCTGCTCTCCTTCTTCATCTTCTTCACGCTCGGCATGACCGACGTCCTGATCTACCACCTCAAGCACGATCTGGGCCACTCCGACGGCACCGTCGGCACGGTCCTCGCGGTCGCCGCGGCCGGCACGATCGCCGGAGCCGTGCTCGTGGCGCCCGTCCGCCGCAGGCTCGGTTTCGGCGTCACCTGGATCGGCGCCCTCGCGACCAGCGGGCTCGCCATGGCGTGCGTCGGCCTCTCCGGCCGCGTCCCGGTGATCGCCGCCCTGATGGCCGTCTACCTCTGCGGCGTCAGCGTGGCCGGGATCTGCTCGATGTCCCTGCGCCAGCAGGTGACCCCGGACCATCTGCTCGGCCGCGTCACCTCGGCGTTCTGGACGATCCACTTCTCCCTCGGCCCGGTGGGCGCGGCCGTCCTGACCTGGGGTGCGGGCGGCTACGGCGTCACCGTGATCTGCCTCCTGGCCGGCACCGCCTGCCTGCTGATCGCGACGATCGCGCTCTTCACCCCCATCCGCCGCCCCGCCCCCGAGCACTCCGCGCCCACCACCTCATGAGGCCGGAGCATCCGGCGGTGAAAGGTCATTCGGTGTGGTCGCCTCGGCGGGCTGATCCATGAGCGTAGGCCGAGTTTCCGGCACCCACCGGCTGAGCGGGCCGCTCAGCCGGTGGGTGCCCGGGGTCAGCTGTTCGCCGCGGTGAACGCGGCCGCCCCGCCGACGAGCGGCAGCATGACCGTGCTCTTCGTCGTGTCGAGGTGCAGCGTCGCGCCGGGGGTGGGCCGGATGGTGTACTCGTAGTCGCTCGACAGCAGCACGATGCCGATGCGGTGTCCCGCCGCGAACACGTAGTCATGCGGCTGCATGTCGAAGTCGAGGCGGTACGGGCTGCCCGGCTTGACCGGTTCGGTCTTCGAGATCGACTTACGGTTCTGCGGATCCACCCAGCCCCGGGTGATGATCTTCGCCTTGCCGTTCTGGTCGTAGTCGACGAGCAGCGCCGTGACGTTCGCGGCCGGCTGCCCGAAGGACATCCGCAGTGATACCTGCGGCGTGCCGCTGAGCCGGACCGCACCGGTCAGCGTCCCCGACTTGTAGGCCAGGCGGTTGGGAGACGTCACGGCGTCGGCGAGGGTCAGCGCCCGCTTCGACGCGTCGTCGACGATCGTCTCGGTCACCGGCTTGCCCAGGCGGGTCTTGTCGCCGGTGAGGACACCGGCGGTGCCGTCCGTGCTGGGCGCCAGGTTGAGCTCGGTGGCGGCCGCGGCCGGTTCGGGCCACTCGGGGTATTCCACCAGCGTCCTGTCCTCGCGCTGGATCAGCGCCCGCTGGTCGTTCTCCACGCCGTTCTCCTGGCCCCACAGGTAGCGGGTGAACCAGCGGTTGAGCACGTTGACGCTCGGGGAACCGCCATGCCCGCCCTGGTGCAGATAGATCTTGTGCGGCACCCCGCGCGCCTTGAGCGCCTCGTACCACTGCGCGGCGTGCTTGGTCTTGACGTTCCAGTCGTTGAGCCCGTGCGCGACCAGCGTCGCGGCGCGGACCTTGTCGACGTCGTTCATGTAGTTACGCTCGTCCCAGAAGGCGCTGTAGTCGCCGGTGACCCGGTCCTGCGCCTTGGCGAGCTCCTCGATGACGCTTCGGCAGATCTGCTTGTTCGCGCGGGTGTGGACGTACTCCGCGAGCACGTCGGCGTCCTCGCCCTGGTAGCCGCCCGGGGCGACGACGGCGCCGTTCGCGCGGTAGTAGTCGTACCAGCTCGAGATCGCCGAGATCGGCACGATGGCCTCAAGGCCCTCGACACCGGTGCTCGCGACCGCGTTGGGCAGGGTGCCGTTGTACGACGTGCCGATCATGCCGACCTTGCCGGTCGTCCACGTGGCATTGACCTCCCTGCCGGTGGCGTCGTAGGCCTTCGCGCGCCCGTTCAACCAGTCGACGACCGCTTTCGCGCCGATGGTCTCGTTGCGCCCACCGGTGGTCGGACAGCCGTCGGACTTACCACTGCCCAGCGACTCGGCATGGACCACCGCGAAACCGCGAGGCAGCCAGTTGGACTCGTGACTGGTGCTGATGGCGGGCTGCGGGCCGGTGCCCGTGACGGCCTCGTCACCGTCGGCCACGCCTGCCACGCCGGCGGCGGCCAGCCGCTCGTCGGTCGCCGGATCCTTCACCGAACCACCGCGGTTCATCCAGCCCTTGCCCGGACGGAGTGCCTCGTGGAGCTCGTGATCGACGTTGTGGTTCGTGACCGGGTTGCCGCCGGCGTAGTAGGGGCTGACCTCGTACACGACGGGCGACTTCAAACCGGCCGTCTCCGTCTCCCGGAGCCGGGTGACCTCGGCGTGCACCCGGTCGTTGCGTCCGTCGCCGTCACTGTCGATCGGGGTCTCGACCCACACCTCCTCGCGGATCCAGTCGTTGCGGTTCGTCGAGAACACCGGCTGGGCCATGCCGTCCGTGAAGACCGGTCCGACGGAGGGGTCGGCGGCCGCGCTGACGGGGGCCGAGGTCGCCGCGACCCCGGCGAAGGTCATGGTGGCGGCGAGACCCAGCGCCGCGGCGCCGCGGCGTGCCGCCCCCGGGCTACGGAGGGCGGTTGGTGCCCCAAGACCCGTCACCAGGCGTGTTATAGACATCGACAAACCTTCCCGAACAATCAGTGCGGGGCGGGAAAAGGCCCCAACCAAAGTTCAAGGGACAGTAAAGGCTGTCCCAAGAAGGCTTGATGTTATGGGCAGGAAGTACGAAATGTCTATGGATGGGCACCCTGTCTTGATCACCACAATTTCGACATATATCGAGCTAGATCTCGGCGGCTCGAACACCACACGTCGAGATCCGGGACCCGGTGGCGCGCCTGGGACCGCGTGCGGCCCGCCTTCCTGTTCGACCTCAGTTGGCACAGGGTGCATCGCTGATGCGGGAGAGATCCAGGACGGTGTAGCGCGTGGCAGAGGCCTCCCAGATCAGGAGTGACATTTCGGGTGTCGCAGCGCCGTACCTGATCTTGTCCCGGACGGCCTCGGTCTCGGCACGGCCAGGGGGGCCGAGGAGTGCTTTCCGCCGGGTGCAGCGGTCGTACAGCTGGAACGGGGGGCCGAACTTGTTGTCTCCGGTGGCCGAGGGAAGACCGAAGAGAACGAATCGGTCTCGGATCGGGGGCAGCAGGCCCAGAGCGAATCCCGGGACGATCGTACGCCCGGAGCCGTCCACTCGCTGTATGACAGTCCTCGTGAGTTCACGGGGCGGAGCGTCGGCTCGTCCGACACACCATATGGATCCGCAGTACGGCCCCTCGACGTCGTCCAGGCGCCGCGCCTTGTTCTCCTGGTGGGTGACCAGATTGACGATGCTCTGCCGCTGCATGTCGTAGGCCCAGGGCCAGGAGGTGACGCGGAGAGCCCGCCCGGGGAGCACCTGCTTGGGCTCACCTCCGGTAAGGGGGACATGCCATACGCCGTCGAACCCCCACCAGAGTGCGAGATCGTCAGTGATCTGAAAGCCTCTGGAGTAGTCCTGCCCGTTGGCAGGCAGTCGGGTCACCATCTTCATGGGGCCGCCCGCTCGGGGCATGACCCACAGTTCCATGTGGCGTTCTCCGTCGTACCGCGGGTCAGGTTTCTTCTCGCCCTGAACCAGTAAGGCCACCTGTTCCGCGTTGACAGCCGAGCGTTTGATTTCAAAACACTCCTCGCAGGCTGCCCACTCCGGCGCCGTGGCGAGGACGGTCTGCCGTCCTGTTCGGACGTTGAAGCTCAGGAGTGCCGGACGATGCTCAGACGTCGTCAGGAGAGCCGTGTCCTTGCCGAGCATCGCCAGGGGAACCACCGAGCGGCCGTTCTTGAGCTTTCCGGGCACCGTGATGAGCGCTTCCGGCCACACGCCGCCGGCAGGTGCCGACGGCTCCTCGGGAAGCCCTGCGGACCATTCCGGTGGTTGTTGTGACGTGCAGGCGGTCCCCGCCCCGGCAAGAATCAGCGACAGAGCCAGAATGAACCGTCTCACACCAGGCTGGGGCTTCACTTGGTGTCAGACGGATCAACGGCGGGGACGGTTCCAGCCAGAACACCCGGACCATCCGCGCCCGCCGGCTCCAGATCACCCTCACCCCTGATATCCCGAGGCCGTCCGCCACCCCGAGCTCAGACCTGCGGGCGGCACCTCCGACCCGGTGATCGGGAGTGCCGCCCGCCAGGCGGGACGATCAGCCGCGCAGGCCCTTCAGGCAGCCGTAGACGGCCACGGCCAGCACCGCCTCCGGATCGGTCAGGTCTCCGCCGAACTTGTTCCAGACCTCGGCCACGGCGCCGGTGGCGCACCTGCCCGCCTTCCACCACGCCCACTCACCGGCGGCCTTGGCCGCGTCGACGATCTGACGCCAGAACCTCTTGACGAATGCCAGGACCGCGCTCCAGGAGCGGGGGGCGTCCTGGAACTCCTCGTCGGGGAAGCGGTACTCGTCCTCCGGGTCGCTGCTCACCAGCGACACCGCCATGGAGTAGACGGTCTCCTCCGAGACGCCCGCGGCCTGTGCCACGGCGGTGAGCTCCCGAGAGAACGAGGCCGCGTCGGCGGTAGCGGGGGCGGCGGTGAGCATCACCGCCGCCGCGATCACCGCCGCCACGATCCCGGTTACACGTTTGAACATGAAGTGCCCTTCCTGTGATGTGAGGATCAGCCGGGCACGTACGCCCCGCCGTCACCGCACACCGTGCCGCGAGCCACTCACTCGCCGCTCACCTGACGGTCACCCCCCAGGACCTGTCACACCAGGCGCTCGTCACGTATCCGGGGCGCACTTGACGTGCACGCCTGATCACTGAGAGAAATATTGTGATTACATTGGGTGATGAAAACGGCAGGCTCGGGTTTCGAGTTCAGGGTTCTGGGGCCGTTCGAGGTGCTGCGGGACGGTGTTCCCGTGCCGATCCGGGCGGCCAAGCTGCGGACGTTGCTCGTGTCACTGCTGCTCGACGCCAACAAGACGGTCCCCGTCGAGACGCTGATGGACCACCTGTGGGGAGAGGCCCCGCCCGGCGGTGCCAGGAACACCCTGCAGAACTACGTGCTGCGCTGCCGGCACCTGCTGGGGTGCGCCGGGGATGACGGTCCCCTGCTGACCTGCCCGCGCGGCTACCTGCTCAGGGTGGACGGCGACCGGCTCGACCTGCACCGCTTCGACACCCTGACCAGCCGCGCCAGGGCCGCGGCCGCGGCCGGCTCCATGGCGGCGGCGTCGGCGCTGCTGGGAGAGGCACTGCGATCGTGGCGCGGGGAACCGCTGCAGGACATCCCGTCGGAGACGCTGCGACGGGAGGTCGCGCCCGTGCTGGCCGAGCGCAGGCTGGACGCGCTCCAGTCCCGCATCGAGGCCGACCTGGCGCTGGACCGCCACGAGGAGGTGCTCCCCGAGCTGCGGAGGCTGACCACCGCACATCCGCTCCGGGAGCGGTTCTGGGCACAGCGGATGCTGGCGCTGTACCGGTCGGGACGCCAGGCCGAGGCCCTGCGCTGCCACCACTCCGTCAGGGAGATCCTCGCCGAGGAACTCGGCGTCGATCCCGGCATGGAACTGCGGGAGTTGCACCAGCGGATTCTCAACAACGATCCCGCACTCACCGCCAAGGGCCCCTCCGGCAATCTCCCCAGCGAGATGACGACCTTCGTGGGCAGGGAACGGCAGCTCACCGACGCCGGGCGGCTACTGGAGACCAGCCGCCTGGTCACGCTGACCGGGGTGGGCGGGGTGGGCAAGACCCGGCTGGCGCTGCGGCTGGCCGCACAGGTGTCGCCCGCCTTCCCTGACGGGGTGTGGATCGCCGACCTCGCCCCGCTGACCGAGCCCGAACTACTCGACCGGACGGTGGCGCAGGCTCTCGGAATCCGCGACCAGTCCGCGCGCCCCTGCGTGGACATCCTGACCGAGCATCTGCGTGACAGCAGGACGTTGCTGGTGCTGGACAACTGCGAGCACATGGTGAAGGCGGCGGCGACGTTGGTGACCGCGCTCCTGCGCGCGGTGCCCGGTCTGCGGGTGCTGGCCACCAGCCGGCAGCGGCTCGGCGTCCAGGGCGAGCACGTCCTGCCGGTACCACCCCTCGCCGTACCGCCCATGACGCCGGTGAGTGAGGACGTCGAGCCGCCGCTGACCCGCTACGAGGCGGTGACGCTGCTGGCCGACCGCGCCGCGGCCTCGGCCCCGGACTTCCGGATCACGCGACACAACCGCGGTGTCGTCGCGCAGCTGTGCGGGCGGCTGGACGGTGTCCCGCTGGCCATCGAGCTGGCGGCGGTCCGGCTGGGGACGCTCTCGGCAGAGGAGATCCTCGACCGGCTCGACGACCGGTTCCGGCTGCTGGCCGACAACGACGCCGGGAACGTGCCCCGCCATCACCGGACTCTGGGAGGCGTCGTCGGCTGGAGCCACGACCTGTGCACCGAGCACGAGCGGCTGCTCTGGGCACGGCTGTCGGTCTTCTCCGGCGGGTTCGACCTGGAGGCGGCCGAGGTGGTGTGCTCCGGTGCGGGCATCGACCGCCACGACGTCATCGACGTTCTGGCGGCCCTGGCGCACAAGTCGATCCTGGTCGTGAGCACCCGGGGCGGCAGGACGCGTTACAGCCTGCTGGAGACCATCCGCCAGTACGGCAGGCAGCGTCTGGTCGGCCTCGGTCAGGAGAGCGCGGTGCGGCGACGCCACCGTGACCACTACCGGAGCACCGTCGCACGGGCCGCGGCCGACTGGTGCGGCCCCCGCGAGGTCGAGTGGCTGTCGCGGCTGCGGCAGGAACTGCCGAACCTCCGGACGGCACTGGACTTCTGCGTCACCGAGCCCGGCGAGGCCCGGAGCGGGCTGGAGATCACCGCCAACCTCACCCGGACCCGGTTCTGGTTCTTCAGCAGCACCATCGGCGAGGGCCGCCACTGGCTGGAGCGCGGGCTCGCGCTCTCTCCGCGCCCGCCGGACCCGCTCCAGATCGGCGCGGTGGCCCTGGCCGCCTGGATCGCCCTCTGCCAGGGCGACAAGCGGGGCGCCGAGGAGTTCCTGACCCGCTGTCGCCGCCTGACCTCGCGGTTCCCCGATGGTGACGCCCCCGCCACCGTCACCTACGTCGAGGGCGCCCACGCGCTGCTCATCCACGGCGATCCGCGGTCCATCCCGCTGCTGGCGGAGGCGAGGGACCGGTTCCTGGCGGACGGCGCGACCGGTGACGCCCACATGGCGACGATGCTCTGGGCCATGGCCTGCGCCTTCCTCGGGGACCGGGATACCGCCGTCGCCGCCGGTGACGCCTACCTGGCCGACGCCGAGGCACACGGCGGGGCCTGGGCCCACTCCTGGGGGCTGTGGGGCCTCGGTCTCGCGGAGTTGCGGCACGGCGACCTGGTACGGGCCGCCGCGCTTTTCCGCGACTCGCTGCGCCGCCAGCACGACATCGACGACCGCTGGGGGCCCGTGTGGGGCCTTGAGACGCTCGCCTGGACCATCGCCGCCGCCGGCCGGCACGACCACGCCGCCGAACTGCTCGGCGCCGCGCACCGGTTGCGGCGCACGACCGGGGTGGCGCTCATCGGGCTTCGACCGTTTCACGACGCCCACGCCGAGGCCGACCGCCTGGTACGGCATGCACTCGGTACGCGCGCCTATACCGCGGCCTTCGAGCGGGGGGCCAGGCATGAGAATGTCACCGGCCTCACCTGCGTGCCCCCATGACGAGGTCCCGCCCACCCGCGCGGGCCCCCGCCTGACCTGACCGCCGCCGGTTTGAGCTGTCAGCCGTTCGCTGATTCCCGATGTTCGTCGGTGAGAATCGGCGAACCACCGCGTTGCCGTTGTCCCCGTAGGTGCCGGCCCTGTGCCCCTGCAGCCGAACCTTGACCCCCGGCCGTTCCCCCAGGTCTCGGTGACGCAGATGGATCCGGAGACCGAACCCTTGGAGTCCCACTCCGCGTCACGGGCCAGGGGAACCACGGGAGGAGCGGGGTCGTTGGACGAGGTGATCGACTCATCGTCTTCGGCCGATACGGCCGGCGGTCCCCCTTGGGAGTTCGACATGGCAGTGACCGGCATCATCTCCGCCCTCATCGTCGGCATCGTGATCGGAGCACTCGGTCGTCTGGTGGTCCCGGGACGCCAGTCCATCCCGATCTGGCTGACCATCGTGATCGGCATCGTCGCCGCGTTCATCGGCACCGCCATCGCCACGGTGCTGGGGGTGGCCGACACCCGGGGAATCGACTGGATCGAACTAGGCCTCCAGGTCGCGGTGGCCGCCGGCGGCGTGGTGACCGCGGTGAAGATGTACGGCAGGCGGCAGATCCGCTGACCTGTTCCGGGCGCCCCGCCCCGTCTCTCCCACCGGCTCACGTTCACCGGGCCCGGCAGCAGGGCTCCGCAGCGAGGACCTCGGACCGGTGAGGGGATTCCGCCCTCGCACCAGCGGGGGCCGAGCAGGTCCTTCAGGCCGATCCCGCGGTAGAACTCGGCGCGAACCCGGTCACCGACGGCGTTGACCACCTCGGCGCCGCCGTCTGTCCGAATGTCGAGTTCAGATGATTCCGCCGTTGACCCGGAGCACCTGGCCGTTGACCCAGCGGGCGGGGCCCGCCAGGAAGGCCACGGCCTCGGCGATGTCGGCGGGCCGGCCCAGCCGCTCCAGTGGCGGCTGGGCGGCCATCCTGGCGACGGTCTCCTCGTCCTTTCCCTTCAGGAAGAGGTCGGTGGCGGTGGGCCCGGGGGCGACGGTGTTGACGGTGATGTCCCTGCCACGCAGTTCGCGGGCCAGGATGAGGGTCAGGCCCTCGACGGCCCCCTTGGACGCGACGTAGGCGCCGTACCCGGGAAGGGCCAGCCCGATGACCGAGGTGGAGAAGGTGATCAGGGCACCCCCTCGGCGCAGCCGCCGTGCGGCCTGCTGGGCGACGGCGAAGGTGCCGCGTACGTTGACGCGCAATATGCGGTCCAGCACGTCCAGGTCGAGCTCGGCGAGCGGGGTGGGCGGGTTCATGATCCCGGCGGCGTGGACCACCACGTCGACGCCGCCGAAGGTCCGTTCTGCGGCGTCGAAGAGCGCGGCGACCGCCTCGGTGTCGCCGACGTCGGCGCGGACGGCGAGTGCCTGACCGCCCTTGCCGACGACCTCCTGGACCGCGGCCTGCCCCTCGGCGTCGTTGCTCGCGTAGTTGACCACGACGGCGTATCCGTCGGCGGCAAGCCGGTCCACGACCTGGCGTCCGATGCCGCGTGAGCCTCCGGTGACGATGGCGACGCGGGCTGCCGTGCTGCTCATGATCGTTCACTCCTCCAGGAATTTATGTACACTATGTACATACATGGCTATAGACACAATGTCCATATATTTCCTGGAGGTAGTCGGTGACGCAGTCCCCCGAACCCGTCCGGCGCGGACGCGGACGCCGGCCGGCCGCCGAGGTGCGACGTGAGATCCTGCGTGCGGCCGGCGAACTCCTGCTCACCGAGGGGATGGCCGCCTTCACCATCGAGAAGGTCGCGGCGCTGGCGGGGGCGAGCAGGGTGACGCTCTACAAGTGGTGGCCCTCCAAGGGGGCGCTGGCGCTCGACGGCTACTTCGACGCCGTCGGCCCCACCCTGGCCTTCCCCGACACCGGCGACATCGCCGCCGACCTCACCGCGCAGCTGCGGGCCTTCGTCCACCTGATGCGCGACACCCGGGCCGGGCGCGTGATGCCGGAGCTCGTCGGCCACGCCCAGACCGACCCCGAGCTGTCGGCGCTCCTTCGCGAGCGCTACTCGGCACCGCGCAGAGCACTCGCCGTCGAGGCACTGGAGCGCGCCAAGCAGCGCGGGCAGCTACGCGAGGACGTCGACCCCGAGGTGGTCGTCGACCAGCTCTGGGGCGCCTGCTACCACCGCCTCCTCATCCCCGACCAGCCCCTCACCGACGAGTTCGCCGAGGCCCTCGTCAGGAACCTGCTGGCCGGGATCGGCCGCCGATGACCCGTCTCCCCGTCCGGTCCGAAGCTCCTGAGTCGGCTTCTCAGCCCTGAAGGACTCCGTGGACGCCGAACTCAACGACGAGTTCCAGGCGGCCATGATCCCTACGGGATTCGACGACACCTGCGATCCCGACTGGCAACAGCGCGGTGCCGATCATCGCCGGGCGTACTGTTGGATCCCCGCTCCTACGAGGTGAGAAGCCTGGCCCGGACGGCCGCGAGATCATCGGCGCCCAGACCCGCCGCGCGCAGGTAGGCGTCGGCGTCCAGCTACTCCAGTGTGGCGAGCACGGCCGCGCGGACGGAGGTGTTCTCCCGCAGCAGGAGTGCCCGGACGACCGGTCCCTGGTCGGTCATGCCCAGCGTCGCGAAAAGCGGCCCCAGGCGGTCGGCGCTCAGCTCGTAGTCGGAGGCGATCTCCTCGTGCGCGACGCCGGCCAGGGCGAGTAGCAGCAGGGTGATCAGCCCGGTGCGGTCACGGCCCGCGGCGCAGTGGATGAGAACCTCGCCGGGCCTGGCATGGGCGACGGCGGCAACGGCCGCGGCGCACCGCTCCGGAAACCGGCCGAGGAAGGGCCGGTAGTAGAGCGGCGTACCGTGCAGCCCCTGCCCCCAGACCTCCCAGAACTCGGTGTCGGCCAGGTCGTTCAGCGGGGCACGTACGGACGTCGACTCCGATCGGGCGAGCCTCGGTGGCCGTCTGGCGTTCCTCGTCGTTACGCAGATCGACGACCGTGCGGATGCCGTACGCGGCGAGCGCCGGCCAGCCCGCCGGGGTGAGCCGGTCAGGGTTGTCCGAACGGACGACGGCGCCCCGGTGGGTCACCCCCCCTCTCCGGCCCGGAACCCGCCGAGGTCCCGGACGTTGTAACAGCCGTCCCAGTCAAGGTGACGATCGACGAGCATGCTTCCTCCCCTACCGCTGAAGTCCAGATGTTCCTGATATGACGACCGCCAGGTACCTGTAGTTCGTTTTTCACGCCCTTCCCCATCTGGCTACCTCCGACGAGAACATGTCTCACAGGCCCGACAAGATGCCTGATCCGGGGCAGGTCAGCGAGAGGCCAACCGATGGGGAGGCCACCGGGCAACCGGGCATCCTGTCGCTCAGCGACCTGCGGACCGCCCCCGCCATCGGCAAGTCGCACGCCGCCATCCGCACCCGGCAGATCATCTCCCACGGGATAACGGCCGACCAGGCGGGACTGGACGTCTTCGCACCCGGCAAGCACCACAGCCTCGACTTCGCCGTCTCCTCCCCCTCCGTCGCCCAGCCCCCCGAGCACATCCGCCTCACCAGCGCCGTCGTTACTTTTCGACGCCTCCACCCGCTCGGCGACCCAGTCCAGTCCTGCCAGAGAAGCGAGCCGGATGAGCCGCCGCACGAACCTCTCCGCGGCAGTGGAACCGAGCCCGAGGTTCTGGGTGGCGTAGGCGATCAGGTCGGTGCCGCACATCGGGACGACCGCGCAGATGCCGGTCAGCAGCAGCCGGTGGTGAACGCACCGGTCCGTCGTACGCTCCCCGGCAAGCAGTATGGACAGCGTACGGCGGGCCAGCTCGGCTTCCTCGTCATGGATGAGCAGGTCCTCGGGGTTCCGGCTCAGCGCGGGAAACAACTCGGGGAAGAACTCTCCCCGCTCCAGGTGGACGGTCACGTTGGCCCGGTAGAAATCGGGCCGCAGCGCGCGGAGCCGATCCAGCGCGGAGCGGAGCGAGCTCACCGCGATGAGCGGGTCGAGTCCGTGGCGGTCGGCGGGAATCTCACAGGGGTCACAGGCACCGTTTCGCAGCCGGGTGAGGGCGTCGACCAGCAGCTCGAAGGCGACCTCGTCCGTACGCAACGGCGCCGCCCACTTCGACGTCCGAAGATCCCGTTCCGGCTTGGCGGAGGCGCCACGGCTCATCGCGCTCTCACGTCGTACCCGTGCCTCAAAGTTCTTCAGCGGATGGTGAACGAGCTGGGCACGGGCCGCGCGGAGCCCGGCCGGCTCTCCGGCACCGGGCCGCCCGCGGAGCCGACGAGCCATGAGGCCGAGCTCTTCGGTGATCGCCTCAGGCGAGGTCAGCCACTGGACGATCAGCTCCATCTCACGTACCGGCTCACCGGCCCGGGTCCGGGGCGGCTTCCCGGCCAGGGCCTCACTCAGCCTGGCGTACACGCCGAGGAGGAGCTCGTCGATCGTCTCTTCGCACTCGTCGCACCAACGCGTTCCGTCGACTCCGACGCAGGGCCTGCCGTCATGGCGGGCCCGGCGCAGCGGTCCGCGCGCGAGGTCACGCAGGGCAGGAGCGACCAGCGAGAAATAGGCGGGGAACGCGATCGCCTCGTGGGGGGAGGCAACGGCGGCGAGGTTCATCATGACGTCCTTCCGAGGCATGACGGGAGAACGCGCCACAGGACGCGGTCTTCGTACATCGGCCTCGAAACCCGAGGCCCTCAGAAGGAGCGGTCATGAACCGCTCAAGCTCGCCGGCACCGCCGTTGAACATGAATCAGGCTGGCAGGAGGTGCGATCAGGGTCAAGCGGTTTCCCGATACATAGCATCAAGCGCATTCATGACCGATTCATACTGAACAATGAGTGCATCGTCGTTTTCGACCGGCCCGCCCAACTCCCGTACCGCCTGCCGTAACGCGTCCCGCACGTCCGCGTGGTCATGCCCTGCGACCCGACGCCCTGCGCGCTCGCGCTGATCCAGCGCATGTCCCTGCAGTGCCCCATTGGCCCGCTTCCCGAGGGCGTCCAGGGCGGGATACTCCTTGCACAGGCGTTCCCACGCCTTCCACCAGAAGAGTGCGGGCCGCAGGGCCGCCACCGCGAGGTATGCGGCCAGCGCCGGGCGGTCACGCCACACTCCGGCGACCAGCAGCAGTCGCCGCCGGGCGACGGCCAGCCGCTCCTTCCTGGTCCAGCCGTCCAGCCCGGGGCCGAACAGGTCGTTCTCCAGTTTCGCCAGCGCGGGCAGCACCTCGCGCAGCGCGTCCGACCCGCGCTCGATCAGACGATGAGCCGTCCGCAGGTCCAGCCGTCTGACGGCGCTCGCCGCCAGGCCGGCCAGCACCCGGTCCGCACCGAGCCGCGCCACCACCGGCTGGCCGCTGCGCAGCTCCGACGGCCCGTCCGGACTCCGGACCAGCTCCGTCACCCAGAGCGGGCACGCGGCGGTCAGCGACCATTCCACCGCCGCCGCGATCATGCCGTAGTTCGTCAGCGGCGGTCCGGGGTTGAGCACCAGCACCACCTCGTCGACGTCGCGCAGACTGCCCGAACCGGGCCGCCCGGTGGGGGCCGCCTCGGACTCCAAGGCGGTGACCAGGGCGTCCCGGATCGAGCCGAGGTCCCCCGGGACACTCTCGATCACCCGTACATCCACGTCCGCCGCCCCACCGAAGGTCACGGCGAGCCGACGGGCCCGCTCCAGGGTCTCGGCGCTGGCCAGCAGACGCAGCCGCAAGGTGCCCCGATGCAGCAATGACTCCCGCCGGGCGTGCAACTCGGTGAGGACCGTCGTCACCGCCAGCCGGTCCTCGCTCTCCCTGCCCTGCCACTCCAGCCCGACGGCCAGCAGGCCGAGGACGTCGCCGCTGCCCAGCACGGGCCAGCCGACCCTGCCTGTCCCGGTGACGAGCTTGAACCCGGAGTCGCTCCGCTCCCACTGGGCAGCGGCCTCCAGCAGGGTCGGCGGCAGTGGCCCGGCGTCCGGACGTTCAGGTTTCAGATGCGCCTGGTGACTGGATGCCGCCCTGTAAAGCGAGGTCAGCTCGGCGTCTTTGATCATTCTGACGCAGGCGCTGGTGATGTCGCTCATGACAGCACGGGCCGTCGTCGCGATCCGCTCGGCCAGCCCACCCTTTCCCCCGGCCCGATCGCCCAGGTCGGCGATGAGGTCTCCGATCTCTTGCTCGGTGCGCGCTGGCAGGCCCCTTCTCTCTTGCTCGTCTCTGAACAGCCTCCGGAGATGCTCGGCGAACCAGGCGCGGAACAGACCGTAGTCGGCGGCCTCTCTGCGGCCGAGCCGTTCGAAGAGCGCCGCCCGCACGGTGGGCCAGGGCTGGGCGAAATCATCGAGCTTCCCCAGGGTGAGACCCGGCACCTCGGGGATCCTGGATCGTTCCCTCAGTTTTCTGGCGGGTTCGGTGTCCCCGGCCTGCCGGGCCGCGAGCAGTTCCCAGAGCGCCCGATTACCCGGATCCACCTCGGCCAGCGCGTCCCAGAACCGGTAGCGGAGCAGCCAGGACTCCAGGTGCGCGTCCATGTCTCGTGGCCAGTCCAGCGAGTACGGCTGATGTGGGTGATCGATGTGCACGATCCGTGCCGGACGGCGCGTCTCCAGGGCGGCGCAGAGGGCTCCCGTGCTGAGTGCGAACGCCCCCGAACCACAGGTGACCAGGATGTCGTCGGGGTTACGTCCCGCAAGCCATCGGCTCAGCGCCTTCGAGGTCTCCCTGAGCCGGGGAGCCTCGACCCGTACGACGGAGACCGCCGTAGGGTCGAAGCGCGCACCGCACAGTCCCATCTGCGAGACGAGCCGCGCCCGGACCTCGTCGGCCCAATCGGCGAACGTCCGCTCTCCGGGGCCGTGGGGATTGGTCGTGCCCAGCAGGGCGACCTGGGAGACCGGTAGGTCCGCCAGACCTTCGAAGATCTTCCGCAGCGGACGGCGGTCCTTGCCCGTCGCGCCGGGGTCGCCCTCGAAATCGGGGGTGACCCCGGCAAGGTTCCGCTCACCCGCGAACCCCAGATCCCCGCCGCCGATCGCGTGCACGAGCAGCGTGCCCTCGGCCTTACCCACCACGACATCCCCCTGCGTAGCAGGCGAAACGAAACCAACCGGGCTAACGGTAAGTCATCTCTGACGGGCCTCGTGATGAAACAGCGAAACCACCGGTGATCGGGAGCGGGGGTTGTCCACGGGATTTCTCACTCCGCAGGTTTGACAGGACCCCGGCAGGTTGGGGGTTCCTCTCGTTTCGCACCGAGGTTCACATCCCGGTTCGGGACCGTTGACCAGGTGTGACCTGCTGATGTAGCCGGACTCGTCGCGCGAGCGGAACAGGTTGAATCGGGAACCTGCCCGGCCCCTCGCAGGCCAGGGGTCTGACCTCGGGTAACGTCCGTCTTCATTAACGTCTCCTGCCGCCATTTCCCTGCCCTTTTCCTCCCTTGTTGGAGGGATATGAACCTCGGCCGGGCCGGTTCCCCTTTTTCGTCGCGTCGTCCTCCTTCTTAACCGGGTAGACGGTCAACGGCTTTGCGTCCTCTTCCGGAGTGGGCAGCGATCGTCCCCGGCCCGGGGCGATCCGTTTGCCCTCCGGCCTCTCGTTCTCGGTGAACCACTCGTAGTTTCTGCCGCGCGGATCCGGCGGTACGGGGACCTCTCCCCGTGACCAGTCCGGTTGCGTACGGGGATAGTGCACCGGAAGCCCCGGGTTACCACGCGAGACGGCGAGCATCGCATCACGGACCTTGGTCAGGGACTCCACGCCCTCCACCATCCGGGTGAACGTCTCCCCCGCCCGGATCAGCCTCTTGACACCGTCGGTGTCGGGTAGGGTCCCGGAAAGGCTCCGGTAGTGGGCCGCGTACTCCGCGCCGGAGTGCAGTTCGGTGTTCTCGGCCTCGACCTCGAGTCGTACGCTGCCGAACCCGAGCGGCCGGCCGAGGCCGAGCCGGTGGAAGTGCCCCGGCGGCAGGGTGAGCAGCCAGGCGAGTGCCCCCAGCTCGTGGTCGTCGAGATCACGGACCTCGACAACGAACCGGAAGGTCGTGCCGGGCCGCACCCAACCCTTGATCGACCGGTTCTGCGTGTCACGCTGCTCGGTGTCCTTCGTCCGGTAGCGCCTCCCGTCAGGGGTCGGGCTGCCCTTGTCGTCGTACGGGGTGCGGGAGCGCCGGTATTCGCGGTAGTAACCGTTGATCCGGACCTGGGTGGGATCGAGCTTTCCCTGCCCCTCGCTCCAGTGCTGCCGCCGGTCCAGCCCGGCATGGTGCCAGTACACCTTCCGGCCGCGCAGCCCCTGGCCTGGCTGATACAGCTTCTCCTTCGGCGTCCCGTCCTTGATCGGCCGATCGGGACTCTCCCTGGACTCAGCGAGATAGAAGCGTCCCTGCTGGGGCTTGGGCTGCCCCAGGATCGCCAGCGGGAGCCCGTCGCCGCCAAACCGCTCCACGGCCTCATCGGCGTCCTGCTCACAGATGACCGGACCGATGCGCAGCCGCCCGCGATAGGCCGAGGGCCGTGCGCCCTTTCCTCGCGGGGCGACCCAGCCGAACACCCGGTCGGCCGGGGAGAGCTCGCCGATGTGGGCGGCCGGGAGCAGCGACTCGTCCAGCAGCTCCGACGGGGGAACCAGATAGAGGTCCCTCGGGATCAGGACCGGGTAGAGCCGGTCGACGCGGCCTTCTTTCTTGAGGCGGCTGGCGCAGTCCTTGTCACCACCATCGCATTCGAGGCGGCCATCACAGCGCCGCTTAACGCGGTCATCGCACACGAGACGGGCGTAGCAGAGCCTGACGCCCTTGAAGTCCTTCCTGCTCTCGTCGTACAGGTGAGGGCTCCAGGCGAGCTGGCCGGGACCGTCGCCGATCCGCTCTCCCGGTTCGGCCATACTCCCGTCGGACCGCTCGCGGTCATACAGCTCCGCGAATTTGTGTGCCTTCCCGTAGTCGGTTATCAGGTCGTTCCACTGCTCTTCAATCTCGCTCCACGGCCTGGCCAGCGGAATCTTCCACTGCTCCTGTCCCTCCTCCAGGTAGAACAGGCGCTCGGAGGTCTTTCCCTCGATGTTGGGACCGGTAACGAAGGCGATTCCTTTCACCACCCGGTCCCCGTCCGCCACGGTCAACTCTTCGTCGCCCCTCGTACGGACGAACCGCACCACACTGGTCGTTCCTCGTTCGTTCCGGATCACGGCCCGGAGTTGCTCCAGATGCTGAGGGGCTTCCTGGCCGTCACAGGGGTAGATGCTCTCGCCGGATTCCTGGTCGTACATCTTGAGCACCGCCTGCTGGAACCCGTACACCACTTTGTTGGCCCCCACGAGCACAGGCACCATGCCCAGTGCGTAGTCTGCGCCACGACGGAAGCCCAGCCGGATGTCATGCCCGTCGAAGACGCCGAATCGGGAGTTGGTGATGGTCTCGTAGGCGGAGCGCAGCATGCCTTTGAGTGAGGTCGCGGCCAGGTGGGGGCGGCCCCCGCGCACCTGGACGGGATAAACCCGGTGGGTGTCCGCACCCTCGGACGGCGCCGTCCCCCGCGCGGTGTCCAGGAGCAGAAGCGGCGTCTCGACGGTGAGCCTGACCCCGATCCGGCCGGTCCAGCGCTCCGGGTGCAGCCGATCCCTACCAGCCCCGTGGCCCGGCTTCCCGGGATCCCCACCGAGCGGCGACCCGTCACCGAGTGGCTCCGGCAAGCCGTCTCGGGGAAACGCCGGAACGAACGTGTAGGGATTGAGAAATTTCATGTCATCGCTCATCGCGCGTTCTCCTCCGGCGCGTAGGGTTCGAACCCGATCAGGCGTTCCTCTGCGACATAGGCGTTGCCGTGCACCCTGTCCGCGACGATGTACTCACGGGCGGCCAGCCGTACCCGCTTCTGCGCGGAGGAAGGCGCCATGGGCACCGTCAGGGTGCCGATCCGGGCGGTGCGGAGCGTGACCCAGCCCGGCGCGGAGTCCTCCGCGCCCCCGGAAACCGGCCTGCCGCCCGACGCGGACGCGCCGGCCTCGCCCCAGACCAGATAGTGGGCCTCCGCGGTCGCCACCGTGGACAGCTCCTCCAGCGGTTCGCCGAAGAACGCGGGCAGCAGGCTCCGATCCTCGGTCAGCAGGACCGCGTATCCGGTTTCCACCCAGCGCAGCTCAACCTTTGGGGTGAAGGCTCGCGCCTCGTAGACCGTGGAAAGGTCGACGGGTCCGGCCGGGGTGACGCAGCCGTCCCCCTGAACCCGGGTGACGTGGTAGGCCGAGGGCGCGGTGAGCAGGGCGCATCCTCCAGCGACCCCGGCCGCCTGAAGTGCCTGCGGCAACGTGACGCCGGTGGCGGCGCCGCCGTACAGGGTGGTCATCAAAGTCCTTTCGGCGCGGAGGTCTCCACGAGTTCTTGCGCCAGGTAGTCGGTCCAGGCCTGGGCTATGGACGAGATCTCCGGGGAGCCCAGTGCCCGGGAGAGCGTGACCGGCTCCGGCCACGGGCCGCCGGTCAGAGTGATCTCGGTGACGTCGATGTCGCCGAATCCTCGGTTGGTCAGGGCACCGAGCGGGATCCGCCCGTCGGCGAGGTCTCTGAGGGTGAGGAGCAGCAGGGCCAACGCGCTGTCCCGCTCGGCACCGAGACGGGTGAGGTCAACGGAGAGCCGGATCGGCTCCCACTTCACCGCGTGTGGTTCCAGCACGCTGAACAGGCGGCCGTCGGCGGCTCCGCCGGTCCAACGGTCCAGAGCCACGTGGTCGGCCTGCGCCATGCCCAGGTCCTCCAGCCGGTCGTGTACGGACTCGGCCAGCTCGGGCCGCCCGTCCGGTACGGCGGCCCCCTCTTGCGGGATCTCGGCCCCGGTGACCACGTCCCATAGCGTGTCGGAAACGATCGTCTGCGCGATGCACTCCTCAGCACGCAGCGCACCCGCCCGCCGGTCCGCACTGTCGTCGCGGGCAGAACCGAACAGCGCCCGTACGGCGGGCAACTGGTCGAGCTGCGCCCGGAACGCCGCGCTGTACTCCCCCGCCGGGGCGCCAGGACCGGCCGACGGCGCGTCGATCCCGCGCGCGGTGCGCTCCGCCAGCTCGGAGTGGCTGCGCAACGCTCCCTTGACCGATCCGCCCGGCAGCACCAGCGTGAGGTGACGGCGATCGATGCGCGTGGTGAGCGGCAGGGTATCGACGACCAGACCTGCCGAACTCGCCCGGACCATCACCGGCGCCCTCGGACTCCACGCGACGCGCACGTCGAGCAGTTCGCGCCGGGGTGGGAGTCGCGCGTCGACGGATCGCAATGACGCCACCGACCGGACGCGATCCGGATCATTCCGGAGTACGGCCAGCAGGCCCGCCGGCGAGTCGAACCGGTCCACGACCAGCTCGAACGGGTCGTCAAGCAGCCGCACCGCCCCTAGGCCCCTGCCTGTCGCCGCGCCGATTCGAACCTCCCCGGCACACAGGGCTTCGAGCAGGGCACCCATCCGGGCCTCGTCGGCGGGACCGTCCTCGTCGGACTCGATGTCGATCTCCAGCCTGAGGTGGCACCCGGCGGGCACGACGGCCCTGCCGTACAGGAACTCCTGCGCCGCCGTACCGGTCGCCCTGTCGATACCGACCGACTGCCGAAACTCCAGGTGTGCAGGGTCGAGTGGTGTGGCGGGCAGACCACGATCGTCCAGCCGGGCCTCGGAGGTGATCAGGGCATCCGCGACGATCACCCGGCTGACCCGGCCTTCATCGTTGTTCTTGGATATGAAGCCCCAGAGCGAATCGAGATCCACAGACTCCGGATCGGCACCTCGCGACCAGTTTCGCAGCACCCCTGCCAGCGTGGTGCCGGGAACGTAGAGGCGGCCCAGGCCGTCCACGGCGATCGGCAACGGCTCTGAGGGGTCGTGGCCAAGGCCCCCGACATGCAGCGGCGACTCGGTACGCAGCCAGCCGCGCGCCCTGACCCTGCTGGTCACGTGCCGTCCCACCCTGGTGCTCATCTCGTGCTCCTCATGACCGAAGCAATCCCGTCACGGCCGCGTCCCGTCCCAACCGGCCCGGGTGCGGCGCCGCCACCTCCGGTCTCATGACCGTTCTGTCCTGTCTGGTCACCGCTGCCTGCGGCCTCATCGCGGCTGTGCGCGGCCAGGCACGCTGTGACCAGCACCTGTACCGCCTCGTCGCGGAGTTCGACGCGCAGCGTCGCGGCGCCGTCCGCTGTCACCACCAGCTCCCCCTCCGGAAGGTCGAGCAGCGTCCAGATCGGGTCGGCGTCGACGAACAGTGCGTGCAGTCGCTTCACGGCTTCCTTGGGCCAGTCGGACCTGCCCGCCTTGGACCTGGTGAGCCATTCCAGACGGCTCCCGGCCCGCCCAGAGGACAGGTCACGGACGATCTCCCGCAGCGCGTTGAGCTGGGTGTTGGAAACCCTGTCGGGGATGATCCGCAGCCGCCTCTCCCGATCCCCCCTGATCCGTTCGCAGGCCCGGTGGATCTCCGTCCGCCAGGCCGCCCGCTCGAAGATCCGCGCGTCCTCGTACCCCTTCTCGCCCAGCGCGATGAGCTCAGGCCCTCCGGCCTCAACGTGCGGAGCAGAAGACTCAGCCACGGACACGACAGAAGAGCGAGTCTCTGTGGCGAGAGAACCGGTCTCTCGAACGGTGGCGGCGGATCCGATATCGGCCGGATCGAGGACCGCGACGGACCGCAGCAGCAGGTCATGGTCGAACTCCACCTGCCCGAACCCCTCGGCCCTGCGCTCTCCCACCCCTGCGGCCCGTACCTCCGCGAGCACCACCGGATCGATAGGCCCGCCGGTCACCTCGAAGGTCAGGCAGCTCCCGGCAGCCAGACCGTACAGGGTGGAGCGGGGCAGCCCCCAGCCCCGGTGCCAGCTCTCCGTCCGGTGGGCGCCGAGCGCGACGCTCACCCGTCCGTCCCTCGGCTCGGTCACCGGAACCAGACGCACCCCGGTGGCCCCCGCCCTGGCCAGGGCCTGCTCCAGTGCCCGCCCGACATCGACGACCTCCGTGCTGGGCCGCAACCGCACATCACGGACCAGCAGCTCCGACAACAGCCACACTCGGAGCAGCCCGCCCTCCCCTCCGGGTCGCCGCCGGTCCGCGACGAGGCGTGCCTCGACCTTTACCTGCCCATAGTCGTCCTTGGAGGACCGGCCGACCCGCCATCGTCCGCCCAGCCGCTGCTCCCAGCCGTTCTCCAGCAGGCCCGCCCGGACCCGTACCTCGGCGCGGAGCACGGTCCCGGCGGCCAGCGCCCGGTAGACGTAGACACCGCCGATCTCCCTGATGGGCCGCTGCACCTTGTCATCGACGCTGTTGTGCATGCGCACCGTGAGCGGCGGGTTCACCACCTCGGGAGACTCCTCCCCTTCCGGGATGACGTACCCGTCCCGGTATGGCTTGCCGGATATCTCAGCATCGGCCATCCGGTTACCGGCGACCACGGTCCTGCCCTTCTCGTGGACGAGGACCCTGGGCACCGGCAGGGTCCGCACGCCCTCCTCCGATTCCGGGGTAGCGGCTGTGACCAGCAGATCCCCGGTACGGACCAGGGCGTGCGCGGCCCCGCCGAGCCGCCGGGTCACCTCCGGCATCAGGCACCAGCCGGGAATGTGGGTCGTGCCCTGCACCACGTTGCCCATCACGGTGGCCGCGACGAGCACGGCCTCCTTTACCGTGATGACCAGCTCCGCGCGCTCCCAGCCCGCCCGCACCGTCCGGGGCGCGGGCGCGGGCCGGTCGGCGACCGCGTACGGCGAGACCGAAGGTGGCGGCACCAGCTCGTCCGGCATCGTCCAGTCGGGAGTGAACGCCGCCCCTTCGACGGTCAGCCTGCACCGCCCCGCCCCCCGGCGCCGCTTGCCGCCGATGCTCTCCAGCAGCCGCGCCCCCGCGTCCAGCAGCGCGACGGCGACCTCCCGCTGCGCCTGGCTCAGCTCCGCGAACCCGTCGATCCGTCCCCGGCCCTTCAGCGTGACCCCGGCGCGGGCCATCTCGTCAAACCGCAGCATGTCCGCCTTGGCGGTGCCGGTACGGGCGTCGATCGCCACCCCCGGCTTACGAAACGTCGTCGCCCAGGAGACCAGGGGCTTCTCCCGCAGCAGCTCGGCCAGCCTTTCGGGGAACCGGAGCGGCCCCTCGACGACCAGCGCGGCGGGCCACAGCGCGTTCGTGTCCGTGGCGTACTGCCCGCCGAACAGGAACCCCAGCCAGTCGTGCCACACCCCGGCGGGGCCGCCGTCCAGGGCATGCGCCGCCAGCTCGCAGGAGTCCCGCCAGACCCCGACCAGCGTCTTGGCCGGAACGATCGGCGCGGCGAGAGCCCGCACGCCTGTTACGGCGGGACGCCCCGTGTTCTCCGCACCTCGTCGAACGGGGTTGCCCACGTCCTTCGCGCCTCGGTGGACGGGACGGTCCGCGTCCCGCTGTATGAGGCGGTCGGTGTATCCCTGGATGCCCGTCCCGGTGCCCACCTGCCAGTCACTGACCATGAACAGCGAGACATCGAATCCACCGATCTCGCGCGTCTCCCTCACCTCACCGTCCTTCATTCCGCCTCACTTCCAATCGCGAGCACCCGCTGCTCCCGGACCTTGAGGAACTGCAGCGCGACCATCGCGTCCGGCAACCCCGTCACAGTCGTCTCCCTGTCGATCCAGAGCAGCCCGCCCGGCTCCTCCGTCAGCTCCATCAGCGCCGCCGTACGCTCCCGGTCCCCCTCGAACCGGCGGCGCAGCAGTTCCCACCTGGACGCCGCGACCTCCGCGCCCAGGTGCAGCCCCTCGCGTAGGTCGTGAGCGGCGCCACGGGGAATCAGTAGCTCCCCCGAGGCGGGATCATGTCGCCTCAGCGCGCCGACCCGCCGCACCAGGTCCTCCCAGCGCCGTCCCCGCGCCCTGTCGTCACGGCTTCCCGCCCCCACCAGGTACGGCGAGGCCGACCCGCCGGCACCGCCCGCCTGCCGGATCCGCTTCAGGTCGGGGGCGGAGCTCTCCAGCAGTACGGCGAACGCCAGTGCCGCGCCCCACTCCTTGACCCGTTTGGCCTCGGTATCGATCAGCTCCTCGGCCAGGTCGTAGGCGAAGTGGAACGGGTAGTTCCGCTTGACGATCGCCACCCCGGCACCCGCGCCCAGGCTCTCGCGGCCCAGCTTGCCCAGCACCGGCGCGAGCCTCGGATCCCTGGCCGTCTCCTCCTCGAACGCCTCCAGGTAGTGCCGGGTGAAGAGCAGTGCCACCTCGCCCTCGCACACCACGGTCAGATCGTCACCACCGATCACCAGCGGCAGAACCGCCAGAGGTCCGCCGGCGGCCCGTCCGTCTTCCGCAGCGTTTTCACCATCGGCCGTGTCCCTGACGGTCCTCTTGATGGCCTTCTCAGTGACTCCACCAACGCCCCCGTCCTTGATCCCGCCGCTGCTCCCACCGGGGATCCCATTGGCGGCCCCGTCAGCGCTCTCATTGGCGGTGCGGCACAGCGCCACCCGGAACGCCTTCTTCGCGCACTCGTCGACGGCCTGGGAGACGCTTCTCAGCGTCTCCACATAGCCCCGGTCGTCCCCGTCCGCCACCAGCTCGTCCAGGCCCTTGAAGATCGCACCAAACCCGTTGCCATCGGCATGTACCACCGCGACCCAGGAAGCCTCCAGGCCCAGCCGATCAACGATCTTCTTCATTGCCCGTCGATCGACGACCTCCCCCATCGCCCGCCGATTGGGCCAGGCGATCTCGGCCATCCTGTCGAGCGCGCCCGAATAGGCGTCCAGCTTCGCCTTGGCCGCCGCCGACCTCGGCCGCGGCTCCTCGTTGCCCTCACGGTGAATCACCGCCGCCGGCAACCCGCTCGACCCGCAGTCCTCGACCGGCGGCAGCCGCAGAAACCTCGCCTGCGGCCCCGGCCGTGACTCCCGTACGGCGGCCAGCTCCGTCCGCACCCTTCCCATTTCCTTGGCCAGCGAGCCCGGGGCGTACTCGACCACCACGCCGCAGACATCCAGACCCGGCGCGTGAAGCAGCGCGAGGGTGGTCAGCGCGGTCACCAGCCGCCGCCCGGCATCCCTCTCCTTGACCAGCACGGTGATCCCTCCCGCCCCCGCGACCACCAGCTCCGCGCCATGGGTGTCGAGCCGCCAGGTCTTCCGTTCGAAACCGGGAAACGCATCCTTCAGCGCCTCGTCGGCCCAGGCTCCGTCCACCCGGGTGATCAGGTCGGACGCGCCGACGATCTCCTGCCGCTTGTTGGAGGAGAAGATGTAGCGCTGATTACCCGCCGTATTGATCACGACGACGTACATGACTCTCCTGTCTCGTATGAACGAATCTCTTAGGGGTGCGTCTCTTAGGAGCGCGTCTCGTCACGGCGCGTCTCGTACGGGTGCGGAACCACCCGTACCGCGTGGCCGACCAGCCAGCCCAGCGCGAAGACGACACTGGCCGGAGCGGCGATGAACAACCGGGTGTCCAGCGCGGCGTACTGCGGGTGGGCCGCGATCCAGGCCCGCCAGGCGGCGTAGACATACCGGACGACCAGTTCGAAGTCGACAGCCGTCTCCGGCAGGTTGGCTGACCCTCCGTCGACGACCAGGGCCGCGCGGCACCGCTCCCAACGCCCGCCGATGTCCGCGCAACCGCCGGCCGCAGCCCGCAACGCCTGGGCGACCATCATCGGGTTGTCCGCCAGATGCACCACCAGGGCGACCGCCCGCCCCTCGGCGTCCCCTTCGAACTCCGGCTCCTCGACCACCCTGGCCAGCTTCGCCGCCCGTACCGCCTCCGCCGGAGTCAGCGGCTCCTTCAACCGGCTGCTGATCCTGACCGAGGGAAAGAAGTCCGACTGCGCCCGCTCCGACCTTTGCGGCAGCACCGGCGCGATGACCTCTCCGAACCCGTCCACCCCCGCACCGGACTCGGCCTCACCTTCGTTCCTACCGGGTGCGTCTGCCTCTGGTACGGGGTGACTCAACCCGAGGTTGGGGCTAATCCCCCTCAGCTCCCGCTGCACGTTGAACTTGAACTTCGCACCCAGGTCGAAGGCATCGGGCAGGGCGGCGTTGACGTAGAGCGACACCGGCGTGGACGGGTCCGACTCCGACAGCTCCGTCAGCCGCGCGGTCACCAACTCGTAGGCCAGCTCAAGAGCGTCCTCGCGGGCCTCCCGCGCGGCGACCCTGGTGGCCAGATCGGCACCGGGCGCCGCCACCTCGATCTCCCGCCGTACAACGAAGCAGGAATCATGACTACGCCGGGCGTGATTGACGGCAGCACTGACCCACTGGGCACTCCACGGCCCCCGCCAGTTCTCCCTCGGCAGCGCGATCACGATGCCCACGCCTCTGCTGCGCTGCTGCCACAGGTTGATACCGGTGAACACCGCCGCCGCAGCCACGCAGAGCACCGTCAGGAACCACTTCTGGTCCCCCAGCCACCCCTTGATCACATCTGGCACGGTCCCCGCGGCCACCGCCGCCGCCGCACCCGCCAGCGCCGCCACCGACCACCCCGACGCCCCCTCCCACACCGCCCTACCGCTCCCACCCCGAGAAAGCCGCATTCGCCCTCCCCTCCACCGTGATTTCCTCTTCACCCATCTACAGATGGACGAAGAGAAAACCCCAGGTAGAGCCCCTGAGACCGACCCCGCTCAACCACTCCCAACCGCAAGTTGTCGATCAGCCCACTGATTTGCGACCGAATGGAAGTGTCCGGAGAGGAAAACCGTGGAATCGGCGGGGATCCGGCGGCTGAATACTCCGCCCACCTGGGAGAACGAATCCGAACACCCTGTCGGACTCAGATCTCAGACAGTTCCAACTGAACCAGCGACAACCCCCATAGGGGCGATGAGGCGCCACGGGCGTGCCCGCCCCCGCCGCGCGGACATCGAGGCCGGGCATGCGGCCTGGGGGCCGGTCCCGTCCCGCGCCCGCCCGGCGCGAACGGCCGGACCCCGCCGCCCGCCGCACCGCCCGGCCGCCGCACCGAACGCACCCGCCGACCATCAACGCACTGCCGCCAACCCATTTGCCACGATCATGGATTTGCAGCGAACCTCCGGGGTATCCTGCACAACCGGAGGTTCACTGCAATTTCCCCGGAAACAGTCGCGGCTACAGGCTCGTTGAGCTGCGACTTTACCTTGGGGTCCTCATCGCCCCTAGGAGGGGTCGCAACTCACTAGGCATGTTGTCGAGGGTCATGTCTTCCTCCGTGTCCTCATCGCCCCTAGGAGGGGTCGCAACCAGACCACCCGGACGTACATGCAGCGCTCAGTCAGGCCCTCATCGCCCTTACGAGGGGTCGCAACCCGTGGTCGGAAGTCGGTCTCTTGCGTGGTGGCTGGTCCTCATCGCCCCTACAAGGGGTCGCAACAACTGTCCGGGGACGTAGTACGGGGTGAACGTGGTCCTCATCGCCCCTACGAGGGGTCGCAACTTGCAGACATCGCCGGGGGAGACGCTGCCGTCATCGTGTCCTCATCGCCCCTACGAGGGGTCGCAACACTATCTCGACCTTTTCGACCTGCTTCGTCTCACGTTCTCATCGCCCCTAGGAGGGGTCACAACATCCAGGCGGCGGCGATGTCAGGGTCTGTGTCGGACGTCCTCATCGTCCCTACGAGGGGTCGCAACATGTCCGTTGAGACGACGACATCGCCAGGCTGGAGCCCTCGTCCTCGTTGCCCCTACGAGGGGTCGCAACGGCTTACCGGCAGGCAGGGAGCGGCCCGTACTTGAGTCTTCATTGCCCCTACGAGGAGTCGCAACATGAGCGGCTCTAGTTCGGCGCCTGCGGGGATCGCGGGTCCTCATCGCCCTTATGAGGGGTCGCAACAGCGCATACGTGCGGCCTTCCGGGGTGAGCCGGTAGGTCCTCATCGCCCCTATGAGGGGTCGCAACATGGTGTCCAGCATTCCAAGGGAGGTGTGGTCCAGGCGTCCTCACTCATCGCCCCTACGAGGGGTCGCAACGCGTGCCGGTGGTAGCGCTCATCGAGACGACGGGTATCCTCACCACCCCAACGAGGGGTCGCAACTCGTAGAGGTGGCTGTTGTAGTCGGCCTGTTCGCGTCTTCATCGCCCCTACGAGGGGTCGCAACATACAGCCGTACCCGCTGTTGTAGTCCTGTTCCAGATCCTCATCGCCCCTACGAGGGGTCTGAGGGGCCACGGTGATTCCGGACAGCCGCCTTATGGGTGTGTAGCCTATGCGGCTGCTTGGGACGAAAGGGACTCGTTGAGCACTTCCAGCGGCGGCCGGTAGCCGAGCGCCGAGTGCAGACGCTGCCGGTTGTAGAACCCTTCAATATAGCGGATGACCTGCCGTTTCGCCTTGGCTCGGGTGGCGAAGACAAAGCGGTGGAGCCATTCGTTCTTGATCGCGCTGAAGAACGACTCGGCCATCGCGTTGTCGTAGCAGACCCCGGTGCGTCCGACCGAGCGGCGGATGCGCTGGTTGGCCAGGAAGCGGCCGAACTCATCTGAGGTGTAGTTCGAGCCGCGGTCGGAGTGGAAGACGGCGCCCGGCTGGAGCAGGCCGGTGCCGGCCGCCATCCGGATCGCGTCCTTGATGAGTTCGGTGCGGTAATGGTCGGCCATCGCCCAGCCGAGGACCGCCTTGCTGTGGCAGTCGATGACAGTTGCCAAGTAGAGAAAGCCTTCCCAGGTGGGGATGTAGACACCTCACGTGGGTGAGGTGTCAAGCGGCGGCTGATTCAATCTTTTCCTTAGGGGTGGGCCAGGCGGTGGCTTCGTCGTAGAGCACGCCGTTGTGCAGGCAGTGCCAGAGCTTGGCCAGCAGCTTGTTGGCCAGGTTGCGCAGGGCGCCGTTGTGGGTGTCTCCGGCGGCTCGCCGCTGGTCGTAGTGAACTCGGGCGCCGGCCGATTTAGTGATCGCGGCGAAGGCCCACCAGTGGCAGGCGTCGGCCAGGCGCTTGTTGCGGATATACCGGGCTGAGACGATCTTCATCTTGCCTGATGCGCGGGTGATGGGAGCGGTGCCCGCGAAGCCGCGCAGTCCGGCGATGTCGGTGAAGCGGCTGCGGTCATCACCGAGTTCGCCCAGGACTCGCGCACCGAGCACAGTGCCCAGGCCTGGCATGCTGGTGACGATCTGCGCCTGGTCGTGGCGGGTGAACAGGCCGGTGAGCTGCTCTTGCAGCGTGTCAATGGCGCCGGTCATGGCGACGATGACGTCGATGAGGCCGGCGGCGGCAACCCCGAAGGCCTGCTCCACTTCGGCGGGCTGGCGCAGCTGCTCTTGGCGCAGTTGAGTCGACAGACGCTCCGGCAGTGCTGGATCGATACGCCGCCCGGCCTTGCGCAAAAGCGTCTCCATCCGGCTGGGTGTTAACCTCGCCGCGGCTTGCGGCGTGGGCGCGGCCCGCAGCACCGTCAACGCCGCACGCTGGGTCAGGATCGGAAACGCCGCCAGCGCGGCCGGGTAGAACTCGCGCAGCAGCGAGCGCAACCGATTCACCGTCTGCTGCCGCGCCCAGATGGCTTCCTGATGCTGGCGAGCGACCGCCTTCACCCCTCGGGCGAGATTAGTGTCGGCGGGCAACGGCCGATGCCGATGACGGTCGGTGCGCAAGATGTCGGCCAGGACCGCGGCGTCGCCAGGGTCGGACTTACCGCCGGCCTGCCCGTGCCGTTCCCGATACCGGGCCACCGCCCTGGGGTTGATCGCAAACAGGGTGAACCCGGCCGCCACCAGGGCCGCGACCAGCAGACCCTTGTCTGTTTCGATGGCGATCTCGATGGAGGTGGGCCCGTCGGGCCCAGCGTGCTCGGCGAGTAGTTCGGTCAGCCGCCGAAAGCCGGCCAGGTCGTCACCGATCCTGGCTCTGGTCACGATCGCAGCGTCGGCGTTGATCAACGCGATGTCATGGTGTCGCTCCGACCAGTCGATCCCGCAGGTGATGCGCAACAGGCCCTCCTCGAGTGATGTGACCGATGTTCGAGCACAGGGCCTGCGCAGCACCCTCATGGATAGCGCTCGCGGCGCGACACCTCACCAGCTGGCTGCAGACCCAGCAGCCGGCGGGGCCACCGTCTACATGAAGACTTCAAACAAAGTCGGTGATATCTGAGTGGTCACCCGCCGACAGCTCGACCTGCACCCTGCCCGATCCTCTGTGGCTCTCCCATGAGGTGATATCGCCCACCAGCTTGGTGCCCGGCCGCTCGGCGGTGAAGTCGCGGCCGAGCAGGTCGGGGATGCCGCCATAGTCGCCCTGCACGGTGGTGGTGGGCCGAAACGCCCGCACCTGGGCCGGGACCAGGCCCTGCTCACGCATTAACGCGCGGACCAGTTCGGCCGAGCAGTGCTCGCCCCGGCGCAGCAGGGCGGCGTGGACCCGCCGGTAGCCGTAGGTCTCGTGCGAGTCGGCGAAGACCTCGGCGACCAGCTCGGTGAGCAGTGCCCGGCGTTGCGCGGTGGCCGAGGCCGGCCGCTCATGCCATTCGTAGTAGCCCGAGCGGGACACGCCCAGCCAGGCACACATCTTGACGATCGCATGGTGGGCCTTCTCCGCGTCGATCAGCTCGTACTTGGCGAGTGTCATCGATTCTCGGCCGCGAAGAAGGCCGCTGCTTTTTTCAAGAACGCCAGCTTCTCGCGCAGCTCGGCGTTCTCCCGTTCCAGCTCCCGGATCCGGGCCCGCTCCGGCCCAGAGACCGGCTGCGCGTCCTGGCCGTGCACGATCCGATGCCGGTTCACCCAACTGCCCAGGGTGCCGGCGTTGATTCCGAACTCGCGCGCCACCGACGCGACCGTCCGCTCGCCGTCCAAGACCATGCGGACGGCTTCTTCCTTGAACTCGGGCGAGAACTGCCTGCAACGCCTCGTCACGTACCTACCTCTTCCAGACTTCTGTCAGCTTATGTAGCTGACTGTCCGGAATCTGCTGGGCACCTCACCTTCACTCGGCTGGCACCGCCCAGCAGGCGTTGTCCTCTAACAACGACAGCTCGTAACGACAACTTGGAGCAACACCCTTGCACATAGGAGCGTCAGGCCCCTACCTCAGCCACTCCACCCCCCACAGCTTCCGCGCTGGCGATCATCCCGGAGCTGAGCGCCCCCGCCGGAGGCGCTTGTCCAGTCAGTTCAGAGGTCGCCAGTGTTTCCAAGGGCGAGGGCCACTTTCACCGCGAATCGCGGCTAGTCGAGCAATTGCCTCACTGCGTATCGTTGCATCTTCCATGCCGATCTGGGCCGCCATGGTGACCATGCGAAGTTCGCGGATATCACGCAGGATCGGAAAGCCTGCCCAACTCATAACATCATGGCCATAGGTTTCGGCAAACGCGGTGTACTCGTCTTTGGAGATCCCGCCAAGGGTGCCGTATTTGATTGCAGTGGATACCAGATCCCATTCCGGCGGCCCTAAGGCGGTGCGCTCAAAGTCAGCTAGGATTACGAGACCGTTGCTGGCGAGTAATACGTTGCCGACCCAGGCGTCTCCGTGCACCACGCAGCTATGTAACCCTGGCGGCAGCTCGGCATACCTGCTCTTAAGGTCTGACAAGTGCTTGCGCAGCCACTTACGGTCTTCGGGCGTGAACATGTGGGCATGATCGATTCGCTCCGCGAGCCGCACAAACGGAGCCAGCGGGGGAAGCTCGAAATGTACCGGAGGAGTCAGACGGTGCAACGCCCGTAGCGTGGTGGCGACATTCAAAGAGGTGCCGTACTCGTGTGCTGGTAACTCCCGCCAGAACGTCACGGCCCTGCCGTCCGCCTCAACGGGCTGATCCAGACTAGGAATGACCTGTACGGCAGGCATCCCGGAAGCTTCCAGCCAACGGGCTATATGGACCTCTTTTGCGGCGGCTTGAATTTGGCCGACCCGGCTGACCCGCGCGACGATTCTATGTGGTAACCGGTAGATGGCGTTTTCGCTGAGACGGATGGGCTTCACGCTGGATGCGTCGACCCCGACCTGTTGGCAGGCGATGTATAGAGCCTTGAGTGCCTCATCCCCTGGAGTGCTCACCTGGGTCATGAGCCGGAAACCAGGTCAGTGATGTAGTGCCGTAGTTCTGACACTTCGGTTATGCGCTCGTGGGGGGCGGCGAACTTGTGGAGTTCACGCAAATCATCGGCTGCTCTACGGGAGCGTACGGTGCCCGCGTCGCGTAGCGCCCGCATGCCGGTCACGGTGGCTTGTTCGGGGTCTCCTACTGCCATGGTCAGTGATGCGAGCTTGGTTCCGCTGATTGCCCGAGACCGCACATAGGTGTCACTGTGACCGGCTATGGCGGCGGAGAGCCGATTAGATGCCTCGCTGACGAACTGACCGTGTATGGCGAGGTCAAACAGCGCATGCCCGGTGTCTCCGGCGTGCTGGGCGGTATCGTAGTAACGCATCCATGGCGGCTCTTCGTCGGCCCTTAGTCGGCTGAACTCTTGGTCTGCCATGCCAATTGTGCTGAGTGTTTCTTGCGTGCGCCTTAGCTTGGCCAATGCTCGGGCACGGGCGGCTAGCAACATCGCCCGCTCTGCGGGGGTGAGTCGGTCGGCACGGACCAATGCAAGCTCAACCAGGGTTAGGCCAGTGTCTGGGTCGCCACACCAAATCGCTTGCCGGGCCATGCTCGATAGCACTTTTGCCCGTAGATGCCAATCCCCGGACTTCTCTGCGCATACCAAAGCCAGGCGAAACATCCGCTTGGCATCCTCGTGGGCGTAGGCGTCGAATGCCATAAATGCTGACGCATGCCCTAGAAATCCAACCGCTGAGTAGAGGTCGGATTGCAGGCGCGCCGGGCAACGGACTCCCAAGAGTTCAACCGAGTAGCGAAGTTGGCTGTTCACGGCCTCGCGGGCTAGTCCACCACCATAGGTATGGTCCCAAGTGGAAAATATCTGTGCAATGTTCCGCACGGCCTTGATGTCGGCAGCACTGATAACGGCTGGTATTCGGGTCGGTTCGCTTGGCGTTGCCAGTTCGACAAATGAATGGCTGGCCACTGCGGCGGCGGCCCCGAAAGCCGTACGGAGAAACTCTTTACGATCCACGTCTGTCACCGTAGTAACCACTGGCGCGCGATGCGGCCGACGAAAGCCAAGATCACCGTCTGTCTTCACACCCAGTACGGCACGCAGTCCTTTACGGTAATCGTCGTTGGGCCAACGTAGGACGCCACGCTCCATCTTGCCGACGTAGTTCGCGCTAAGACATGCCTTGCGGTTCAGGTGCTCGTAAATCCAGGCGTTGACCATATCGGCAAGCTCTTGCCGTGACAGGACTTCCCCGGCGACATTCGGGGACTCTATACGCTCTCGTGCTTGGCGTAGCTGGGCGTTCGGCTCGGTCATGACCAGCCTCCTCTCCGGCGCACTCCTCAAGCATGACCAGGGAAAGCGCGTTGGGCAAATCCCGAATCTGCCCTCAATCTGCCTCTTGACAGGCTCGCTTTCTGGCCTTCCAACTCGCCCTTGCTACATGCAGAGTGGGTTTGGCCGTTCACGCAAAGAGAAATCCTACCTGTTCCCCTCGTTCATCCCTATCTGTGCAGTTTGGCGGGTGATGACGAGAGATGGCCACAAAAGGCGGGACCCGTAGGCGCTGACACGCCGTACGGGTCCCTTGACCGCACGCTGGAGGTGCGATCCATGGATCATCCTAGAGCCGGGCGCTCTAGTGAAGCGATGACAGGGAAGCGGGACAAAGTATCCGCTGTCGTACGGCAACCAGTCGTGAAAGATCCGCAGGAGGACCGGTACATCCATCTTGTCCGGCTGGCCTGGGATCTCCGCTTGCTTGGCGCGGAGACGACGGTGGAACTCCCCCGGACCGGCGAACCGCGTGTGGTGATGCCGCGCACGGTGGGGGACCTGCGGGTGTTCGCCCTCATGCGCGGCGGGAGATGGCTCTTCTCGTGGGGGCGGAGTCAGTGGATCGACGCTCTTGACGAGAGAGCGGCGCAGCGTATCCACGAGGCGGCGCGGTGAGCCGGGAAGGCGTCTACAGCGCGGTGGAGGCGATGCTTCGGCGCTGGGACGGGTTGTGCATCGTCGGTACTCGCAATTTCAGCGGTGACGTGCGGTCGGCGGGGCAGGCTCGTCGATGGGTGGTGGATCTGCTGAGTGCGCATTGCTTCTCGGGTGAGGTCCTGGAGACGGTGAGGCTGTTGGTCAGCGAGGTCGTGACGAACAGCATCCTGCACAGTGATTCGGGCATTGATCCTGAGGGGCTGGTCACGGTCGCTGTGGGGCTGGGTAGGGACGTGATCCACATCGAGGTGATCGATGAGGGATCGTCGGTCAATGTTCCCGCGATGCGGCCAGCGGGTGAGGACAGTCTCAGCGGGCGGGGCCTGGACTGGGTCCATCGCCTGTCCAGCGGCTGGGGCTCTGATCATGACCCGGAGATAGGTCGCGCGGTCTGGTTCCGGCTGGCCTGCTGACCCTTTGAGCTGGTGCGGCGGTGCGCCATCCCCGCGCTAATGGTCGTCGCACCCGGCCGGGGAGGTCTCCTGAGTGTTGAGGGCGCTCGTGGAGATCTCCCCGTTGCCCGCCGGAGCTGTGAGCCCCATGGGTGGTGTGGGGTACGGGGGAAGACGTGATTCGCCCGTATCTCCCATCGCAAATGGCGCTGCCCCAGGGACGGGGTGCCGGATGGAGTACGGGGAGGGGCGATCGAACAGCGGTCGCCCCTCCTGTTTTTGTGTCGGCAGACGAGCAAGATCGATTACATGGTGCCCGCGGGGCCTTTCAAGATCACGGAGCGGAGCGGCCGGCGCAATCCGGTAGGACCCCGTAGGGGCCGCGTAGCGGTTGGGCCGGTGGTCGGAGCGGCCCTCGTAGGGGCGACGACTCGTTCACGGGCCCGAAGACCTGAACATGCAGTTGCGACCCCTCGTAGGGGCGATGAGAACGCTCCACACCCCGAACCCTCTCCCGTTGCCGTGGAGATGTTGCGACCCCTCTAGGGGCGATGAGGACCACCTCCTCAAGCAGGCCGAGTTCGCTGACTTCATGTTGCGACCCCTCTAGGGGCGATGAGGACGTCAGACCTGACCAAGTGGATCAAGGCCGTCATGCCGTTGCGACCCCTCGTAGAGGCGATGAGGACCACTGGAGCCCGAACCATGAAGAACCGTAGCGAGTTGCGACCCCTCATAGGGGCAATGAGGACACTCCACGCAAGGAGAGACCATGCAACCCACGTTGCGACCCCTTGTAGGGGCGATGAGGACGCGATGATCCTCACCCGCCAGCAGGTACAGGCGTGGATGTTGCGACCCCTCGTAGGGGAAATGAGGACCCGCTCGACCTCGACGAGCTGGCCGCCACCCTGGCGTTGCGACCCCTCGTAGGGGCGATGAGGACACCACCTGAAGCGCCTGTCCACCGGCGTGGCCCAGTGGTTGCGACCCCTCACAGGGGCGATGAGGACTCGCCAAGGAGCAGGCCGCCGAATTCCAGCGGATCGCGTTGCGACCCCTCGTAGGGGAAATGAGGACCGGCTACTTCGCCGCCGAGGGCCTGCGGGTGAAGATGTTGCGCCCCCTCAGAGGGGCGATGAGGATTCCCAAGCATACGACCTCGGGGAGGCCACCAATATCGTTGCGACCTCTCGTAGGAGCGGTGAGAACGCATCGCTGATGAGCTGCGCGCCCGGATCATGTCGGGGTTGCGACCTCTCGCAGGGGCGATGAGGACCTGCTCCAACTGCGGAGGCGCGGGTGGATACAAGTTGCGACCCCTCATAGGGGCGATGAGGACCACCATGGCCGACTACGAGTTCCCGCCTGACCTGCTGTTGCGACCCCTCATAGGAGCGATGAGGACACCGCAGTGCGTGAGATGAAGCAGGTCGAAAAGGTGTTGCGACCCCTCACAGGGGCGATGAGGACTCCCGCCCCAACCGCCCCGACCGTGCGCGGCGGCCCGTTGCGAGCCCTCACAGGCGCCTGTGCTGGTCGGGTTCCGGTTGCGACCCCTCCTAGAGGCGATGAGGACCACCAGCCTCGGCTACGACGCCACCCCGGCCGTGTTGCGACCCCTCCTAGAGGCGATGAGGACGCGCACATCGTGCAGGCCTACCCTGACTCGCTGCGGTTGCGACCCCTCATAGGGGCGATGAGGACGAGGCGGTGCTGATGTGTTACGCCGCCGCCAGACGGTTGCGACCCCTCTCAGGGGCGATGAGGACCGGCACTCCAAACACCGCTAGGCGCGATCATCGCGTCGTTGCGACCCCTCATAGGGGCGATGAGGACCGGCAATGGCGAGTTGACCCTACACCGCTTGCGAGGTTGCGACCCCTCGTAGGGACATGAGGACGCAGACGGGTCCGAGATGGGCTCGGCCATGATCCTGGCGTTGCGACCCCTCGTAGGGGCGATGAGGACGCGCCGGGCAGAAGGCAAGGCGGGAGCGCCGTACATGTTGCGACCCCTCGTAGGGACGATGAGGACCCTGAACTTCTGCCTGAACCCGCTGTGCCTGCACGGTTGCGACCCCTCGTAGGGACGATGAGGACTGGCCCGGGAGTGGAACAGCCCCTTGGAGCGGCCGTTGCGACCCTCGCAGGGGCGATGAGGACCTAGAGATCACGGATTACGAAGACGGGTTCGATATGTTGTGACCCCTCGTAGGGGTGATGAGGACGCCGTCTACATCGCTGAAGTGATCTGGTTCAGGTTGCGACCCCTCGTAGGGGCGATGAGGACTCACGGGAATTGGCCGCCCAACTCGCCGCGATGGCGTTGCGACCCCTCGTAGGGGCGATGAAGACGGGGCGACGTGAACGCCCTGACCAGAACTCTAGGGCTGTTGCGACCCCTCGTAGGGGTGATGAGGACGAGACCTTGAACCATGCATGGTGGCCACCGATCCTGTTGCGACCCCTCACAGGGGCGATGAGGACACGGACTTGACCCACGCCTGCGATCTGTTCGGGGCGTTGCGACCCCTCGTAGAGGCGATGAGGATCCGCCATGCTCCGTCTCCACGTGCAAGACCACATGCTGTTGCGACCCCTCGTAGGGGCAATGAGGACTGCGAATGTGACCAGGACGAGTGTGAGGTGCGCAAGTTGCGACCCCTCGTAGGGACGATGAGGACCAAGGTAAAGGCACAGGTCAGTGACCTGTTTACCGAGGTGATCCAGCGCTGTTTTGCAGTGAACCTCCGGTAATGCAGAAAACCCCGGAGGTCTGCTGCAAAACGGGGTGATCGCCATGATGCCATGGCGCCTGCGAGATGTCTCTCATCCCCTTCGGGAGCGAAGAAGATGGATACAGCGCGGTCGGTCACCTGACACGGTTCTTATTGATCAGGATCAGCGATCTCGATGATGTGCAGCGGGTTGTCCAGGGCGCGGGACGGCTGCACCCACTTGGCGGCGTCGAGCGTGAGAATCGGGCAGACTGCCACGTCAGCGATAGCGGCAACGTGCGCGTCCCACTGGTCTAGCCCGGTGACGGACATCATGTCGGCGAGCTTGGCGGCCTGATAGATGCCGTCGAGCGAGGCGACGGTGGCGCGATCGAACGCGGCCAGGCCGGTGAGCAGTGCCTGCGCGTCCGGAAGGCCCTGGCTGTCGAGCAGTGCCCCAGCGGCGGCGAGCGACGGGATGACCAGGGATTGACCTGCCCGGTCGAAGTCCTGCAGGAAGCCGATCAGGTCGACGTCACCGCGGGCCACGTCGGCGAGGATGCTGGAGTCGAGGATGTGCGGCGTGGGAGTGAAGTCACTCACTTGAGGCCGCCGGGAAGCCCTGCTCGGTGAGCTGGCGGTTCACGTGCCGCATCATGCGGGCCACTCGGTCCGGGTCGGCTCTGCGGGCGCGTTCCCGCAGTAGGGTCAACGCCTGCTGGTCGGCCATGCGCTTGGCGGCGATGGCGTCGTTAAAGACGGCGGCCACGCTGGTTGCTTTGCCGCTGGCGACCAGGTGCTCGGCGTAGTCGACGACGTCAGGATCCACGGTGATTGTGATTCGAGCCTTCTTCTCTCCGCTCATACTCGGAATCATACTCAGCTGGTCTCGGTCTGGCAGGGAAACAACAGCGAAAGGGCGCGAGCCGCGAGGCAGCTCGCCGGGTGGGGATCCGTGCCGAGGTATCGGGGCTCGCCGCCCCGATCGGGGTGGGCGGCGGCCAGCTCCTCCAGGGCGGCCAAGACGTCGCCGGAGGTGAAGCGGGTCATGAGGGTTCCTTCCCGGTGGTGGAAGTGTGGCAACAGCAGCGGGCTCGGACCTGTGGTCCGCGCCTCGTCATCCCTGCCTCGCTACTCCGCAGCGACCTTCCGCTTCTGCACCTGGCAGGCCAGGCCGGTGACGCCCGCGCCGAAACGCCACCTCGGCATCCAGGACTCTTCAACCGCCTTGAGTTCCCTGATACCGGGGACACGCACGTCCTTGCTGGGCTTGTGGTTCAGGTGTTGCGACCCCTCTCAGGGGCGATGAGGACTCGGCAGCATCGTCCAGCTCGGCAACATCGCCGCGTTGCGACCCCTCTCAGAGGCGATGAGGACCAGTGCTGAACGACCCCCTGCGCCTACCGCGCGAGGTGTTGCGACCCCTCTCAGGGGCGATGAGGACCCGGGGAGGAGGACAGACTGCCCCGGCCATCCCTTGAGTTGCGACCCCTCTCAGGGGCGATGAGGACAACCGGGCGCCCCGCAGGTAGAACCCCCACTGCACGTGTTGCGACCCCTCTCAGGGGCGATGAGGACTGTTGAGCCCGTCCTTGGTGAGGTACTCCTGGAGGTGTTGCGACCCCTCTCAGGGGCGATGAGGACCCCAGGGTAAAGACGCAGGTCAACGGGCGCAATATCGGGGGCCGAAGTCAAGGTTTTGCAGTGAACCTCCGGTAGTGCAGAAAACCCGGGAGGTCTGCTGCTAAAAGCATGATCGTAAAGATCTTGAGGCCGCGACGGCGCCTTGCCGATGTGTGCAGCCTAACCGATCTCCCAACCGAGGCCACAGGTCGGCGGCTCCGGATGTGCTTCACCCTCCTGAACAGCACAGACAGATGGAAACGAGCTTTCGTCCATCTGTAGTAGGTGAGAGCCGAAACAGGCGGGAGGAAGCGATGAGGTTGCGGATCGAGGTGGCCACGGCGGCCACCGAGCTCGCGTGGGCGAAGGTGCTGGCTCCAGGACGGTCCCTGGTGTACGACCTGCTGGCCCGGGAGGCACCGGAGATCGGACGGCGGTTCCACAGCGAGGGGGTCGGGCCGTACAGGATGGTGCCACTGGGTCACGGGGCGCCGGTGTTCCCGCAGGCGAAGCGGCGACGGGGAGCATACGCCGTGGGAGGGCGCGGGTGGGTGGAGCTGGGCAGCCCGCTCTTCGAGGTGGTGACCGTGCTGGCCCAGGGGGTCAAGCAACGTGAGCTGCTGGACTGGGGCGGGGCGGCGTTCCGGGTGCTGAACGTCGCGGCTGTCGAACCTCCAGGGTTCGAGTCGGGGCGGGGCCGGTTCAGGACGAGTACCCCGGTGGTGATGAAGGGCACCGGTCGCGCGGAATCGGGGCAGCGGATCACCCGGCAGGCCTGGCTGCTGCCGACGGACCCGGAGTTTCCGGTGTTCTTCCAGCGGAACCTGCGGCGCAAGGCCGAGACCTTGGGGCTGGATCCTGAGGTGTCGCTGACGGAGATCTCCTGGGTGGGGTCGAAGCGTTCCTTCGCGGTAAGCCAGGGCGCGAAGCCGGGAGCGCCGATCGAGGTCGAGCTGACCGGGCCACCGGAGACACTCCAGGCGATCTGGAGCTGGGGCCTGGGACAGGCCAATGCGGCCGGCTTCGGTTGGATCTCCGCGTGAGCGAACCGGCCGGGATCGTGAGCAAACCAGGTCACCGCGTGAACGAAAACGACAACGAGCAGTCACGACTGATACTGACCGCCCATCCGCTCCAGTGCGTCGGCGCCTACACGTTGGCGTTGCTTGGTAAGGCATCGCCGACGTGTGTGCTGTGCGGGCGCCCCACCCCATTGGGTTAAGAGGGCTGGTCGTACGCCCGCACCTCGTCCGTCCCACCCCTCAGCTGAGGACGGCGTCCAGCAGGAGGGAACCCGCGCCGAGGAGGGCGGCATCGGGGCCGCCACGGGTGACGGCGATCTCCAGGTCGCGGGTGGCCAGCGGGAGGCAGCGCTCGTAGACGGCGGCGCGGATGGAGGAGATCAGCGGCTCGGCGGTGGAGAGACTGCCGCCGACGACGATGGCGTCGGGATTGAGGAAGTTGACCAGGACGGTGAGCACCTCGCCGATGAGGCGGCCCGCGTTCCTGACCAGGGCGGTGGCCTCGGGCACGCCGTCCTCGACCAGGGCGACGACGTCGCCCGGGCGTCGCGTCGCGATGCCGAGCTCGGACAGGGCGCCCATGAGCGCGGCGCCGCTCGCGTAGGCCTCCAGGCAGTCGGGGTGGCCGCACGAGCACATGGTGGAGGAGTCGGTCCTGACCCGGACGTGGCTGATGTCGCCGGCCGCACCCCTGCCCCGGTGCAGGCGGCCGTCGACGATCACGCCGCACCCTATGCCGCTGCCGGCCTTCAGCACCATGAGGTTGTCGCACCCGGGCCATGAGCGGGCCTCGCCGACGGCCAGGAGGTTGGCGTCGTTCTCGACGAGCACCGGCAGGTCGTAGTGCGCGCCGAGATGCTCGGCGACGGGGAAGTTGTGCCAGCCGGGCATGCGCGAGGGAGACACCACCCGGCCGCTGGCGGGGTCGACGGGGCCGGGTATGCCGGTGCCGACGCCTCGCAGGGGGGCGCCGGGCGGGCCGTTGGTCAGCAGCAGCTCGTCGAACGAGGCGGCCATCCAGTCGAGGGTCGCCTCGGGGCCGAGCGCTATGTCGCAGGCGCGCTCCTCGACGACGAGGGGGGCGCCGCTGAGGTCGAGTAGGCCGAAGCGGGCGTGGTGCGCCCCGAGGTCGGCCACCGCGAGCAGGCCGGCGGTCGGGCTGACCCGCAGCCGCCGGGGCCGCCGCCCGCCCCTGGAGGTGCCCGAGCCCTCCTCGACGAGGAGCCCGGTGTCGATCAGCTCCTCGACGCGCAGGGAGACGCTCGACGCCGCCAGGCCGGAGATGCGGGCCAGCTGGGCGCGCGACTCGGCGTGGCCGGTGGCGACAAGACGCAGAAGGTCGCCCTGCGCTCCCCGCACCAGCAGCCGCTCTTTGCCTGACATGGACTAGAGGAATACCACGTCTGTACTTACTACGGCAACGTGTTGACTTCCGTAAGAATCATCTATTACCTTCCGCTTTGTCTTCGATTTCGAAGGAAGATGGCAATGATTCAGGTCAAAGGGTTGAACAAGTGGTTCGGCGATCATCACGTGCTGCGCGACATCGACCTTGATGTGGCGCGAGGCGAGGTCGTCGTGGTGGTCGGCCCCTCGGGGTCGGGCAAGTCCACGCTGTGCCGTTGCCTCAACCGGCTGGAGCCCGCCGGGTCCGGAGACATCCTCGTCGACGGCGTACCCGCCCCCGTGGAGGGCCGGGAACTGGCCAGGCTCCGGGCCGACGTCGGCATGGTGTTCCAGTCGTTCAACCTCTTCCAGCACAAGACCGTGCTGGAGAACATCGTGCTCGCGCCGATGAAGGTCCGGGGCGACTCCCGCGCCGAGGCCGAGGCGTCGGCGCGGGATCTGCTGGCGCGCGTCGGCATCGCCGAGCAGGCGGGAAAGCTGCCCGCGCGGCTGTCCGGTGGGCAGCAGCAGCGGGCCGCCATCGCCCGCGCGCTGGCCATGCGGCCCAAGGTGATGCTCTTCGACGAGCCCACCTCCGCACTCGACCCGGAGATGGTCGGTGAGGTACTGGACGTGATGGTCCAGCTCGCCGCCGACGGCATGACCATGGTCGTCGTCACCCACGAGATGGGCTTCGCCCGCAGGGCCGCCGACCGCGTGGTCTTCATGGACGCCGGCCAGATCGTCGAGACGGGCGAGCCCGGCGCCTTCTTCGAGGCTCCTCAGACAGACAGGGCCAGGGACTTCCTGGCCAAAGTTCTCACTCACTGATCGAAAACGATCGAAAAGGATGGTGGGCCCGATGGTGTCCATGAAGCGGCTGGCCGCTGTCGCCGCTGTGTCCATGCTCGGCCTCTCGGCCTGTGCCGGCACGGACTCGGGAAGCCCGGCCGTACCAGGTGAGGCCAAGGGCGGCGACCTGATCGCCTCGGCGCCGGTCGCGGCCGCCGCGGACATCCTGCCCGGCTCCACGATGGAGAAGATCAAGCAGCGCGGCGAGCTGATCGTCGGCGGGTCGCTCGACGCGCCGCTGCTGTCGCAGCAGAACCCGACGACCGGCGAGGTCGAGGGGTTCGACGCGGACATGGGCAAGGCGCTCGCCAAGTACATCATCGGCGAGCCCAAGGTGAAGATCGTCAACTCCGCCTCGGAGACTCGCGAGGCGCTGCTCGGCAACGGCACCGTGGACGTCGTCTTCCAGACCTACACGATCACCCCGGAGCGGGCCGAGCAGGTCTCCTTCGCCGGACCGTACTACTCCTCCGGGCTGAGCCTCGCGGTCAGGAAGGGCACCACGGGCATCACCAAGCCCGAGGACCTGAACGGCAAGACCGTCATCGCCGGAGCCAACACCCCGGCCATCCCGGCGATCAAGAAGCTCGCCCCGCAGGCCAAGATCGTGACGTTCGGCAGCGACCCCGAGTGCATGCAGGCCCTCAAGCAGGAACGCGGCGACGCCTACGTCCAGGATGAGACGCTCCTGGTCGCCAACGCGCAGAAGGACCCCTCGGTCCAGGTCGTCGGCAGCCCGTTCACCACCGACCCGTACGGCATCGGCCTCAAGCACGGTGACGACCAGTTCAAGAAGTTCGTCAACGACTGGCTGAAGAAGATCCAGGCCGACGGCCTCTGGCAGAAGACCTGGAAGCAGTCTCTCGGCACGGTCGTGCAGGGCGAGGCTCCCACCCCGCCGCAGATCGGATCGGTGCCGGGGTCCTGATGTCCGCCCTCCTGGATCACCTGCCCGAGTTCTGGCAGGGGCTGGTCGTGACCCTCCAGCTGACCGCGGCGTCCTTCGTCGGCGCCGCGGTCGTGGGGCTCGTGATCACCGCCATGCGGGTCAGCCCGGTCGGCGTCCTGCGCGGGATCGGCACGGCCTACGTGGAGACCTTCCAGAACCTGCCACTGCTGGTGCTGCTGGTGCTCGCCGTCTTCGGCCTGCCCGAGATCGGCCTCAAGGCCGACCTGCTGGTGACGGCCATGATCGTCATCGCGCTCTACGAGGCCGCCTACATCGCCGAGGCCCTGCGCTCCGGCGTCAACGCGGTCTCCGCGGGGCAGGGCGAGGCGGCCCGCGCGCTCGGGCTGACCTTCGGCCAGTCCCTGCGCCACGTGGTCCTGCCGCAGGCGCTGCGCACGGTGATCCAGCCGGTCGGCAACATCTTCATCGCGCTGACGATGAACACCTCGCTCGCCGCCGCGGTCGGCGTGGTCGACCTGACCGCCGCGGCCAACCGGGTGAACCTCACGGAGGCACAGCCCATCCCGATCTTCGTCGGGGCCGGCCTGGCCTACGCGCTGATCGCCGCCTGCGCCGGGTTCGTCACCGGACGGCTCGAACGACGGCTGGTGGTGGTCCGGTGAGCGTACTGTCTCCCGACGGAGCGGTGAGTGTCCGGGCCCCTGGCGGGCCGGTCGCCGTTCAGGCCGCGGGCTCGGGCGAACCGGCGGTGGTCCGGTGAGCAACCTGCTCTTCGACCAGCCGGGGCCGCGCGCCCGCCGCAGGATACGGATCGCGACCGCGGTGGGGGCGGTCGCGGTGCTGGCTCTGCTGGCGCTGGCGGTACGCCAGTTCGCCGCCAACGGCCAGCTCGACGCCGACCGCTGGTCGCCGTACGCGACCTGGCCGATGTGGCGCTATCTGCTGAACGGGCTGTGGGCCACCGCGCTCGCCGCCGTCGTCTCGGCCGCGCTGGCGATGGCCGCCGGACTGGCACTGGCCCTCGGGCGGCTGTCGCGGCGCAGGTGGGTACGCGTGCCCGCCGCGGCGTACGTGGAGGTCGTGCGGACCATCCCGGCGCTGCTGCTGGTATACGTCGTGCTGTTCGCGCTGCCCCGCTACGGGCTGGACCTGCCGCTGTTCTGGAAACTCGTGGTGCCGCTGGCGGTCTCGAACGCCGCGGCGTTCGCGGAGATCTTCCGCGCCGGGGTGCTGTCCGTGGAGCGCGGCCAGGGCGAGGCCGGGCTCGCGGTCGGGCTCACCCAGGGCCAGACCATGCGCCTGATCGTGCTGCCGCAGGCGGCCCGGCGGGTGCTGCCCTCGATCGTCAGCCAATCGGTCGGCCTGCTGAAGGACACCTCGCTGGGCTTCGTGGTCAGCTACGCCGAACTGCTCTACAGCGGCAAGGTCCTGGCGACCTACAACGGCCTGCTCATCCAGACCTACATCGTCGTCGCGCTGATCTACCTGGTGGTCAACGCGTCGCTGTCCAAGCTCGCCCGTACCCTCGACGCCCGTGACACCCCGGGGGCCCGCCGGCTCAGAAGGAGACCCGCCCGTGCCTGAACTCGTCCCGCTCGCGGAGGTGGTGCGCTCCGGATTCGTGGAGAGCGTGCACTTCGGTAGCGCCGTCGCCCTCGCGCCCGACGGCACCGTGGCCGTCGCCAGGGGAGCGGTCGGCGCGCCGGTGCTGCCGCGCTCCTCGGCCAAGCCGTTCCAGGCGCTGGCCTGCCTGCTGTCCGGGGCGGACCTGCACGGCCCCGGCCTGGCCATCGCCGCGGGCAGCCACACCGGTCAGGACTTCCACGTGCGACTGGTCGCCGAGATACTCGCCGGGGCCGGGCTCGGCTTCGAGGCCCTCGGCTGCCCCGTGGACTGGCCGGAGGACGAGGCCACCCGGCACATGCTGATCCGGGCGGGCCTGACGGCCTCGCGCGAGCGGATGAACTGCTCGGGCAAGCACGCCGCGATGCTCGCCGCGTCCGCCGCCTCCGGCTGGGAGACCGCCTCCTACCTGGACGCCGACCACCCCTTGCAGCGGCAGGTGCGTGCCGTGACCGAGGAGCTGTCGGAGGAGAAGGCGGCCCATGTCGCCGTCGACGGGTGCGGCGCCCCGCTGTTCGGGCTGTCGCTGACCGGGCTGGCCCGGGCCGTACGGGCCCTGGTCGTCGCCGAGCCGGGGACCGCGCCGCGGGCGGTCGCCGACGCGATGCGCGAGCACCCCGAGTACGTCGGCGGGACCGGGCACGTGAACACCTCGCTGATGCGGGCGCTGCCGGGGGCGGTGGCCAAGGGCGGGGCCGAGGGGGTTCTCGTCGTCGCGCTCGCCACCGGGCACGCGGCGGCCGTCAAGGTCATCGACGGGAGCCCGCGGGCCACGAGCGCGATCGCGCTGGCCGCGCTCAGGGCGGCCGGCGGGGACGTCGCACCGGCGGCCGGCTTCGCGAGTGTTCCGGTGCTGGGCGGGGGTCTACCAGTCGGCGAAATCCATGCTTTGGAGGAAAAATGAGTCTTACCTATGAAATCTGCATTGACAGCACCGCCGGCGCGCTCGCGGCCGAGCAGGCCGGGGCGCACCGCGTCGAGCTGTGCTCGGCCCTCTTCGAAGGGGGCCTGACCCCGACCCTCGGCACCGTCGAGGCGACCCTCGCGGCGGTCTCGACGATCCGGGTCCACGTGATCATCCGCCCCCGGGGCGGCGACTTCATCTACGACGAGTACGAGGTCGCGGCCATGGAGCGCGACGTGGCCACGGTCAGGGACGCGGGCGCGCAGGGCGTGGTGATCGGGGTGCTGACGCCGTCAGGCGAGGTGAACGTCGAGGTGGCCAAGCGCCTCATCGATGCGGCCGGGGGCCTCTCGATCACCTTCCACCGGGCCTTCGACATGACCGCCGACCCGTTCGCCGCCCTGGACACCCTCGCCTCCCTGGGCGTCGACCGGGTTCTCACCTCCGGCCAGGACGTCACCGCCCTGGAGGGCGCGCCGCTGATCGCGTCCCTGGTCGAGCGGGCAGGCGACAGCCTGATCGTCATGCCCGGTGGCGGCATCACGCCCCGCAACGTGCACCGCGTGGTCGAGGCGACGGGAGCCACCGAGATCCACTTCGCCGCCCTGGTCGACGCGCCCAGCCCCGCCGTCCACCGCAACCCCCACCCGTTCATGGGCGGGGAACTGCGCCAGCCCGAGTACAGCCGCCTGATCACCTCGCCGCGCCTGGTCTCCGAGGTGATCGCCGCCTCTGGCACCTGACCTCCACCTCCGCCACCTGGATATCAAGCCACCAAGTGGCTATCCCCGGCGTGGTGACCAGGGGTTGAGCACGACGTGCGGATGAGCGCGCTGTGCCCGTTCTGGGCGGTAGGCGGACTGCGGTAGTCGCTCAGCCTGGCGGTGACCGGGTTGTAGAGCATGATGAACGCCCTGGGGCGCCGTGTCTCGGTGGCGGCGGGGTGCGCTGGACGGGGGCGGCCACTGGATCGCCTCTGTCCAAAGGATTTCATTAGTTAGATTTGTCATTCTTTGGGCTGTTTGGAGCTTATGTCGGGTATACCGGTAGAAATTCGCTTTCGCATGAAATCGAATTTCGCATGAAAACCGGAAGGGGGCATGGGTCATGATGAGACCCGCAAGCCTGGAGCAACACCCCGATCTCATGGAGATGCGGGCGAGGTACGAACGGGCGGGCTCCAGTTCGGTGGCGCAGGTCATCGACGGACTGGGCCTCCTGGCCGGGCTGTACCTGGCGATCTCTCCATGGGTGGTCGGTTTCAACGGCCTGTCCAGGCTCACCGTCAGCAACCTCGTCACCGGCCTCGTGGTCGCCGCCCTGGCCCTGGGGCTCGCGTCCGCCTACGGCCGGACGTACGGGATCAGCTGGGTCGTGCCGATCATCGGAATCTGGACCATCATCTCTCCCTGGGTCACCGGCTCGGCGACGACGGCGAACATCTGGAACAACGTCGTCACCGGCGTCATCATCTTCCTGCTCGGGCTGGGAGCGGTGGCGGTGGGCTCCAAGAGAATGCCCGGCATGGGACACAAGGGAGACATGTCCCACCGAGGAGACATGCCACACAGGACAGACATGCCCAACAGGCCGGACATGCCCAACCGGCCGGACTTCCCCAACAGGCCATAGGTGGATGTGGCATCGGTGCGGCGGCGAAGGACCGCCCCGCCGATGCTGTACGGGACCTCCGCCTTCAAGCCGCCCCCGTTCTGACCGCCTCCACGAGGGGCGGCGGGGGTGCACAGTCCAAAGCAGCGACATCTACCCGAGTCCCGCCAGGGAAACGACCTCACCGCGACAGCGGCCCAGCCTGGCCGGGGACAGCGGTGGCGATGCCGTATCCAGATGAGCCCGGCCCCGACCGGGCTTCCGTCATCTTCGATCCGGCGCCAGGCAGGCGCGAAACTCCCGGACCTGGATGGTCGTGCTGTACGGCTCCAGCCGGTCGGAGAACTTCCGGATGCGCCCGACCAACCGAGGCGAGGTCAGTGATCTGGCCATCGGGATGGCCGTCCGCGCCGAGTCGATGGCCTGCTCCAGCTCACCCAACCTCAGATAGGCATCGGCGGCGCTGACCCGGCTGAGCTGGTCCTGGTCCGCGAACTCTCCCGGGGGCACTGCCGCGCCTACGCCACGACGACCTTCGCCACCGAAGTACCGGCCAAGGCCATCGCCTTCGCCCTGCCGCCCCTTTCGGGCATCCGCCTGACCTGCCCGCCGCCGTTGCGCCTGGGCCGCCGTTCAGTCCGTCTCCAACTCACGGACCCCGCTGACACGGCCGAGCGCGGCCAGGACGGATGACCTACTCGAAGAGGGTGTGCCGCTCACCGCGCCGACGTCTCCGTACGATCCGGATCCCGACCACCACGATGTCCACGACGGCGATGGCCGCCAGCACGGCCAGGGCCACGGCGAGCGCGGTGATCCCTGCCTGTGTCGCGAAGACCGCCAGAGCCGTACAGACCACCAGCCCGAAGATCGCCAGAGCGAGCCGCAGGTTCAGCGCGCTCTTCGGATGGTCATGCGTTCCCGGCTGCTCCTTCATGAGACCACCTCCGGGGCAATATCGATCTCCCCACCTGCCCATACCTGTGCAAGGAGGCATCTCCCAGCCCTTACCCAGGACATCCCGGATAACCCGCGGCATCATGGTCTTCACCCCGATTTTGCAGCAGACCTCCCAGGTTTCCCGCACTACCGGAGGTCCACTGCAAAACAGCACCGGATTCCCTCGGCAACCAGGCCACCGACATGTGCGTTTACCTTGGGTCTCCATCGCCCCTACGAGGCGATCCTCGACCGTTCACGGGCCCCGGTGAGCCCGGCGACCGGCAGAGACCGCCAGGAGCGCTCTAAAAGGGGCCGGGTACAGACGTCGCGCCGAAGACGGCTCACGGTTCGGCGGGGGTCGACGTGGAGGGCTCATCGGGGGTGAAGCGCCAGTATCCGTACGGGTTGAAGAAGAAGCTGTCTTCCTCGTAGCCAAGGCACGGGTGTCTTTCCATGATCCATCGCGGGCCGTCGGGGGTGGACCGGTAACCCTCGCCGTCGCTCATCTCCCGCGCCCGCCGCTCGGTCAGCAGGTAGAGCGCCACCTCGTCGATCAGATCCACGACTTCGCCGACCAGCGTCGCGGGCAGCGGTTTCCCCGCGGGCGACCCGATGTCGATCTGCACATCGGGTGCGCCCAGCAGATGCATACCGCAGCTCTTCAACAGGCTGCCATCCAGAAGCGGCCGTTTGACCCAGGCGTGGAAGAGGATCACGGCCAGCATTTCCCGATCCCTAGCCTCGGCCGCCCGATCGGCCAGGGTGAGCCACCGCTCCCGGCCGTGCGCGAGACCGCTGCTCTCGCCCTTCGCGGCCGTGGCGCCGGAGCGCAACAGCGCGGCCGTCACCGCCAGCATCCGCCGCGAGACGTCGAACGTTCTGTCCCACACCTCCTCGAAAACCCCGTCACCATGACCGACCATCACTCTTCGGTGGAGATCGAACGCGTTGTTCTGCCTCATCGGCGGCGACAGCACGTACACCACCGAATCGTGTGTCTCCACCGCCCCCCAGTCGGATTCGGTGAAGGAGACGTTCGCCAGGGAGGCGTCAAACGACCGGGGCATCCGCGGATCGTGAGCCTGCTGAAAGCGCTCCAGGTCGACGCTGAAGCCGGGCCCCCCGACCTCTGCGACGACCTTCTCCACCACGTCGAAATCCAGACCCGAGCCGAGCACGCAGAGCACGTGGCGTGGGTACACCTCATAGTTTTGCCGGAACATGCTGGCGAAGGTACCGAAACCCACCGACAAAACATACCTGGCCGATCACATGCTTCGGGGCTCGGGTACGCACCAGGCTGGACAAGGCGGACAGCAGAGACTGATCTCCGGGGACGTCAGGGGTCTGAAACCGGGTAGGAACAGAGCGTTCGCGACGCAAGGAGGGGCCAGGTGGCCGCACATCAGCTGGTCAACGACCCGCAGGAGCTCGTCGGCGAGGCGCTCGAAGGGCTGGAGCTCAGCCAGCGGGGGCGGCTGCGCTGGAACCGCGACCCCAGCTTCGTCATCAGGGCCGATGACCGGCGGCCGTACAAGGTGGGCGTGCTGTCCGGCGGCGGCTCCGGGCACGAGCCCCTGCACACCGGTTTCGTGGGGTACGGGATGCTGGACGCCGCGGTGCCGGGAGCCGTCTTCGCCAGCCCCACCGCGATCCAGATCCAGGCGGCCACCGAGGCGGTCGACGACGGCCGGGGCGTCGTCCACGTGGTCAAGAACTACACCGGTGACGTGCTGAACTTCACCATCGCCGCCGAGGTCTCCGGCGGCATCCGGACCGAGACCGTGCTCGTCGACGACGACCTGGCCACCGACACCTCCGTCGAGGGCGGCCCGGGGCGGCGGGGCACCGCCGCCGTCGTCGCCGTCGAGAAGATCTGCGGCGCCGCCGCCGAGCGGGGCGCCGACCTGTCCACGGTGGCCGCGCTCGGCCGTCGCGTCGCGGGCAACGCCCGGACCATGTCCCTGGCCCTGCGGGCCTGCACCCACCCCGGTCAGTCCGTACCCTCGTTCGACCTGGAAGTGGGCCAGGTCGAGTTCGGCGTCGGCATCCACGGCGAGCGGGGGGTCCGGAAGATCCCCGTTGCCCCCGCCGACGAGCTGGTGGCCGCGCTGGCCGAGCCGGTCGCCGACGACCTCGGGCTGAGCAGGGGCGACGCGGTCTTCGTGATCGTCAACGGCCTCGGCGCCACCCACCAGCTGGAGCTCCTGACCGCCTACCGGCAGGTGACCCGGCTCCTCGACGCACGAGGTGTCACCATCGCCCGGCAGCTCGTGGGCTCCTACGTCACCGCTCTGGACATGGCGGGCTGCTCGGTCACCCTGATCCGCGCGGACGAGGAGCTCGTCGGCCTGTGGGACGACCCGGTGCGCACCGCGGCCCTCACCTGGTGACCCGCCCACGGCTCCGGCGGTCGGCGACGGTCACCTGACCGGCCCCGCCCCGGCCCGGTTCTCCGCATAAGGAGCATCGTCGCAGGTCAGCCACCCTGTTAGAGCGAATCGACCGGCCTCGCGTCCCGTCCCGGTACTCGAAGGAGAAACCCATGAACGACCTCGAACCCCAGGCCGTACTGTCGTGGATCGAGCGGTTCATCATCCGGATCGACGACCGGGTTCAGGAGTTGACCGAGCTGGACCGCCGCAGCGGGGACGGCGACTTCGGCACCAACATGGTCACCGCGCTCACCAGGGCCAAGGCGAAGCTCTCCCCCGCCCCCGCCGACGCCGGGGCGCCGTTCTCCAGCCTCTCGACGGCCTTCCTCGAACACTCCGGCGGCACCAGCGGGCCGCTGTTCGGCATGTGGTTCCGCGAGTTCGCACTGGCCGGACAGGGCAGTCCGGCCTTCACCGCGGCCCTGCTCGCCGACGCCGCCAGGAACGGGGTGGCCACGGTCCGCAGGCTGGGCTCCGCCTCCGTGGGCGACAGGACGATGGTCGACGCCATGGCCCCGGCGGCGGACTCCCTGGCCGAGGCCGCGGGGAACGACGTCCCCGCGGTGGAGGCACTGCGGTCGGCGGCGGAGGCGGCCCGTGCCGGAGCCGACTCCACCTCCTCGATCACCGCCCGCCGGGGCCGGGCCAGCTATGTCGGCGAGGCCGCCCTGGGAGCACCCGACCCCGGAGCCGTCGCGGTCGCCCTGTTCTTCGAGTCCGCTGACGAGCTTCAGTAGACGTGCGGCCAGCCGGCGGCGTCCCAGCCGAGCAGGTTGACGCCGAGACGGGCGGAGCCGTCGTCGGCGTAATAGTGGTACACGAGGAGATCACCGTCGGCGTCGGGCATCACCCCCTCACCCGGTCGCGGCACCCGAGCCCGTGAGACGCGAAAGACCCCCGTGGGTGATCCCACGGGGGTCTCCAGGGCGTACTTACCAGCAGACCACGTGCAAGGGGTCCGGCTAGTAGATCGGGCGCGAGGAGGAGCGCAGCCGCTCCAGGGCCTCGGCCAGGATCTGTGCGCCGTCCTTGTCGCTGCGACGTTCCTTCACATACGCGAGGTGCGTCTTGTAAGGCTCGTTACGCGGCGGCGCGGGCGGGTTGGCCTCGTCCTGACCTGCGGGGAGACCACACCGGGGGCAGTCCCAGAACTCGGGAACGGCCGCGTCGCTGGCGAAACTGGGGCGCGTCTCATGCATGTTCGCGCACCAGAAAGGGACCCGCACACGGGGGGCCGCCTCGCCACGCTCCGCCTCCCCCATCGGGCCGGCACCGACACGGCTGCCACGGATCGCGTTGCCACTACCCACGGATGAACTCCTTGCTCGATGGCCCCGCCGCTTGGGGATGCGGGGACTGAACCACTGTCACGCCTGTCGAAGCCGGGTCAGGGCCTCAGGAGCAGGCCCAGCGCGATGATGCAGACGAACCAGACCACACCGGTGATGACGGTGAGCCTGTCAAGGTTGCGCTCCACCACGGAGGAGCCTCCGAACGACGACGAGAAACCGCCACCGAACAGATCCGAGAGACCACCGCCCTTGCCCTTGTGGAGCAGGACGAGCAGCATCATCAGCAAGCTCGACAGGATGAGGGCGATGGAGATTCCGATTGTCACCGTTGACCTGTTCCCTATGTGCGCGTGTCCCGCGTCCGGGCACGACCCTTGTGTACGCCAGAGGCGTGACGATTCAAACCTGCTCTAAGAGGGTATGACGTGCTGTCAAATCACACCCCCCAAATGGACCAGTCAACTCGACAATTCGCCAAGACGGCAAATTTTGACGAATTCCCCGGCGTCGAGGCTCGCGCCACCGACCAGGGCACCGTCGACATCGGGCTGTGCCATGATGCCCGCGATGTTGTCAGACTTGACCGACCCACCGTAAAGGATACGGACACCCGCGGCCACATCGGTGTCGTACAGCTCGGCGAGTCGCTCCCGGAGGGCCCCGCAGACCTCCTGCGCGTCGTCGGGGGTGGCCACCTCGCCGGTGCCGATCGCCCAAACGGGCTCGTAGGCGAGCACGATTGAGGCGACCTGCTCGGCGGTGACCTTGCGAAGCGCCCCTTCGAGCTGCGCGAGGCTGTAGGCCACCTGGCCGCCCGCCTGGCGCACCGGCAGCCCCTCCCCCACACACAGGATGGGGGTGAGCGAGTGCCGGTAGGCCGCCTGCACCTTGGCGTTGACGACGTCGTCGTCCTCGTGGTGGTACTGGCGGCGCTCGGAGTGCCCGATCGTGGCGAAGGTGCAGCCGAGCTTGGCGAGCATGGCCCCGGAGATCTCACCGGTGTAGGCGCCGCCGTCGTGCTGCGACAGGTCCTGGGCACCGTAGAGGATCCGCAACTTGTCGCCGTCCACCAGGGTCTGCACGCTGCGCAGATCGGTGAAGGGCGGCAGCACGGCCACGTCGGCCCGGTCGAAGTCCTTGTCGCCCAGCGCGAAGGCGAGCTTCTGGGTGTGGGCGATGGCCTCAAGGTGGTTGAGGTTCATCTTCCAGTTGCCGGCTATGAGCGGCTTGCGAGCGGTGCTCATTTGACCTCTACCTCTCCAGCGCCACAAGTCCGGGGAGGGTCTTGCCCTCCAGGTATTCCAGGCTGGCCCCGCCACCGGTGGAGATGTGCGAGAACCCGTCCTCGGGCAGGCCGAGTCTGCGCACGGCGGCGGCCGAGTCTCCCCCGCCGACGACCGTGAAGGCCTCCGAGCCGATCAACGCCTCGGCGACCGCGCGGGTTCCGCCGGAGAACGCCTCGAACTCGAAGACGCCCATCGGGCCGTTCCAGAACACGGTCTCGGCGTCGGCCAGCTTGCTCGCGAACAGCTCGCGGGTGCGCGGGCCGATGTCGAGGCCCTGGCGGTCGGCCGGGATCGCGGTGGCGTCGACCACCTCGTACTCGGCGTCCTCGGCGAACTCGGTGGCCGCCAGCACGTCGACCGGCAGGACGAGCTGCACGCCGCGCTTGGCCGCCTCGTCCAGGAAGCCCCGCACCTGGTCGAGCTGGTCCTCCTGGAGCAGCGACCCGCCCACCTCGTACCCCTGTGCCTTCAGGAAGGTGTAGGCCATGCCGCCGCCGATGAGAAGCCTGTCGACCTTGGTGAGCAGGTTGCCGATGACCCCGAGCTTGTCGGAGACCTTCGCGCCGCCCAGCACCACGACGTACGGCCGTTCGGTGGTCTCGGTCAGCCTTTTGAGCACCTCGACCTCGGCCAGGACCAGCCGGCCCGCGGCGTGCGGCAGCAGGGCGGGCACGTCGTAGACGCTGGCGTGCCTGCGGTGCACCGCGCCGAAGCCGTCGCCCACGTAGAGGTCGGCGAGAGCGGCCAGCCTGGCCGCGAACTCGGCCCGCTCGGCGTCGTCCTTGGACTCCTCGCCGGGCTCGAAGCGCAGGTTCTCCAGCAGGGCCACCTGGCCGTCCTGAAGCGCCTCCACGACCTCCTGGGCCGACTTCCCGACCACGTCGGTCGCGAAGGCGACGTCCGCGCCCAGGAGCTCACCCAGCCGCTTGGCGACGGGGGCCAGGGAGTATTCCGGGTTCGGCTTGCCCTTGGGACGCCCCAGGTGCGCGACGACGATCACGCGGGCGCCCCTGCGGGCGAGTTCCTCGATCGTCGGCACCGAGGCGCGGATGCGGCCGTCGTCGGTGATGACGTCCCCCTCCAGGGGGACGTTGAGGTCGGCGCGTACCAGGACGCGCCGACCGTCCACGTCGAACTCGGAGATGTCCTTCATCAGAGGTCGGCGCCGACCAGCTCGATGAGGTCGGCGAGACGGTTGGAGTAGCCCCACTCGTTGTCGTACCAGCCGACGACCTTGACCTGGTTGCCGATCACCTTGGTGAGGGCGGAGTCGAAGATGCAGGACGAGGGGTCGGTGACGATGTCGGAGGAGACGATCGGGTCCTCGGTGTAGGTGAGGTAGCCCTTGAGCTCGCCCTCGGCCGCGGCCTTGAGTGCGGCGTTGACCTCCTCGACCGTGGTCTCGCGGCCGACCTCGACGGTGAGGTCGGTGGCCGAGCCGGTGGGGATCGGCACCCGCAGCGCGTAACCGTCGAGCTTGCCCTTGAGCTCGGGCAGCACCAAGCCGATGGCCTTGGCCGCACCGGTCGAGGTCGGCACGATGTTGATCGCGGCGGCGCGGGCGCGGCGCAGGTCGCTGTGCGGGGCGTCCTGCAGGTTCTGGTCCTGCGTGTAGGCGTGGATGGTGGTCATCAGACCCTTCTCGATACCGAAGGTGTCGTTGAGGACCTTGGCCATCGGCGCCAGGCAGTTGGTGGTGCAGGAGGCGTTGGAGATGACCGTGTGCTTGGCCGGGTCGTACTTGTCGTGGTTGACGCCCATCACGACGGTGACGTCCTCGTTCTTGGCCGGAGCCGAGATGATGACCTTCTTGGCGCCGTTCTCGGCGTGCACTCGGGCCTTGTTCGCGTCGGTGAAGAAGCCGGTCGACTCCACCACGACGTCCACACCCAGGTCACCCCAGGGCAGCTTGGCGGGGTCGCGCTCGGCGAAGGCCTTGATGGTCTTGCCGTCGACGATGATCTCGTCGGCGGTGCTCTTCACCTCGTACGGCAGGCGGCCAAGAATGCTGTCGTACTTCAGCAGGTGGGCGAGCGTGGCGTTGTCGGTCAGGTCGTTGACCGCCACGATCTCGATGTCCTTGCCGCTGGCAGCGACCGCGCGCCAGAAGTTGCGGCCGATGCGGCCGAATCCATTGACGCCTACGCGGATGGTCACGGTGCCGATCTCCTCGTACGTCGGTGCGCCAGTCGTGAGGACCGGCGACTTGGGGCGGGCTGAAACCTCAACCACGAACCTTATCGGACCTAAATTGGTGTAGACCACTGGAGGGGGGAGGTCCGTTATTCCTTAACCCATGAACAGGTATCGCCCCATTCAAGTAGAGTGCCCGACCCGTCACCGGAAATCCCTTAGACCTCACGAGGAGCTGTCATGACGGATAACGATCCACATCTGGCAAACGGGCTTCTACCAGGTATTTTTACCGGTCTCGGCGCCACCCTGGTCGGTGCCGCGGCCTACGGTGCGCTCATCGGCTTCAGCGGGTACGAGATCGGCTTCGCCGCCATCGGCGTCGGTCTCCTCGTCGGCCTCGCCATGATGGCGGTCAGGCCGACGAGCCCGGTGCTGCCGCCGCTGGCCGCCCTCTTCTCCCTGATCGGCGCCGCGCTCGGCCAGGTCGCCGGATACGTGATCATCTGGGTACGAGCCTCCGGCGACGACTACGGCTCGGCGCTGACCCAGGTTCTCAACACCTTCCCCGAGGATCTCAGGCGCGATCCCAAGTCACTGCTGTTCTGGGCGATCGCCGCCTACGCGGGCTTCGGCTTCGTGAGCAGAAGAGTCAAGGCCGCCCGCGAAGCCCACGCCGCCTCGTCCGTCCCGCAGCCGGACGAGGCCGACCGGGTGGACTACTTCGCTCCCAGGAAGCAGCCCTGAGCGGGCTTTGACGGCACGTACCGGAGCCGCGGCCGCACCGGGCCCGCCGCGCTCCCGGTGCGGTCACCGGGAGCGCGGCGCCGCCCTTTCGGATCGGGGAGCGCGTCAGGGGGCCAGCATGTCGACGGTGAGATTGGCCTCGGTGTTGGGGATGCCGATGTCCTGAGCGCGCTTGTCGGCCATGGCCAGCAGGCGGCGGATGCGACCGGCGATGGCGTCCTTGGTCAGGGGCGGGTCGGCGAGCTGGCCGAGCTCCTCCAGGGACGCCTGCTTGTGCTCCACCCGCAGGCGGCCGGCGATCACCAGATGCTCCGGGGCCTCCTCCCCGAGGATCTCCAGTGCCCGCTGGACCCTGGCTCCGGCGGCGACCGCGGCGCGGGCCGAGCGGCGCAGGTTGGCGTCGTCGAAGTTGGCCAGCCGGTTGGCCGTCGCCCGGACCTCGCGGCGCATCCGCCGCTCCTCCCAGGCCAGCACGCTGTCGTGGGCGCCCAGCCTGGTCAGCAGCGCGCCGATGGCGTCGCCGTCACGGACCACCACCCGGTCGACGCCGCGCACCTCGCGGGCCTTGGCATGGATCTTCAGCCGCCGCGCCGACCCGACCAGCGCGAGCGCCGCCTCGGGCCCCGGGCAGGTGACCTCCAGCGACATCGAGCGCCCGGGCTCGGTGAGCGAGCCGTGCGCCAGGAACGCCCCCCGCCAGGCCGCCTCGGCATCGCAGGCCGCCCCGGCGACGACCTGGCGGGGCAGGCCGCGGACCGGGCGCCCGTGATTGTCGATCAGGCCGGTCTGGCGGGCCAGCGCCTCCCCGTCGCGGTAGACCCGCACGAGGTAGCGCGATCCCTTGCGCAACCCTGCCGGGGCCAGCACGAGCACCTCCGCCTTGTGCCCGAAAACTTCACCGATGTCTTTGATGAGCCGCCGGGCGGTGACGTTGGTGTCCAGCTCGGCCTCGATCACGATCCGGCCGCTCACCAGGTGCAACCCGCTCGCGAACCGCAGCAGCGTCGACACCTCGGCCTTACGGCAGCAAGGCTTCAGGACCGTCAGCCTGCTCAGCTCGTCCTTGACCACACCTGTCATCGCCATGCGCGTTCGTCCTCCCCCATACAGACCCCATGCGGCTCGAGATGAATCGGGCTCACAGCAGTTTCTCGCACTCCTGGGCACCGCTGACCAGGATCAACGCTTCGCACGGAAAATCTCGTCCAGGACGGAGGCAAGACGTTGTGCATCGTGTCGCGGCGAGCCGTCCTCATCCGCCACGGAGGCCAGGACCAGCCTCCCGCCGAGACCGGCCGCGGCCTTCTCCAGCTCCTCACCGTCGTCGGCCACACCGGTGTCCGCGACGACCACGTCCACCTCCAGGGAGGGCGCGTGCTGGCGCAGCACCTCCAGGTGTTTCTGGGGGGAGAAACCGTCGGTCTCCCCCGCCTGGGGAGCGAGGTTCAGCGCGACCAGGCGCCGCGCGCGGGTGGTGTGCAACGCCTCGGCCAGCTCGGGCACCTTCAGGTGGGGCAGCACGCTGGTGAACCACGAGCCGGGGCCGAACACCACCCAGTCGGCGTCGAGGACCGCCTCGACGGCCTCGGGGCACGCCGGCGGGTCCTCGGGGACCAGCGAGATGGCCCGGACCCGGCCCGGGGTGAGCGCGCAGGCCACCTGGCCGCGCACCGTGCTCACCAGACCGTCCAGCTCCACCTCGGCGGCGATGTCGAGTGGCACCGAGGACATCGGCAGCACCCGCCCGTGCGCGCCGAGCAGCCGCCCGAGCCAGTCGAGTCCGGCGACCGTGTCGCCCAGGCGCTCCCAGAGCGCCACGATCAGCAGGTTGCCGATCGCGTGGCCGTTCAGGTCACCATCGCTGCGGAAGCGATGCTGGACGACCTCGCTCCAGGTGTGGCCCCACTCGTCGTCACCGCACAGGGCGGCCAGCGCCATCCTCAGGTCTCCCGGGGGCAGCACGCCGAACTCGCGGCGGAGACGGCCGCTGGAGCCTCCGTCGTCGGCCACGGTGACCACCGCCGTCAGCCGGGAGGTGACCCTCCGCAGTGCCGACAGCGAGGCGTACAGCCCGTGTCCTCCACCCAGCGCGACGACCTTGAGACCTTCATTCACTCCCGGCCCACATCCCGATGGCTTACCTGCACCTCCATGCCACCCCGATCCCGCAGCCGGCCGCCGATCTGCTCGGCCATGGCGACGCTGCGGTGCTTGCCCCCGGTGCAGCCGACGGCGAGCGTGGCGTAGCTCTTGCCCTCGCGGGTGTAGCCGGAGGCGATGATGGCGAACACCTCGTCGTAGGCGTCCAGAAGTTCCTTCGCACCCGCCTGGTTGAGAACGTACTCCCGTACGGGGGCGTCCAGACCGTTCATGGGGCGAAGTTCTGGAACCCAGTGGGGATTGGGCAGGAACCGGCAGTCGACGACCATGTCCGCGTCGACCGGCAGGCCGTACTTGTAGCCGAAGGAGACGACGTTGACCCGCAGGCCCGGACGGTCCTCGCCACCGAAGAAGGCGACGATCTTCCCCCTGAGCTCGTGGACGTTGAGGTTGGAGGTGTCGATCACCAGGTCGGCGTTGGCCCGGACCTCACGCAGGATGCCGCGCTCGCGGGCGATCCCGTCGACCAGCCGGCCGTCGCTCTGCAGCGGGTGCGGGCGGCGGACGTTCTCGAACCTGCGGACCAGCTCCTCGTCACTGGCCTCAAGGAACACCACCCGCACGCCGACGCCGCGCCCCTCCAGCTCCTCGATGGCACTGTTGAGGTCGCTGGTGAAGGCCAGGCTGCGCACGTCGACCACCGCGGCCACCTTGTCGGCGGCCAGCTTGACCCGCCCCGCCTCCTCGGCCATGGCGAACAGCAGCCCCGGCGGCAGGTTGTCGATGACGAACCACCCCAGATCCTCCAGAGCCTTGGCGGCGGTGCTCCGCCCCGCCCCCGACATTCCGGTGACGAGGACGAACGCGGACTCTCTTTCGCTCATGGGTTCTGCCCCTTCAAGACCGACACGATCGTCTCGGCCGTCGAGGGGCCGATCCCGGGAACCTCGCAGATCTGCGCCGCGGTCGCCTCCCGCAGCCGTTTCACCGATCCGAAATGCTTGATCAACGCCTGCCTGCGGGCCGGGCCGAGTCCGGGAACCTCGTCCAGAGCGCTTTCCTTGACGCTCTTCGACCGCTTGGATCGATGGTAGGTGATGGCGAAGCGGTGAGCCTCGTCGCGTACCCGCTGAAGAAGGTAAAGGGCCTCGCTGGAGCGGGCGAGGATCACCGGCAGGTCCTCACCGGGCAGCCAGACCTCCTCCAGCCGTTTGGCCAGGCCGCACACCGCCACGTCGTCGACGCCCAGTTCGTCGAGCGCCCTGCGGGCCGCCGCGGCCTGCGCGGGCCCGCCGTCGACGACGACCAGGTTGGGCGGGTAGGCGAACTTGCGCGGCTTGCCGGTCTCCGGGTCGATGCCCGGCGTCCGCAGCCCCTCGCCCGGCCCCTCGCCGGGCCCCCCGCCGGGCTCTGCCATGGCGTCGGCGTCGAGATCCCCGGTGGCCGAGCGCTCCTCCAGGTAGCGCTTGAAGCGTCGGGAGATCACCTCGTAGATGGAGGCGACGTCGCCCTCGGTGGAGCGCACCGAGAACCTGCGGTACTCGCTCTTGCGGGCCAGGCCGTCCTCGAACACCACCATGGAGGCCACCACGTCGGTGCCCTGCATGTGGGAGACGTCGTAGCACTCGATGCGGAGCGGCACCTGGTCCAGGCCGAGGGCGTCGGCGACCTCCTGCAGCGCCCTGCTCCGCGCGGTCAGGTCGCTGGCCCGCCTGAGCTTGTGCTGTTTCAGGGACTCCACGGCGTTGCGCTCGACGGTCTCCATCAGCGACCTCTTGTCGCCCCGCTGCGGAACCCTGATCTCCACCCTGGCCCCGCGGTGCTCGCCGAGCAGCTCGGAAACCGCCTCCGTATCGGGGGGCAGGACGGGGACCAGCACCTCCCTGGGCAGCGCCTCGGCGGCCGCGTCACCGTACATCTGCAGGAGGAACTGCTCGACCAGCTCGCCGGGCGTGGCCTCCTCGACCTTGTCCACCACCCAGCCGCGCTGGCCCCTGATGCGCCCGTCACGGACGTAGAAGACCTGGACGGCGGCCTCCAGCGGATCCTCCGCAAGGGCGATCACGTCGCAGTCGGTGTTGTCGCCGAGGACCACCGCCTGCTTCTCCATCGCCCGCTGCAGGGCTCCGATGTCGTCGCGCAGCCTGGCCGCCCGCTCGTACTCCTGCTCGGCGGCGGCCTCGCGCATCTCGCGCTCCAGCCGCTTGACGAACCGGCCGGTGTTGCCGGCCATGAACTCGCAGAAGTCGTCGGCCAGCTTCCGGTGCTCCTCGGCGGTGACCCGGCCGACGCAGGGGGCGGAGCACTTGTCGATGTAACCCAGCAGGCAGGGGCGCCCGACCTGCGCGGCCCGCCGGAACACCCCCGTCGAGCAGCTCCTGATCGGGAACACCCGGAGCAGCAGGTCGACGGTCTCCCTGATCGCCCAGGCGTGGGAGTAGGGGCCGAAGTAGCGGATGCCCTTGCGTTTGGCTCCGCGCAGCACCTGGACCCGGGGAAACTCCTCCCCCATGGTGACCGCGAGGTAGGGATAGGACTTGTCGTCGCGGTATTTGACGTTGAACCGCGGGTCGTACTCCTTGATCCAGGAGTATTCGAGCTGGAGCGCCTCGACCTCGGTGCCGACGACGGTCCAGTCGACGTCCACGGCGGTCATGAGCATGGTCTGGGTGCGCGGATGCAGGCTCGCGAAGTCGGCGAAGTAGGAGTTGAGCCGCTGGCGCAGGCTCTTGGCCTTGCCGACGTAGACGACCCGGCCTCCGGCGTCCTTGAACCGGTAGACGCCGGGGGACTCGGGGATCGACCCCGGCTTCGGCCGGAAACTCGCCGGACCACCCACAGATCTCGCCACACAGAAAGCCTATCGGCCCGGACCGACAGGTTTCCTTACGCTTTTCCCGGCACGGTTCCGCCCGCGGACTCGCGCCGTCGCGGACGGATCACCACCTGACGTCCGCCAGGCTCAAAAGACCCTGGCGGCCCATCGCCGCCGGTCGGTGTCCGATGTCGTCATCCGACGCGGGACACAGAGGTCGCGAAGCTCGAAAGCCGGGGATTCCCGCGCCCGGCCCGCCGGCCGGGCCCGCCGTGTGCGCGGGCCGGGCAGCCCCGATCACTCCCCCGCGCACACGGCACGTCCTACCCCGCCCGAAGAACCTGTGACGCGCGGCCTCTCCGCCGGGGCGAACCTTCCGGCGGCGGAGCCATGACCGGATTCAGGCGAGGCTGATGGAGTCGCCGTCCACCTTGATCGCCTTCTCCTCCAGCGGCTTCGAGGCCGGGCCGTCCGCCACGGAACCATCAGCGATCTTGAACTTGCTGCCGTGGCACGGGCAGTCGATGGTGCCGTCCACGACCTTGTCCACGTCGCATCCCTGGTGGGTGCAGACGGAGCTGAACGCCTTGAACTGGCCTGCGGCCGGCTGGGTGATCACGATCTTCTGGTCCTTGAAGACCTTGCCACCCCCCTCGGGGATGTCCGCGGTCTTGGCCAGGGCGTTCGCCCCTGAGTCGCCCGCGCCGGCCTCCGGCGCCTGCGAGGACGCGGTCGACGAGGCGTCACCGCCGCTCGCCGCGGGCTCTTCCGAGCTCCCGCACGCGGTCAGCACCGCGGCCACCCCGGCCCCTCCGGCACCCAATATCACCGTACGACGTGTCGTCTCAGTCATGCATCTCCTCCAGGATCGTCATCTTCAGGTACGGCTGGCACCCCGATGACGGTTCAGCATGCCGTACGCCGTGTCAGGAGACTGTGAAGAATTACCCCCTTGGCGCTCTTTCTGGATCATCCGGAGAATCCCCCTGGAAACCCTCATCGCGGATTTCGGCCCCGATGAGCCCGACGAGCTCGACAAATCCGCCCCCCGGAGGAGAAGACGGCGCGAATCGTCAGACCACGATGATCCCGTCACCCTCGACCTTCAGCGCGTACTGGACCAGCGGCGCCTCCGCCGGGCCCTTGAGGCATTTGCCGGAGTCGGCGGCGAACTCGCTGCCGTGGCAGGGGCAGCGGATGACGCCGTCCCCGACCCTCCCGACCGCGCACCCCCGGTGCGGGCAGCTCGCCGTGAACGCCCTGAACGCCCCAGAGGTCGGCTGGGTGATCACGATCTTCCACTTGGTGATCACCTTGCCGCCGCCCACCGGGATGTCGGCGGTCCTCGCGATGACCTTCCCCTTGATCCCCGGCGGTACGATGGCGGCGGCGGGCTCCCCGCTGCCGCACCCGGCCAGCGCCGCCCCGCACGCCACGGCCCCCGCGGCGGCGATCACCTGCCTGCGCGCAGGCATGGCGGAGGTTTCCTGCATGCTCATTGCGGCCCTTCTCGCAACGTCATCCCCGTCAGAACCGGGCTCCCGCGTCAAGGGTATTGACGGGGGAGCCCGGCCCTGAATCCGGCCTTCAGGTGCCGAGGATCTTGCGCAGGAAGCGGCCGGTGTGGCTCTCGTCGACCAGGGCGACGTCCTCGGGCGTGCCGACGGCGAGCACGCTGCCTCCCCTGGAGCCGCCCTCGGGGCCCATGTCGATCAGCCAGTCGGCGGTCTTGATCACGTCGAGGTTGTGCTCGATGACGATGACCGTGTTCCCGCCGTCGACGAGCTTGCCCAGCACACCCAGCAGCCTGCGGATGTCCTCGAAGTGCAGGCCGGTGGTGGGCTCGTCGAGCACGTAGATCGTCCGACCGGTGGAGCGGCGCTGCAGTTCGGAGGCGAGCTTGACGCGCTGGGCCTCACCGCCGGACAGGGTCGTGGCGGGCTGGCCGAGCCTGACGTACCCCAGGCCGACGTCGTAAAGCGTCTGCAGGTAGCGCTTGATGGACGGGATGGAGTCGAAGAAGCCCAGGGCCTCCTCGATCGGCATGTCGAGCACCTCGGAGATCGTCTTGCCCTTGTAATGGACCTCCAGGGTCTCCCGGTTGTAGCGCGCCCCGTGGCAGACCTCACAGGGCACGTAGACGTCCGGCAGGAAGTTCATCTCGATCTTGAGGGTGCCGTCTCCCGAGCACGCCTCGCACCGGCCGCCCTTGACGTTGAAGCTGAAGCGCCCCTTCTGGTAACCGCGGACCTTGGCCTCCGTGGTCTGCGCGAACAGGTCACGGACCTTGTCGAAGACGCCGGTGTAGGTCGCCGGGTTGGAACGGGGCGTGCGGCCGATCGGCGACTGGTCCACATGCACGACCTTGTCGACCAGGTCCATCCCGTTGACCCGCGCGTGCCGGCCGGGGACGGTGCGCGCGCCGTTCAGTTCCTTGGCCAGCGCGTTGTAGAGGATGTCGTTGACCAGGGTGGACTTGCCGGACCCCGAGACCCCGGTGACCGCGGTCAGCAGCCCGAGGGGGAACTCCACGTCGACGCCCTTGAGGTTGTGCTCGCGGGCGCCCTTCACGGTGAGCTGCCGCTTCCTGTCGCGCTTGCGGCGTACGGGAGGGATGGCGATGGTCTTGCGGCCGGACAGGTAGGCGCCGGTCATCGACTCCTCCGAGGCCAGCAGGTCGGCCACGGTGCCGGAGACGACGACCTGGCCGCCGTGCTCGCCCGCCCCCGGGCCGATGTCGACCACCCAGTCGGCGGCGGCGATGGTGTCCTCGTCGTGCTCGACCACGATGAGCGTGTTGCCCATGTCGCGCAGCCTGATCAGGGTCTCCAGCAGCCGCTGGTTGTCGCGCTGGTGCAGGCCGATGGAGGGCTCGTCCAGCACGTACAGCACACCGACCAGGCCGGAGCCGATCTGGGTGGCGAGCCGGATGCGCTGTGCCTCACCACCCGCGAGGGTGCCTGAGGCCCGGTCCATGGTCAGGTAGTCGAGGCCCACGTCGAGCAGGAAACCCATCCGGGCGTTGATCTCCTTGACCACCCGCTCGGCGATGTGCATGTCACGGTCCGACAGCGTCAGCCCCGCCAGGAACGTCGCGCAGTCGCCGATCGACATCGCCGAGACCTCGGCGATCGAGCGGCCGTCGACCGTGACGGCCAGCGAGACCGGCTTGAGCCTGGCTCCCTCGCAGGCCGGGCACGGGATCTCCCGCATGTAGCCTTCGTACTTCTCGCGCATGCCGTCGCTGTCGGACTCACCGTGGCGACGCTGCACCCAGGGGATGGCCCCCTCGAAGGTGGTGTAGTAGGAGCGCTCTCGGCCGTAGCGGTTGCTGTAGCGGACGTGGACCTGCTCGTCGTGACCGTAGAGCAGGGCCTTCTGCGCCTTCTTCGGCAGCCGCTCCCACGGGGTGTCGAGGCTGAACCCCATGTTCAGGCCGAGCGCCTCGACGAGGCGGACGAAGTAGTCGCTGGTGTGACCCCCGGCCCATGGGGAGATCGCGCCCTCGCCCAGCGGCTTCTCCGGGTCGGGCACGATCAGGTCGGGGTCGACCTCCATGCGGACGCCCAGGCCCGTGCACTCGGGACAGGCGCCGAAGGGCGAGTTGAACGAGAACGAGCGGGGCTCCAGCTCCTCGAACGACAGGTCGTCGTAGGGGCAGTAGAGGTGCTCCGAGTAGAAGCGCTCACGGTTCGGGTCGTCCTCGGGCAGGTCGACGAACTCCAGGGTGATCGTCCCGCCCGACAGCTGCAGGGCGGTCTCCACCGAGCCGGTCAGGCGGCTGCTCGCGCCCTCCTTCACCGCCAGGCGGTCGACGATCACCTCGATGTCGTGCTTCTCCTGCTTTTTCAGCGTCGGCGGCTCATCCAGCCGGACCACCGTGCCGTCGACGCGGGCACGGGCGAAGCCCTTGGCCTGCAACTGGCTGAAAAGCTCGGCGTACTCGCCCTTGCGGCCGCGGACCACCGGGGCGAGCACCTGGAAGCGGGTGCCCTCGGGGAGCTCCATCACCCGGTCGACGATCTGCTCGGGACTCTGCCTGGCGATCGCCCGCCCGCACTGGGGGCAGTGCGGCTTGCCGATGCGCGCCCAGAGCAGGCGCAGGTAGTCGTAGACCTCGGTGATCGTGCCGACCGTGGAGCGCGGGTTGCGGCTCGTCGACTTCTGGTCGATCGACACCGCGGGTGAGAGACCCTCGATGAAGTCGACATCGGGCTTGTCCATCTGCCCGAGGAACTGCCGCGCGTAGGCCGACAGTGACTCGACATAGCGGCGCTGGCCTTCGGCGAAGATCGTGTCGAAGGCCAGACTGGACTTGCCCGAGCCGGACAGCCCGGTGAAGACGATCAGAGAGTCTCGCGGGAGGTCCAGCGAGACGTCCTTGAGGTTGTGTTCACGTGCACCACGCACGATGAGGCGGTCAGCCACAGTAGTCCCGACGTCGATTTAGAGGGTTGGAAGCGGTCGCGGGAAGACTAGCGAGAGGGACCGACAATTTTCCGGGCCGGCGTCCGGAGCTCAGGGGTTCCCCGCCCTCTCCAGAGTACGGTCTTCCCTTGGATGTGGCAGGTCGTCCCCGGTTTCAACAGTGGGAACACCCCCCTTATGCCCCGCACCACCCGCCGGGCGGCAATGATGAGGGTGGGGGCGGGCACCACCCGCGCCCCGCCCTGCCGTGACACCATCCGAGGAGAACCCGTGACGTACACCGGTGATGTGCAGGTCGGCGGCCCCGCAGACCTGCGTGAGCTGCCCGGCCTGACGATCGCCAAGCTGGCCGTCGGCCCGTTCGACAACAACGCCTACCTGCTCCGCTGCACCCGGACCGGTGACGGCGCGCTCATCGACGCGGCCGCCGAGCCCGACCGGCTGCTGGAGCTCATCGGTGACCGGCCGATCAGCAAGATCATCACCACCCACCAGCACGGCGACCACTGGCAGGCCCTGGAGGAGGTCGCCAGAGCGACCGGCGCCTCGGTGATCGCCCACCCGCTCGACGCGCCGGGGCTGCCGGTGCCGGTGGACCTGGAGGTGGGGCACGGCGAGGAGATCACCGTCGGCGAGGTCGGCCTGGAGGTGATCCACCTGCGCGGGCACACCCCGGGTTCGATCGCCCTGTACCACCCCGGCCACCTGTTCACCGGCGACTCGCTCTTCCCCGGCGGCGTCGGCAACACCAACAAGGATCCCGAGCGGTTCGCCCAGCTCTTCGCCGACGTGTCAGAGCGGATCTTCGACCGGCTGCCGGACGACACCTGGGTCTATCCGGGCCACGGCAAGGACACCACGCTCGGCGCCGAGCGCCCCAGCCTGCCCGAGTGGCGCGAGCGGGGCTGGTGACGCTCGCGGCGCGGAGGTCTCGCCGCCCGCGCCGCCGGGGATCCTCCGCCCGCGGGGACCGCCGGTCCCGGCGGGCGGTTCCGGCGGTCAGCCGACTTCGGCGGACGCCCTGCGCTGCTCCTTGCGCTTCTCCCGCTTGAACATCAGGACACGCAGCGGGATGGCCGCCACGATCGTCATCTGCATGACGGCCCCGACCTTGATCAGTGTGTCGCCGCCGGCCAGGCCCGCGACCCAGATGGTCAGGCAGGCAACATTGATCATCATCCAGGCGAGCACCCCGGCGGCCACGTTGCCCTTGGGCTTGGGGTACTCGATCCGGCTCACCATGAGATACGCCACGCCGAAGATGGGCAGGATCGTCCAGGTCGACGGGGGGAACAGCAGTACGACCGAGACCACGGTCATGGCGCCCATCGGGATGGGCAGGCCCATGAAGTCGCCGCTCTTGGTCTTCACGCAGGCGAAACGCGCCAGCCGGATGACCCCGGCCAGCAGCACGGACGCCGCCGCGGTCATCACCAGCAGGAACGGGATCTGTTGATTGAACCCCGCCCAGATGACCACCATGAAGGCGGGGGCGAAGCCGAAGCTGATCACGTCGGCGAGGTTGTCCAGCTCGGCGCCCATGGCCGAGGCGCGGAACTTCCTGGCCACCAGGCCGTCGAACAGGTCACAGGTGGCACCGATCAGCAGGAGCACCACGGCGGTGCCGAAGAACCGGGGGTCGGCCGCGAAGGGCTTGCCCTCCTGCAGCGCGTTGATGGCCGACCAGGAGAGCACGCAGACCGCCAGGAAGCCACAGAGGGCGTTGCCAAGCGAGAGGGAGTCGGCGGCCGACAGGCGGAACGCCTTGCCCACGGGCCCTCGCGGCTCGTCGTCCGTCTCGTCCATCGGCCAGCTCGCGTCAGCCGTGGTCAAGACCGGTCACCCCCGCGACGGTCCGCTGTCCCACCGAGACAGCCGGGGCGATCCCCTCGGGGAGGTAGACGTCGACCCGCGAGCCAAGCCTGATCAGGCCGATCCGCTCGGCTCTGGCGACCTTCGCCCCCTCGGCCACGTAGGGCACGATGCGGCGAGCGACCGCGCCGGCGATCTGGACGAACTCGATGTCGCCGAGCGCGGTGTCCAGGTGCCAGACGACCCGCTCGTTGGTGTCGCTGTCCTTGTTGAACGCGGGCAGGTACCCCCCGGAAACGTGCTCCACCGAGGTGACCGTGCCGGCCAGTGGCGCCCGGTTGACATGCACGTCGAGTGGGCTCATGAAGATCGCCACCCTGGTCCGGCCGTCCGGCCATGGATCGATGCTCTGCACCACACCGTCCGCGGGCGACAGGATCCGCCCGGTGCCCGGAGTCCGATCCGGATCGCGGAAGAACCAGAGCATCCCACCGGTGAGCGCGGTCAGCGGAACCGCCGCCAGCGCCCAGCGCCGGTCACGGCGGCTGAGCAGGGCGGTCACGGTGGCGGCGGCCACGGTCGGGAGCAACCACGGGGAGACGCCACGTGCCAGGCCCAGCGGACCTGGCCGGTGGCTTACTGAATCGTGGGACACAGGGAACCTTTTGTGATGTCTTGCGGCATTAGACCGGTATGTCTACCCGCTCTGGGGCAGGATGTTACCCATCTCTTAGCCCTTATAAGGCGCAATGAGACAAGCAAAGCGCCTCACACGCCGATTCGCTAGCCCTGCTCGACACTCGCCGGGGTGGTGTTTTCCTTGCCTGCACGAGCATCACGCCGGACCTTCGCCAGGCTGATCGCGGTGGTGACGACCATCGTGACGACGATAACCGACAGTGACACCCAGATCGGCACTTCGGGAGCCCAGGAGACGCCACTGGAGTGCAGCGCCTCAAGGATCAGCTTAACCCCGATGAAACCGAGGATGAACGCGAGACCGAAGCTGAGGTAGACCAGCCGCTGGAGCAGACCTCCCAGCAGGAAGTAGAGCTGGCGCAGACCCATCAGCGCGAACGCGTTCGCGGTGAAGACGATGAAGGCGTCGGTGGTCAGGCCGAAAATCGCCGGAATCGAGTCGAGCGCGAACAGCAGGTCGGTGGTGCCGATGGCGATCATGACGATCAGCAGCGGGGTGACCATGCGCCTGCCGTTGACCTTGACGACGACCTTGGAACCCACGTAGTCGTCGGTGTGCGGCAGCACCCGCCGGGCCCAGCGCAGGACCGCGTTCTCCTGCAGGTCCTCCTCCTGGCCGAACTGGCGGACGAGCTGGACCGCGGTGTAGATCAGGAACAGGCCGAAGACGTAGAACAGCCAGCCGAAGTTGGACAGGGCGGCGGCGCCGAGGGCGATGAAGATGCTGCGCATGACCAGCGCCATCAGGATGCCGATCAGCAGCACCTTGTGCTGGTAGATCTTCGGCACCGCGAAGCGGGTCATGATGATGTAGAAGACGAAAAGGTTGTCGACGCTCAGGCTGTACTCGGTGATATAGCCGGCGAAGAACTGTCCCGCGGAGGTGGGTCCCGCGAAGATCCACAATACGATACCGAAAATCACCGCGAGGGTGACGTAGAAACCGACCCAGAACCCGGCCTGCTTGAGGGAGAACTCCCGCGGCTCGCCCCGGTCGACGATCCACAGATCGAAGGCGAGAACGATGAGCAAACCGCCGATAACGGCCAACCATGCCCAGACAGGAACAATCACAACTGATAAACCTCCGGCGGCGCGCACGACAGACTGCCGGAGGTCTCTCCCGCCCGCATGAGGCATCGACTGAGATATGTCGAAGCGCGGACCGACAGCCCCGGGGGCCTCGTGGAGCGAGACAACACCGTGATGACGAGACTGCCGCGAAGGGATACTCCCCCCCTAAACACGCCAGTATAGGTCTCCGGCATGGTGGCGCCTAATCCAACATCACGACCTCTCCGCCTGTTCCATCGGGCTTCCGGCCTCGCCCGCCGCCAGGCGCCAAACCCCCTTCGGAAATCTGGCGCGGACCGCGAACGGGTCCTTTCAGCCCCTTGGGGAAAGCCCGGCGTAGACCGCGAGCACCGCCTTCAGCGCCTCCGGTTCACCCGGCATCCCACGGCCTCGCCTGGCGGCGGCAGCGGCCAGTTCCTCCGCGAGACCGTCGTCGGCGAGCATCCTCGCGACCGCGTCGCGCATCGCCGCGACGTCCCCGTACGGCACCAGCAGCCCCGCCTCACCCACCATCGCCGGAATGCCCCCCACCGCGGTGGCGATGACCGCCGTACCCGCCCGCAGGGCCTCCTGCACGGTGAGCGGCTGCCCCTCCCAGCGGCTCGGCACCAGCAGTGCCCTGGCCACCTCGAGCAGGTCCCCCACGTCGGTACGGGCACCGAGCAGCCGTACCGGCAGGTTCTCCCGGTCGATCCGCTCCTGCAACTCCGCTCGCAGCGGCCCCTCCCCCGCCACCAGGAACACCGGCCCCGACGCGTGCTCCGCGTCCCGGCGAACCTCCGGCAGCGCCTTCGCCACATCGAGCAGGGTCTCCAGGCCCTTCTGCTGGGCGAGCCTGGCGACCGTCAGGAAGATCACCCGCTCTCCCGTACCGAGCTCCCGCCGGATGTCCCCGGCCGCGCGCCCGGAAGGAGGCAGCGCGGGCGCCGGGACCACGGCGGCCTCGACACCCCTGGCCCCCAGGTGGGCCATCCGCTCCCCCAGATCGGGGGAGACGACCAGGATCCGGTCGGCGCGGCGGGCCACGATCCGTTCCAGGAGGCCGTAGACCGCGCCGACCACGCCGCCCGCGGTCGCGGCGTTGTGCAGGGTCACCACCAGGCCGGTTCCGGTTCCGGCCAGCGCGATCGCCGCCAGCGCCCCGGCTCTCAGCCCGTGGGCGTGCACGGCATGCGCCCCGCGCAGCGTCCTGAGCGCCATGACCGCCCGTAGATCGTCGAGTGGGCGGGGCCGGTCGGAGATCGGCACCGGCACGAAGCGCGCGCCGCGGGCGGCGAACCCGAAGGCCCGCTCCGTGCTCGGGGGGCCCGCCACGACCACCCGGTGGCCGCCGCGCACCAGCCCTCCGGCCAGCATGGCGACGTGCCTGCCGACCCCTCCCTCGCTCGTTCCCAGCACGAACGCCACGCGCGTCCCCTGATCAACCGTCAAAACCGCTCCCCTCCTTCACCGGCCCCCCGCGCAGTCGTGCCAGCAGCGCCCGGGCGTCTCGCCTGTCGACCATCATCGCCACGGCCGCGAACGCGGCCACCCCGGCCGTCGCGGCGGCCAGTCCGACCGCCACGTAGGCCGGCTTGGACACCGCCCCGAAAGTGTTGACCAGGGCCAGGCCCGCCCCCCAGGCCGCGACACCGCCGACCAGGGCCGCCAGGAGGGTACGCGGCGTACCCTCCAGCGCGGCCCTCCCCCTGGCGCGCAACACCGCGAGGGCCAGCAGCAGCCCGCCGACGGTCATGCCGATCGTGCTGCCCAGTGCCAGCTGCCCGACCACGTCGGCCGGATCCGCGGCGGCGTGGGCGAGCCCGACCTGGGCCACCAGCGCGACGGCCCATCCGGCCACCGAGGCGGCGGCCGCCGACCGGCCCAAGCCGCAGGAGTACAGGATGCGGGCGAGGTGCAGCATGAGCGCGTACCCGACCACACCTGGCGCGAACAGCGCGACCGCCCTGGCCATCTCGGTCTCGGCGAGCGCTCCACCTGGGCTTCCCTCCAGGAACACCCGCGACACCGGCACGGCGACCGCCGCCATCACCCCGGCCGCGAGCCCCGTCACCAGCAGCACGGTCCGCGTCGTGGCCGAGGTCAGGGCGTTGAACCCGGCCAGGTCACCCTCCTGCGCCCTGGTGGAGAGCACCGGGAAGGAACTGGTGGCGATCGGCATCACGAGCACCGCGTACGGCAGCTGGTACAGCGCCCAGGCGTAGGTGTAGACGCCCAGCGCCCCCTCGCCGCCCAGGTTGTTGGCCAGGAAGATGACGACGATCAGCGTGACCTGCTGCGCGATCAGCACGGCGATGCCCGCCGTGGCGAGTCGCCGCGCCCGGGCGGCGACCCCCGGAGGGAACGACAGGGTGGGCCGCAACCTGAGCCTGAGTCTGGCCACCGGGCCGACGACGGTGAGCACCATCGCGGCGGCGGCGACGGTCGCGCCGAGGGAGAGCGAGAGCTGCCCCGCGGCGGTCAGGTCCGCCAGGTCCTTGGCGGCCGTCCCGTTGAGCGCCTCGAACAGCAGCATGGAGCCGACGATGAGCAGGCTGGAGACCAGCGGCGCCAGGGCCGGGCCCATGAACCGCCGGTGTGCCTGGAGCACGCCGTACAGGACCACTGCCAGCCCGAAGAAGATCATGCGAGGGGCGAAGACGACGAGCATGCCGGTGCCGACCTCGACGACCTCGGCCAGGTCACACGGAGCGGGGTCGCCCACCAGCAGCGCGACGATCGGCCCGGCGAACGCCACGATGAGCAGTGCCAGCGGCACCATGACGAGCATCACCCAGGTGAGCAGCGCCGAGGTGATCTGGCCGGCCTCCGCTCTGGCCTCGGGGTCGTCGTCGGCCCTGGAGGCCGCCGAGGCCAGCACCGGCACCACCATCCCGGCCAGCGCGCCGCCCGCCACCAGCTCGAAGACGATGTTGGGCACGTAGTTGGCGGTGTTGTAGGCGGTGCTCAGGCAGAGGTTGCCGACGGTCTGCGACTGGACGAGATAGCGGCCGAACCCGACGAGCCGGGCCAGGACGGTCACGATCCCGATGAGAAGTGCCGCTCCCGCGATCCCCTGGGCGATCCTGCTGCTCATCGGGTGGCGGGTGCCTGCTCCACGGGACGACGGCCCAGCATGTCGAAGCGGTGCAGGACAGGGTTGCCCGCGATCACCTTGGTGAAACTGACCTTCTCCGAGGCGGCGGTCAGCGCGACCACTGTGCCGAGCACGGCCAGGCGTCCCGGACGGCCCAGGGTGACGGCGGCGGCCAGGCCGACAAGCGCGCCCAGCGCGTTGGCCCCCGCGTCGCCGAGCATGGCCCGCTCGCCGAGGTCCTCGGGCAGCAGCGCGGCGGCGGCGCCCATGGGAAGCGCGGCCAGGGTGGCCGGGACCGGGTCGTCCCTGAGCAGAGCCGCGGCGAGCAGGGATGCGCCGGCGAGCAGGCCCACCTTGACGGCACGCCCGGGACGCAGGTCGAAGAGGTTGGCCAGGTTGGCGCTCCCGGCGATCAGCGCGCCGTTGACGGCGACGTCGAGGGGCGCGCAAGAGGTGGCGGCCGCGGCGGCCAGGCCGGTCGCACCGATACCGAGGATCTTCACGGCCCCGCTGGTGACCTCCCCCTTGGCCAGGGCGCTCAGATGCCCCTTGAATCCCTTGGAGGAGGTCGCGCCGTACAGGTCGTCGTAGGCACCGAGGCCGCCGGCCCCCACCGCGGCCAGCAGCGCCGCCGCCCGGGCCCTGCCGGTCAGGCCGGGGATCACGGCCGCCGCGGCACCGGCGCCGGCGACGAACGCCGGGCCCTCGAGCAGGGTGATCGGTTCGCCCCTGTGGTTCGTGCGCGCCCAGGTCTCCACATCGCCGACCGGAGGCCTGCGGGTGAAGGCCGCGTACGCGGCACGCGCGGCGACCGCGCCGAGGAGCGCACCGGTGAGGGCACCGAGAAAAGCACGACGAGCCATCGGGTCATCCTCCGGAGGTGGCCGTGACGGCCGTGGGGGTGGGCGTCGCGCTGGGCTTGATACCAGAGACGCCGGAGCCTATGCCGTACTGACCGGCGAGCCCGGCCAGTTGCTCTCGGAGAGCGTAGACCACCACGACCCGCCCCGCGGGCATATCCGCGGTGTCGACACTGGAGACCTTCTCCGTGAAGGAGGTCTCCTCACGGAGCGCGGTGATGATCCCACCGGCCGCGGCGGAGGTCTGCGTACCGGCCAGTACCGTGCCCTGGCCCACCTCGTCGAGGCCCAGCGCCAGTGCCACGAGCGCGCTCGCCCGCCCGGCGGCGGTCTCTCCGGTGTACGCCTCCGCGGGGGCGATCATCAGGGCCAGTTCCGCGCGCTTGGCGGGGTCGTCGGTGATGGTGAGCAGACCGGCGCGCTGGAAGGCGTCGAGGATGCCCACGCCGGCCGGGTGCTCCTTGCCCGCCTGGACGGGGTCGCTGGTCACGATCGCGTCGGCGAGCACCTGGGCCGCCTTGTCGTATGCCGTGCCCTCGACGGGGAAGACGGTCTCGGCGGCCTTGGCCCCGACGGCCAGCTTGTCGACGAAACCCGTCTGGGTGGGATCGATGTACCTCTCGGTGAGGGTGATCCGGCCGGTCACGATCGCCCCGGCCTCCTCGATCACCTGCTGCGCCGACTCACGCACGCTCACCGTGGCGCCCGGTGCCTCGACGACCACGACCCGCTTGCCCACGAGCGCGTCCTGGACCAGCCGGGGGGTGTCGGCGGCCACGAAGGCGTCGTTGCCCGCCTCTCGCCTCTGCAGGGCCTCCACCTGGGTGCGGAGCTCGTTGTTGCCCTCGCGGAGCTGGTTGGCCAGGCCCTCGCTCGCCTTGATGACGGGGTCTTCGAGGAGGGTGGTGCCCAGCACGATGCCCACCGACAGCGCGAGGAAGATCGCGACGATGGAGACGAGGTGATAGCGGAAATCGATCACGAGAAGAGTCCGACCAGCCAGAAGATGAAGCTGCTCCAGACGTCGCGGACGCTGTCCAGCCAGATCTTGCCCACCGGAGAGACGACGATCGCCACTCCCATGGTGATCAGCGTGGTGGCGACGAGCAGGAGCAGGGACGGGGTGGAGATCCGGCTGCGGTAGAGCCGGCTGACGCCCTTTGCGTCGACGAGCTTGCTGCCCACCCGCAGGCGGGTGAGGAAGGTGCTGGCCATGCCGGAGCGCCCCTTGTCGAGGAACTCCACCAGCGTCGCGTGGGTGCCGACGGCGACGATGAGGTCGGCGCCCTTGTCGTCGGCGAGCAGCATGGCGATGTCCTCGCTGGTACCGATCGCCGGGAAGATCACCGCGCTGCGACCGAGCTGCTGGACCCGTTCCAGCCCCGGCGCCCTGCCGTCGCGGTAGGCGTGCACGACCAGCTCGGCACCGGTGGTGAGCGCCTTGGTGGAGACCGAGTCGAAGTCGCCGACGATGATGTCCGGCAGGTAACCGGCCTCCAGCAGCGCGTCTGCCCCGCCGTCCACCCCGATCATGACCGGGCGGTATTCACGGATGTAGGGGCGGAGGGCGGCGATGTCCTCCTTGTAGTGGTAGCCGCGCACCACGATGAGGACGTGCCTGCCCTCCATGACGGTCCGGATGTCGGGAACGCCGATCCCGTCGATGAGAAGGTCACGCTCGCGGCGGACGTACTCCATGGTGTTGGCCGCGAACGCCTCGATCTGCACGGTCAGCCCGGCCCGCGCCTCGGTCATCGCGGCCTCGACGGACTCGGGGGTCTGCACGTCGCCCTTGCCGACCGTCTCCTCGTCGAGGTAGACGACGCCCTCGTGCAGCCGGACCAGGTCTCCGTCCTTGATCCGCTCGAACAGCTCGGAGGTGGCGTTGTCCACGAACGGCACTCCGGCGTCAACGATGATCTGCGGGCCCAGGTTGGGGTAACGGCCGCTGATGCCCGCGGCGATGTTGACGACGCCTGCCGCACCGCACGCGACAAGCGCCTCCGCGCTAACCCGGTCAACGTCAACGTGATCGATAATCGCGATTTCCCCGGCCCTGAGGCGCTTGGTCAGCCTCTTGGTCCGCCGATCGATTCTCGCCACTGCCGTCACCCCGGGAAGGTCCGTGACCTTCCTGCGGCGGAGGTACCCGGTGAGCCTGTCTTGAAGCCCGTCAATCGGCACCTTCATCACGACCATCCTGCCAGAGTGAACGACCAGGAGAGCCAAACAGTCGGCAGCGTGTCAGATACGTCACCCGTGACCCCCGTCACCTGCTCCCCCGGAACATACGGATTACTCTTTCAAACCGCTACTTACTCCCTCGTCTCTCCTTCCGGAGGCGTCCGGTCACGCCTTGTCCGCGGCCGCGATCGACAGGAGCTCCTCCGCGTGCGCGCGGCCCAGCTCGGAGTTCTCGAGCCCGGCGAGCATGCGGGACAGCTCCCGCGCCCTGCCGTCCTTGTCGAGGGCGATCACGCCGCTCCGCACCACGCTCCCGTCATCGGCCTTCTCCACGACGAGATGCTGGTCGGCGAAGGCCGCGACCTGCGGAAGGTGGGTGACGACGATCACCTGGGAGGTCCTGGCCAGCCGCGCCAGCCTGCGGCCGATCTCCACCGCGGCCTTGCCGCCCACGCCCGCGTCGACCTCGTCGAAGACGAACGTCGGGACCGGGTCGGCCCCGGCGAACACCACCTCGATGGCGAGCATCACCCGGCTCAGCTCGCCGCCCGAGGCGCCCTTGTTCAGCGGCAGGGGCGGCGAGGCGGGGTGCGGCGACAGCCGCAGCTCGACCTCGTCGACACCGTGCGGGCCGAACTCGGGGGCGGCGACGATGGTGACCACCACCCTGGCGTGCGGCATGGCCAGCGCGGTGAGCTCCTCGGTCACGGCCTGCCCGAAGCGCTCCGCGGCCACCGACCTGACCCGGGTCAGGTCGGTGGCCAGCTCGGTGAGGCGCCCGGTGAGCTCCTCGTGCTCGCGGGTGAGCTCACCGATGCGGTCGTCGTCACCGTCGAGCTCCGCGACGCGTGCGGCGGCCCGAGCGGCCCAGGCGAGCACCTCGGCGGTGTCCTGGCCGTACCTGCGGATGACATGGATGAGCGCGGCCCGCCGCTCCTGCACCGCCGCGAGCCGACCCGGATCCGCGTCGATCGACTCGGCGTACGCGGCCAGCTCGGTGGCGACGTCGGAGATCAGGTACCCCGCCTCGGCGAGCCTTTCGGCGATCCCGGCGAGCGCCGGGTCGAAGTCGCGCACCGCCTCGACCGCCGTGCGGGCCTCGCCGACCAGCGCGATGGCGTCCGGCATGGCCTGCTCACCGGACATCGGGTCACCGAGCAGCGCCCGGTGCGCCGTCTCGGCGGCACTCCGGAGGGAGTCCGCGTGGGAGAGCCGTTCCTCCTCCTCGCGCAGCCCGGTCTCCTCGCCGGCCTTGGGGTCGACCCTCTCGATCTCACCGAGCCCGAACCTGAGCTGGTCGGCCTCCTGGGCGCGCTCCCTGGCTCTGGTGGTCAGCTCGGCCAGCTGCTCCGCGATCTTCCTGTGCCGTTTGTACGCCTGCTCGTAGGCGCGCAACGGCTTGACCAGTTCCTCGCCCGCGTAGCGGTCGAGAGCGGCGCGCTGGCGGCCGGGCTGCAGCAGCCGCTGCTGGTCCATCTGGCCGTGCACGGCCACCAGGTCCTCGGCCAGGTAGGTGAGCGTGCCGACGGGGACGGTGCGCCCCCCCAGCCAGGCGCGGCTGCGCCCCTCGACGGAGACGGTCCGAGAGATGATCAACTCGCCGTCCTCGACCTCACCGCCCACGTCCTGCACCTGCTGCGCGACCCGCCCCGCCGGGTCGACGATCAGTGTGCCCTCGATGGTGGCCCGCTCGGAGCCGGGACGGACCCGGGCGGGATCGGCCCGGCCGCCGAACAGCAGCCCCAGACCGGTCACCACCATGGTCTTGCCCGCACCCGTCTCGCCCGTGACCACGGTGAATCCCGGCGATAGCACCAGGACGGCCTCGTCGATCACGCCGAGCCCCTGGATGCGGACCTCCTCGACCCTAGGTCGCACTGGTCCCTCCCGTCACATCGAATTCACCGAACATCAGTGCGGTGCGCGGGCACGATCCTACGCGCTTGAGACGTCACCCGCCCTGCCGTACTAGGGCCTCACCCGTCCGCGCCACCCCTGTACAGGGAGATCGAACTTGGCGACCAACCTGTCGGTGAACGGCGCGCCCGTGTCCTCCAGACCGTGCAGCCGAGCCAGTCGTACCGGTAGCTCGGCCCGCCGCAGTTCCACCCTCGCCCCGGCGGGCAGGTCGAACCTGCGGCGCCCGTCGCACCACAGCACCGCTCCCGCGGTCTCCGTCTGGACCTCCAGCGCGAGCCTGGAGCGGGGCGAGACCACCAGGGGCCGGGAGAACAACGCATGGGCGCTGATCGGCACCAGCAGCAGCGCCTCCACCTCGGGCCAGACAACCGGCCCTCCCGCGGAAAAGGCGTACGCGGTGGAACCGGTCGGCGTGGCGCAGATCACCCCGTCACACCCCCAGCGCGACAACGGGCGCCCGTCGATCTCGGCGACCACCTCGAGCATTCTCTCGCTCTTCTCGACGGTGGCCTCGTTCAGCGCCCAGCTGTCGGCCAGCAACTTGCCGTTGAGGCGGGCGGTGACCTCGATGGTCATCCGCTCCTCGACGTCGTAGCGACCTTCCACCACGCTGTCGACCGCGACCGCCAGGTTCTCCACCTCGGCCTCCGCCAGGAAGCCCACGTGTCCGAGGTTCACCCCCAGCAGCGGCACGCCGGCCGGGCGGGCGAACTCGGCCGCCCGCAGGAGGCTCCCGTCGCCGCCGAGCACGATCATCATCTCGGCGTCGTCGACCGCCGCCGAACCGGCGGGCACCACGTCGGCCCCGGCGCAGGCGATCTCGTCGGCCTCGGCGCTGAGGACGCGCACGGTCAACCCGGCGTCCAGGAACCGCTGGATCACCATCCGGGCGCTGTCGACGGCCGCCGGCCGGCCGGTGTGCGCGGTGACCAGCACGACGCGCTTGGCAGTCATCTCATCTCCTCGAGCGTGGAGACCCCGAGCTCTGGCTCTGGGGAGGAAGTCCAACTCAGCTCTTCCAGTGTGGGTGCCCCGAGTTTCGGCTCCGGGCAGGATGTCAGGTCGCGCTCTCCCGGGTCGCCTGCTACCGGGGGCCCTCCGCCACCGCTCGCTCGATCTCGGCGCCGAGGTCGGCGACCGGCGGAGCCCCCTCTCCCTTACCCAGCCAGATGACGTACTCGACGTTGCCCGACGGGCCGGGCAGCGGGCTGGCGGTGACCCCTCGCACGGTCAGGCCGAGCGCCCGCGCGGCTTCGGCCACGTCCTGCACGGCCTCCGCGCGGAGCGCGGGGTCGCGGACGACGCCGCCCGCGCCGACCCGCTCCCGGCCGACCTCGAACTGGGGCTTGACCAGCATCGCGAAATCGGCCCGCTCGGCGGCGCAGCGCACCAGGGCGGGCAGCACCAGGCGCAGCGAGATGAAGGAGAGGTCTCCGACGACCAGGGTGGGCGCCTCGCCGACCATGTCCGGCGTCAGGTCCCTGACGTTGACCCGCTCCATGACCGTGACCCTGTCGTCGGTCCGCAGTGACCACGCGAGCTGGCCGTAGCCGACGTCGACGGCCAGCACATGGGCCGCACCGCCGCGCAGCAGCACGTCTGTGAAGCCTCCGGTGGAGGCACCGGCGTCCAGGCAGCGGCGCCCGGCGACCGTGAGGCCGAGGGGGCCGAATGCCTCCAGCGCGCCGAGGAGCTTGTGCGCCCCTCGCGAGACGTAGTCCGGGCCCTCGGCCGCCTCCACCACCACGATGGCCGAGGCGGTGTCGACCTGGGTCGCCGCCTTGGCCGCCACCCGGCCGCCGACGCTGACCCGGCCGGCCTCGATGAGCTGGGCCGCCTGTTCCCTGGACCGCGCCAGCCTCCTGCGGACGAGTTCGCTGTCGAGGCGTGCCCGCCGGCTCACGGGTGCCGGTCCGGGACGTCGTTCACCGAGGCGAGCGCCTGCTCCAGTCCGGTGAGCACCTCCTCGAAGACGTCCGCGTGCGCGGAGACGGGCAGGGCGCCGAGCCGGGCGAGCCCGCCCAGCGCGGCGTCCGCCCGCTCGTCGCCCGTCTCCTCAAGCAGGTCCGTCATGCGCCCCCTCCGGATCCTCTCCTGGCCGCCTCGGCCGTCTCGGCGCCCCTTGCCGCCGCACGAACGCGACGCTCACCGGCCCCGTGCCCGTGAATTCCCCGACCGTATCGGAACCCTCGTCCCCCGTCGCCCCGGCGGGCCTTCCCGGTTCCGTCGCCGCCCGCCTCCCTCCGCCCCGGCGTGGGTCAGGAGAGCGGGTTCTTCAAAGCTGGGTAAAGCGCGAACTATCGCGGGGGTCTCGCGCGTTGTCATCTCGTTAAGGTCGGCGGCCGCCCAAGCGCACCCTCCTCGGGGTTTCGTACGCCGCGGTGTACGCCTCTTTCCCGGCACACCCCCGCGCCGGATTGCATGCCGTACCCATGTGGAACGCTACCGTCCGTACCTGAAAGGGATTCAGGCCGGTCCGGAAGAGAAGGGAGCGCCACGCGATGGCGACCGTCGACGAGTGCCGGGCGGCACTGCGCAAACTCGGCGAGCAGTTCGACGAGGTTGACCAGGCAAGCCGCGCCAAGCACGTGGTCGAGCGCAGTATCAGCTGCCACATCAAGGATCTCGGCGTGACCTTTTACGGTCGCATCCACCACGGCGGCCTCGGCCCCTTCGAGGATCAGCCCTCGGACGACGGCAGGGAGGCCGAGGTGAAGCTGACCATCGGCAGCGATGATCTCGTCGCCCTGGTCAACGGGGAACTCGACATGGGACGGGCCGTGTTCGGCGGCCGGGTCAGGGTCGACGCCAGCTTCGGAGACCTTCTCCGCCTGCGCAAGCTTCTCTGAGGATCCCGCCCGAGAGCGGGATCACCTGAGGGGAGAGGCCGCCTGGACGAAGGTGGCCCTCTCAGCCGGCGGACGAGAGCGCGGAGTCGAGTGCCGCCTTCACCGCGTCCTCGTCCGCCCGGCCCTCCCCCGCGGCCTCCCAGGTCGCGGCTGAGGCGGCGCGGAGGCCGTCGAGCGGCTCACCTCCACCCTCAAGGGCGAGGGCACCCCCCTCCCAGCGGGCCGTCCACCCGTCGCAGGTCCACCCGTCCCCGGCCCGCCGTACCTCGGGATAGGGCCGGTGCAGTGCGGACAGATCGCCGGCGACATAGGTCGGCCGGTGCCGGGGGGCGGCGGTCAGCACGTCGAGCGCGCTCGCCACCCCCGTCAGAACCAGCAGGCTGTCGACTCCGGCGTTGGTCGCCCCCTCGATGTCGGTGTCGAGCCGGTCGCCGACCACCAGGGGCCGCCGCGATCCGGTACGGAGCATCGACTCCCGGTGCAGGGGCGGCTCGGGCTTGCCCGCGACGATCGGCTCCACCCCGGTCGCCGTGGCGATGACCCTGACCATCGCGCCGTTGCCGGGAAACTCGCCCCTGCCGGTCGGCATGGTCGAGTCGGCGTTCGCGGCCACGAAGAGCGCCCCCTCCCGCACCGCGAGTGTCCCCTCGGCCAGCAGGCCGTAGGAGAGGTCGGGGGCTATGCCCTGGACGACCGCGACCGGGCTGTCCAGGGCGGTGCTGACCGGGCGCAGACCATGGGCGCGCAACGCGGTGCGCAGTCCCATCCCGCCGACCACCAGCACCGCGGCACCCGGTTCGACCCGCTCGGCCACGAGCCGTGCGGCGGCCTGGGCGGAGGTGACGACGTCGTCGGGGGTCGCCGGAGCGCCCAGCGCGCTCAGGTGCTGGGCGATGGCGCCGGGGGTGCGTGAGGCGTTGTTGGTGACATAGGCGAGGCGCACGCCACGCTCCGCCGCCCGGCGTAGCGCCTCGGGCGCCCCGGGTACGGCGTCGCGCCCGAGATACACCACCCCATCGAGATCAAGGAGGAGGGTGTCGTACAGGTCGATCAGCACGTTCGTGTCCACTGGCCTATTTCATCACCCACGTTCCATTGCTCGCACAGATCACATACGGATCACATCCGGCGGGCCCGTAACGTGGCGCGCACGCTTTTCAAAGCGGAGACGTAGTGCCGCTGGTCGGGCCGCATCGCGACGGCGATGGCCAGCGGCTCCTGGGCTCCCTCCATGTCCCCGGTCCGCCACAGGGCGAGCCCGAGACCGAAATACGCGTAGTCCTCGGCTGGATTCGCATCGATGATCCAGCGAAAGCTGTCGACCGCGTCGGCGTACTGCCGGGAGTTGAACTGCGCCCGGGCGAGAGCCTCACGGATGCTCCGGGACTCCGGCTCCGCGTAGGCCGCCCGCTCCAGCAGCGCGGCAGCCGCCGCCGGGCTCCCCTCGGCCAGCAACCTCATCCCTCGTTGAAACCATTCGTAGACGTCCCCGACCGGAGCGCCCGTCTCGGGGTTGGGGGAATCAGACGGACCGCTACGTCCTTGGACCATTGTGTGAGGCCTCCTTCATCGACAGACGACAGATCTGGCCGACTCCCTGACGGGACCGGGCACCACCGCAGCCTCGAGACGGCGCCCGGCCGTTTCAGGCCTTTATGGCAGCATGCCCTCTATGGCGAATCCTGAACTGCCGGTACCCGGCGGGCTGGTGCTACGCCCGTTCCGCGGCGTACGGTTCACGGTCGACGATCTGGCCGGGGTCACCTCACCGCCTTACGATCTCATCGACGAGGCGGGCGTACGGGAGTTGCTCGACACCCACCCCAACAACGTGGTGCGTTTGATCCTTCCCGGCATCGACCAGCCCAGGTACGCCGAGGCGCGGGAGAAGCTTCAGGAGTGGCTCTCCTCCGGAGTGCTGGCCGCCGACGAGACACCCGCGATCTACGTCTACGAGCAGTCCGGGCCCGAGATCCTGCAGCGCGGACTCATCGGCGACGTGGGCCTGGCGGGGCCGGACCAGCACATCGTCCTGCCGCACGAGAACGTGATGCCCGGACCGGTCGCCAACCGGCTGGCGCTGATGCGCACCACGGAGGCCAACCTGGAGCCGATCTTCCTGCTCTACGACGGCGCGGGCGGCGCCGCCACCCGCCTCGTCGACCGGACCGCCACATCCCGGCCTCCGCTGGCGGAGGCGGTGACCGGCGACGGGGTCAGACACCGGCTGTGGGCCGTCACCGACACCGGTGAGCTCGCCTCCATCAACGCCGATCTCCGCCCTCGCCAGGCCCTGATCGCCGACGGGCACCACCGCTACGCCACCTACCTCGAACTCCAGCGGGAACACCACGCCTCAAGGCCCGCAGAGCCCGGGCCCTGGGATTTCGGTCTCGCACTCCTGGTGGACTCCGGCGCCTACCCCCCGCATCTGAAGGCCATCCATCGGGTCATTCCCGAACTGCCGCTCGGGGAGGCGCTGGCCAAGGCCAGGGGCTCCTGGCAGGTACGGGAGCACGCGGGCCTGGCCGAGGGGCTGGCCGCGCTGGAGGAGAGCACCGGACCGGCCTACCTGTTGTCCGGCGGGGGCCCCACCTACCTGCTCACCGACCCCGACCCCGACCGGCTCGCGCACGCCATGCCGACCGACCGCTCGGCCGGATGGCGGGCGCTGAACACCTCCATCCTCGCGGAGTTCCTCCTGCCGAAGGTGTGGGGGATGCGGGACGACGAGCGTTCGGTGCGCGTCGTCCACCACGATCCGGAGGCCGCCACACAGCTCGCGCGGGCCTCCGGCGGGACGGCGGTGCTGCTGCGCCCGCTGGCGGTCGAGGACGTGCTCGCGATCGCGGCCCGGGGAGAACGGGTGCCCCGCAAGTCCACCTCCTTCGGCCCCAAGCCCCGCACCGGCCTGGTCCTGCGCCTGCTCAGCACTTCGGCCCAGAGCCCGCCCACGAGCGGTCCGGCCCCCCAGGAAGCCGGGGCTTTGAGCGACTCCGAGGTCTCTGGCTCCTGGAGGTCCGAACAGTGACCGGGATCACACATTCACCCCGGAGACGACAGCTCAGCGGCCCTCACAAGCGGTACCGGGTCGCTTGCCTGCGACACCTTTCTTCGCGTACGGAAGCGAGCGACCGAGGACGACTCTCTACGATGTGAGCTGCACCGGAATGGCCGAATACCGTTCTGGGGACGCCGGTTCCAGTTATGAGGTGACCTGTGGACAACATCACCGCCCTCGGCGGAGACGTCTATGAGATCGACACGAGGATGGCCGGATACTCCAGTATCACGGCCGGATACCTGATTCTCGGAGATCGGCCCTGCCTGGTGGAGACGGGTACCTCCACCTCGGCTCCCGTGGTACGCGACGCCCTGACCTCGCTGGGCGTCGGCCCGGCGGATCTCGCCACGGTCGTTGTCACGCACATTCACCTGGACCACGCGGGCGGAGTCGGGGACATCGCCGGTTTCTACCCGGATGCGGAGATCGTGGTTCACGAGAAAGGCGCCCGGCATCTCGCCGACCCGTCCAGGCTGATGGCCAGCGCGCGAATGGTCTGGGGCGACAAGCTGGACACCCTGTTCGGCGAACTCTCCCCCACCGAAGCCTCACGAATTCGCGCGCTAGGCGACACAGGCAGTGTCGACCTCGGCAACGGACGCACGCTGAGCAGCCACTACTCCCCGGGACACGCCAAACATCACGTGGGGCTCATCGACTCCGGCACCGGTGACCTCTACGTCGGCGACGCGGCCGGGGTCTACCTTCCGGAGACGGGCGACCTACGCCCCGCCACGCCCCCGCCGGACTTCGACCTGCGGACCGCGCTGGACTCGATCGCCCTGTTCAAGGCGCTGGGCCCGCAACGGCTGCTCTTCAGCCACTACGGGCCGGTCACGGACGTGGAAGAGATTCTGGGACGCTCCGCCGAGGAGTTGCGCGTCTGGGTCGACCTGACCCGTCAGGCCCGCGCGCAGGCCATGGACCTGGACCACGCGGTGGCCATGGTCAGGGAGCGGACCCGTGACCGCTATGCGGCGCTGAAGGCGGACGAGGCCACCGCCGAGCAGTTCGAACTGCTGAGCGGCGCCCCGTCCAACGTGGCTGGAATCCTGCACTGGCTGGACCGGACAGAGTCGTAAGGACGCGTCCCTCAGGCCCAGGACCGCACTGGAATCGCCATTTCGGGTGAACGGGCCGTTCGCCCGTTCACCCGAAATACGGCGAAGTCCCCCGGGGAGCTACTTCTCCTCGGGCTTGCTCCGGCGATTCTGGCCCTGCTCGTCGGCCTCGTCCCGATCGTCGTGGATATCGGGGGCGTCGCGGAGAATGTCGCCGAAGTCAGGTTCGATGAAGGCCGGTTCGACAGCCAGGTCGGCCTTTCCCTCCTTCTCCTGGATCTTCCGCTCGATACCCGCCGTTCCGTTCGCGTCAGGAGCGCCGTTGTCCAGGGCGTCACCGATCACGGGCCTTCCCGTGCCGAACGCCTCCTCGTAGAGATCGTCTTCGTCCTCGATGTCCGCGTCCAGAGTCGCCGCGTCGTCGATGTCGACCTCGTCGTCCTCGTCGATGACGTCGTCGGCGTCGATCTCGTCATCGTCATCATCATCGGCGTCGTCATCGGCGTCGCCCAGGAAGCGGTCGTCGTCGACGGCTTCCTCGTCCTCGAACTCGTCGTCCTCTTCGAGATCCTCGATGACGGCCCCGGTCAGCTCCGCGTAACGCTCGGCCGCATCGGTCTCGCCGTCCTCGTCGAAAGCCATCGCCCGGCCGAACCACTCGGTGGCGGGCCCCTCGTGACCCGCCTCGAACAACGCGTCGGCGTAGGCGAAGGCGAGACGGGCCGACCAGGGCTGGGGACGCGTGTCGCGCAACTCGGGAAGGCGCTGGAGGGTGATGACCGCGGCATCGTTCTGGCCGAGATCACGCCGGGCGCCGGATTCCACGATGGCGAGCTCGATCTTGCCGACGCGGTCGAGCCGCTCGGCCTCCTTGGAGCGGACCAGGTCGAGGGCGCGCTCGGGGCGGCCGAGGCCACGCTCGCAGTCCGCCATGATCGGCAGGAACGAGTCAGAACCCGTCATCCGGCGGGCCGCACGCAGGTCACTGAGTGCTTCGGAGAAGTGGCCGGCATGGTAGGCCGCGATGCCGACGGCCTCGCGGATCACTCCGATCCTGGCCGCGAAGCGGCGGGCGACCTTGGTGTGCTCGTACGCCCGCTCCGCGTCGTCCTCGCCCAGAGCCCTCTCGGCTGCCACGAGGTGGCGAGAGATCAGCTCCGCGAGGTCGAGCGGGAGGGAACGGAGCTCCTCGCGAATCTCCTTGTCGAGCTCCTCCGCGGTGATGTCCGGGGCAAGCTCGGGCAATTCCTCACGCTGGCGGCTGGGAGCCTCGTCACGGCCACCGGGCCGGTCATCCCGGCCGTAACGGGTGCGTGACCCCTCACCATCGCGGTCTCCCCGGTAGCCGCCGGCGGGACGGTCGTCACGGTTGAACGGCCTGCGCTCACCACGGTCATCTCGGTTGAAGGGCCTGCGCTCACCACGGTCATCTCGGTTGAAGGGCCTGCGCTCGCCGCTGTCGGGACGCGAACCGTAACGGCTACGGGCCTGGTCACGGTCACCGTACGAACGACGCTCCCCACCCGGACGGTCGTCACGGTTGAACGGCCTGCGCTCACCACGATCATCACGGTTGAAGGGCCTGCGCTCGCCGCTGTCGGGACGCGAACCGTAACGGCTACGGGCCTGGTCACGGTCACCGTACGAACGACGCTCCCCACCCGGACGCTCATCACGGTTGAACGACGGACGCTCCCCACCCGGACGCTCATCGCGGTTGAACGGCCTGCGCTCACCACGATCGTCACGGTTGAAGGACGGACGA